>NZ_JBIRZZ010000007.1:133363-420332 GCF_044391385.1 Streptomyces sp. NPDC018693 | reverse complement strand
ACGCTTCCTTCGTACTCACCCTCTCGGGCTTTCCTCCGGGCGCTTCCCTTCGGTCTTGCGTTTCCGACTCTATCAGATCCTTTTCCGATCCGATTCCCTGTCGGCGGGATTGCCTTGGGCCTTCTCGCTTTCGCTCGTCGGCCTTTCGACATTCACTACGTTAGCCGATTCCCCGGCGGACTCATAATCGAGTCCCGCGAGTTCGAATTCGGGCATGCGGACACGCCGAAATCGCTCCCGCTGAGGGATGTCGTAGGTAGTGGGTTGGCCGCTCCGGCTGCAGGCGATCGCCGTACCCGGTTCAGCGGCTCGGGCTACGTTACGCACCTCCCCCGGCAGAGTCAACTTCTGCGGCGACGGGGCACATGGGCCCGGTACGGGCTCACCGTCGGGTCGTCGGCGATCCAGTAGCGCCAGGGGTGCACGGCCCCGTCGCCGGAGACGCCGGTGCGCGGCCCGCTGCTCACCTGGTGGGGGCGTACGGGCGTGCCCGTGAGGACGCGCAAAGGGGTGTCGCCCGGCGTGCACGCATCCGTGCCGTCGAGGGCTCGGTCCACGTCCAGGGCCGTCGCCAGGCGGGCCGGGCCCTTGGCCAGTTCCTTGTCGTTGCGGGCCGAGAGTCGCCGGGTGCGTGCCAGCTCCGCGCCCTCGACGATCTCGCCGGCGCGCAGCAGGACCGCACTCGCCCTGCCCGCGGGGCCGCACACCAGGTTCATGCAGTGCCACATGCCGTAGGTGAAGTAGACGTACACGTGTCCGGGCGGACCGAACATCACGCTGTTGCGGGTGGTGCGGCCCCGGTAGGCGTGGGAGCCGGGGTCGTTCTGGCCGTCGTATGCCTCGACCTCGGTGAGGCGGAGGGTGATCGGACCGTCGGGGGTCGTACGGACGAGGAGGCGGCCGAGGAGGTCGGGGGCGACTTCCAGGACGGGGCGGTCGAAGAACTCCCGTGGGAGAGGCGTACGGTCGGGGGTCGCGATCATGCCCTCCGAGCGTAGTGCAGTCTGTTCGGTGCGCCGGGGTGGTCAGGGGGCGTTCGGCTTGCCAGGGTGTGGCCCCGGAACCGGCCACCGCCGGATCGCGTTGGTAGGGATCAAGGGTCCACTCGCAGAGGTCGTAGAGGGAGAGTCATGGCGTTCAAGAAGCTGCTTGCGAGCCTGGGGGCCGGTGGGGCTTCGGTCGAGACGGTGCTGACGGAGGTCAACGTCGTGCCGGGCGGTGTCGTCCAGGGTGAGGTGCGGGTCCAGGGCGGGTCCGTGAACCAGGAGATCCAGGGCCTCTCGGTCGGGCTGCAGGCGCGGGTGGAGGTCGAGGGCCAGGACGGCGAGTTCAAGCAGGACATCGAGTTCACCAAGGTGTCGCTGGGCGGGGCGTTCCAGCTGCAGGCCGGTGCGGTGCACGCGGTGCCGTTCGGGCTGGAGATCCCGTGGGAGACGCCGATCACGATGATCGACGGTCAGGCGCTGCACGGGATGAACATCGGGGTGACCACCGAGCTGGCGATCGCGCGGGCGGTGGACTCCGGCGACCTGGACCCGATCAATGTGCACCCGCTGCCGGCGCAGAAGGCGATCCTGGACGCGTTCACACGGCTGGGCTTCCGCTTCAAGAACGCGGACATGGAGCGTGGGCACATCCGGGGGACGCGTCAGAAGCTGCCGTTCTACCAGGAGATCGAGTTCTTCCCGCCGCAGCAGTACCACGGTCTGAACCAGGTGGAGCTGAGCTTCGTCGCCGACGACACCGCCATGGACGTCGTCCTCGAAATGGACAAGAAGGGCGGGCTGTTCACCGAGGGCAGCGACACCTTCCGGTCGTTCCAGGTGGGGCTGCACGACTACCACGCGACCGACTGGGCGGCGTACCTCAACCAGTGGCTGTCCGAGGTCGGCAGCAGGCGCAACTGGTTCTAGGCTCGTGCCCGTACCGGACTCACCGATTCAGGAGGTACCGAGGTGACCGAGCTCAAGCGGCGGCCGCTCCCCCACGACTTCCATCCGCCCGTGCCGTCGTTCACGGTGACGAGCGAGGACGTCGAGGAGGGCGCGACGCTGAAGAGCGCCCAGGTCCACGCGGAGGGGAACACCTCGCCGCAGCTGCGCTGGGAGGGTTTCCCGCCGGAGACGAAGAGCTTCGCCGTGACCTGCTACGACCCGGACGCCCCCACGGGCAGCGGGTTCTGGCACTGGGTCCTGTTCGACATTCCGGCCTCCGTGACGGAGCTGCCGGTGGGTGCGGGCAGTGGCAAGTTCGAGGGGCTGCCGGAGGGGGCCGTCCACGCGCGCAACGACTACGGGTCGAAGGACTTCGGTGGTGCCGCCCCGCCGCCCGGGGACGGGCCGCACCGGTATGTCTTCACCGTGTACGCGGTGGACCAGGAGAAGCTCGGTCCGGATGCCGACGCCTCACCCGCCGTGGTCGGCTTCCATCTGCGGTTCCACGCGATCGCGCGCGCTCAGCTGATCGGAGAGTACGAGAATCCCGCTGAGGGATGAGTCATCTCATCGTTCACTGAACGTTTGCCCGTCTCTGGTCTTGGAAGTGATCAGAGGCGGGCAGTTTTTATTGCGTTGTCCATCTCGGCGCGCCCGTCCAGAGTTGATCCAAGCCCGCCGGGGGGTGGGCAGGTGCACACGGGAGGTGGGCTGGTATGCGGGACACATTGGTGCTCAACGCGAGTTTTGAGCCGCTGTCCACGGTGACGTTGAACCGGGCCGTTGTTCTGGTGCTGCAGGACAAGGCCGTCGTCGAGCAGGCCCACCCCGAACTGCGTATGCGGGGCGCCGATGTGGACATACCAGTGCCCCGGGTGATCAGGCTGTGCAGATACGTACGGGTGCCTTTCCGAAGACAAGCCCCGTGGTCGCGACGGGGTGTGCTGGTCAGGGACCGGCACCGGTGCGCGTACTGCGGGCGGCGGGCGACGACCGTGGACCATGTGGTGCCGCGGGCGCAGGGGGGTCAGGACACCTGGTTGAACACGGTGGCGTCCTGCGCGGAGGACAACCACCGTAAGGCGGACCGGACTCCGGAGCAGGCGGGGATGACCTTGTTGAGGGAGCCGTTCGAGCCGACACCGCAGGACGCGATGTTGCTGGCGCTGGCGCAGGACGACTTCAACGCGTTGCCGGACTGGCTCGCGCAGAGCGCCGCGTAGCCGCCGCGCGGTATGGCTGAGGCCCACCTCGTTGGAGGTGGGCCTCAGCCATACGCAGGGTCCATGGATCAGTCGATCGACGGCTTCTCCCGGCGTTCCGTGCCGCCGCCGCTGTTGCCGCCGTTCGAACCGCCGCCCAGGGGGCCGAAGTTGCCCATCGCGCCGGAGAGGCCCTTGAGGGCGTCGCCGATCTCGCTGGGGACGATCCAGAGCTTGTTGGCGTCGCCTTCGGCGATCTTGGGGAGCATCTGGAGGTACTGGTAGCTGAGGAGCTTCTGGTCGGGGTCGCCGGCGTGGATGGCCTCGAAGACCGTACGGACGGCCTGGGCCTCGCCCTCGGCGCGCAGGGCGGCGGCCTTGGCCTCACCCTCGGCGCGCAGGATCTGGGACTGCTTCTCGCCCTCGGCGGTGAGGATGGCGGCCTGGCGCGTGCCTTCGGCGGTGAGGATGGCGGCGCGCTTGTCACGGTCGGCGCGCATCTGCTTCTCCATCGAGTCCTGGATGGAGGTCGGGGGCTCGATCGCCTTCAGTTCCACGCGGTTGACGCGGATGCCCCACTTGCCGGTGGCCTCGTCGAGGACGCCGCGCAGGGCCGCGTTGATCTCCTCGCGGGAGGTCAGGGTGCGTTCGAGGTCCATGCCGCCGATGATGTTGCGGAGCGTGGTGACCGTCAGCTGCTCGATCGCCTGGATGTAGCTGGCGACTTCGTACGTGGCGGCGCGGGCGTCGGTCACCTGGTAGTAGATGACCGTGTCGATGTTGACCACCAGGTTGTCCTGGGTGATCACCGGCTGCGGCGGGAACGGTACGACCTGTTCGCGCAGATCGATGCGGTTGCGGATGGTGTCGATGAACGGGACGACGATGTTGAGGCCGGCGTTCAACGTGCGCGTGTAGCGGCCGAAGCGCTCCACGATGGCGGCGCTCGCCTGTGGGATGACCTGGATCGTCTTGATCAGGGCGATGAAGACCAACACCACCAGAATGATCAAGACGATGATGACCGGTTCCATCGTGCTCCCCGTACCCTTCTCCGCCTCGGCGCTTTCGGAAGATCTTATGGCTGTTGAAGATCTTGCTGGTCGAGTCTGACAGACCGTCGTGTGCCTTGGGGGTGTGTTCGTGCAGTTCCGCCAAGTGTCCGTGGTGGCCGGTCACATGACGATCGCCGTCGCGCCCTCGATCTCCACGACGTCCACCTGCTGGCCCGGTTCGTAGGTCAGGTCGCTGTCGAGCGCTCGTGCCGACCAGATCTCCCCGGCGAGCTTGATGCGGCCGCCGCTGCCGTCGACCCGTTCGAGGACGACGGCCTGTTTGCCCTTCAACGCGTCGATGCCCGTGGCGAGTCCGGGCCGCTGTTGGTTGCGGTGCCGGTAGGCGATGGGGCGTACGACCGCGATGAGGGCGACCGAGACGATGACGAAGGTGAGCACCTGGGCGACGGCGCCGAAGCCGAGTCCGGCCACGACCGCGGCGGCCACGGCGCCCACCGCGAACATGCCGAACTCCGGCATGGCGGTCACCACAAGCGGAATTCCGAGCGCTGCCGCGCCGACGAGCCACCATACCCACGCGTCGATGTCCACATGGTCATGGTAGGGCCGCGCGTGCGACGCGGACAGGGCGCAGGGGGAAGGGTGTTCGGGGACCTTCAGGAGAGCGGAAGGCCCTGTGCGGTCCAGCGGTCGCCGACCTGCTCGACGACCAGTGGAAGACCGAAGCAGTGGGAGAGGTTGCGGGAGGTCAGTTCCAGCTCGATCGGGCCGGCGGCGAGGACCTTGCCCTGACGGATCATGAGGACGTGGGTGAAGCCGGGGGCGATCTCCTCGACATGGTGGGTGACCATGATCATCGAGGGGGCGATGGGGTCGCGGGCGAGCCGGCCGAGGCGGCGGACCAGGTCCTCGCGGCCGCCGAGGTCGAGGCCGGCGGCGGGCTCGTCGAGCAGGAGCAGCTCGGGGTCGGTCATCAGGGCTCGGGCGATGAGGGTGCGCTTGCGTTCGCCCTCGGAGAGGGTGCCGAACTTCCGCTCGAGGTAGTCGGTCATGCCGAGGCGGTCGAGGAAGGCGCGGGCGCGCTGCTCGTCGATCTCCTCGTACTCCTCCTGCCAGCCGGCCGTCATGCCGTACGCCGCCGTCAGCACGGTCTGCAGGACGGTCTGGCGCTTGGGGAGCTTGTCGGCCATGGCGATGCCCGCCATGCCGATGCGCGGGCGCAGCTCGAAGACGTCGGTGCCGGGCGTGCCGAGGGTCTCGCCGAGGATGGTGGCGGTGCCCTTGCTGGGGTAGAGGTAGCTGGACGCGACATTCAGGAGGGTGGTCTTGCCGGCGCCGTTGGGGCCGAGGATGACCCAGCGCTCGCCCTCCTTGACCGACCAGGAGACCTGGTCCACCAGAGCCCGGCCCTCACGGACCACGGATACGTCCTGAAGCTCCAGAACATCGCTCATGAGCGCGTTGTCTCCCCTTGCAGTGTGGCCGGTCTCGGCTGTCGCGTACGCCTGTGGCTCGGTCCGCCGCGCCGGTGGGCACGGTCCTCCTAGGAAATCTACGCCACCGGCCGGGCGGGCCGTTCCATCGGTCCGGTCCTTAGGCTGGGGGCATGCACTCGGAACCGCGCTCTGGTCGCCTCGCCGCTTGGGGAAATGCCCTTTTGGCCGGACTTGTCTCTCCGGACGACGCCGTGCTCGCCATCGTCGGCGATGACGCGGTGCACCGGGTGGAGGGGCTGCCCGGTGAGTCCGCGCCCGTCGGACTCACACTCGCCCTGGGCCGGTTGCGGGCGCTGGGGGTGACCGGGCTGCGGGTGGCGCTGCCCGCGCCGGGGCATCCGCTGGGGTTGAGCGGGCCGCCGGAGTTCAACGCGCGGGCGCTGGAGGCCGAGGAGGCGGTGATCTGTCAGGGGGCGGCGCTGGGGCTGGTGCCGGAGGTGTACGAGGCCGGGCCCGAGGGTGATGTGCATGTCGAGGTGGTGTGGCACTGCCTCGCGGTGCGGGAGGCGCCGCCGGCCGATGTGCCGTCGCTGGGTGAGGCGGAGCGGGAGCTGGCGGAGGCTTTGCGGGAGGCGACGTCGGTGCTGACGCGGCTGGATGTGGCGGGGTCGGGGCCGGTGGCCGCGGCGGCGATCGAGGCGTATCGGGCGCGGGCCGAGCGGGGCCGGGAGGTGTTGGCGCCGGGGTATCCGCCGCGGGCGGTGCGGGTGCTGGAGCTGGCGCAGCGGGTGGGGGTGTTGATCTCGCTGGCGTACGAGAACGGGCATGGGGGTGCGGTGAGCGCGTCGGAGATGGCGGCTCGAGGGGCTGCGTTGCGGCCTGTCGAGCGGACGGCCCGGCGGGCGCAGGTCGCTGCGTACAACGCGTACGTGGAGGAGCGGGAGCGGGGGGCGCGGTGACGTGAGCCAGCGGCACCACTGACCGCAGCTGGGTGGGGTCGTACCGAGGGGCCGCGGGGAGCTGCGCGACCAGCCACCGACTGCCCGCAGACGGCATGAGACTGCCCGCTCGGGATCGTTGGAGCGACAAACAAACAAAGCGGCCTCCCGGTGGTCGACCGGGAGGCCGGCGGGGCGCCGCTGCGGCGTCCGCGAGGAACGTCAGTTGTTCAGGCCCAGGTTGCCGAAGGCGGGGTTCAGCACGCCGACCACGTTGACGCTGTTGCCGACCGCGTTCACCGGGAGGTGCACCGGGGCCTGGATGACGTTGCCCGAGACGACACCCGGAGAACCCTGGGCCTCACCGCCGGCCCACGCGCCGTCGGTGGCGGAGGCCATGCCGGCTCCGGCGGCCACCAGACCACCGGCCACCATCGTCACGGCCGCTGCCTTCTTCAGGTTCTTCACTGTCCAAGCCCTCCTTGTGGATCGCCGCGGCGGGTGCCGCGGTACGCACTGGAGAACGGCGCCGACCGGCCGAAGTTGCGCCGTCCGGGAGGACATTCCCACGACGGGATGAATCTCGGTTCGGAAGTGAACGCTCCGAGTTGCCGTTCAGCCACTCACACTATGGCGTACGGCCCACAGGGCGGCCTGGGTACGGTCCGCGAGATCGAGTTTCATCAGGATGTTCGACACATGCGTCTTGACGGTCTTCTCGGACAGCACCAGGGCCCGGGCGATCTCTCGGTTGGAGCGGCCGTCGGCGATCAGGCCCAGCACCTCCCGCTCCCGCTCCGTGAGTGAGCCGCCCCTGCCCTGGCCGCCGTTGGTGTCCTCCTGCGACAGCAGGGCGGACGCGACCTCGGGTTGGAGCAGGACGTGGCCGGCGTGCACCGAGCGGATGGCGGCGGCGAGCGCGTCGGGGTCGACGTCCTTGTAGACGTACCCGGCGGCGCCGGCGCGGAGGGCCGGGATCACGGTGCGCTGTTCGGTGAAGCTGGTGACGATCAGCACGCGCGCGGGGTTGTCGAGTTCGCGGAGCCGGCGCAGGGCGTCCACTCCGTCCAGGCCAGGCATCCTGACGTCCATGAGGACGACGTCGGGCTTCAGCTCCTCGGCGCGGGCGACGCCCTCGGCGCCGTCGGCGCCCTCGCCGACGACCTCGATGTCGTCCTGCACCTCCAGGAAGGTGCGCAGGCCCCGGCGGACGACCTGGTGGTCGTCGACGAGCAGCACCTTGATTGCGTCACCCACCGGGGACCTCCATCTCGATCGTGGTGCCCTTGCCGGGCGCCGACTCCACCGTCAGACCGCCGCCGACCCCGCTCGCGCGGTCCCGCATGGAGACCAGGCCGAGGTGGCGTCCTGCGCGTCGTATCGCCTGCGGGTCGAAGCCGCTGCCGTCGTCCGTGACCCGTAGGACGGCGCCCGGGCCGCGCTTGTCGAGGGTGACGTCGACGCGGGAGGCGCCGGAGTGGCGCAGGGCGTTGTGCAGAGCCTCCTGGGCGACGCGCAGCAGGGCCTCCTCCTGAGCCGCGGGCAGGGCGCGCACGCCCCGGCTGATGAAGGAGACGCGCGCGGTGTGGGCGCGGTCGAGGACCTGGACCTGGGTGCGCAGGGTCGCGACGAGGCCGTCCTCGTCGAGGGCGGCGGGGCGCAGCTCGACGACGGCGGCGCGCAGTTCGTCGGCGGCCTCGGCGGCGAGCGCGGCGACCTGCTGGAGCTCGCCCTTGGCGCGGGACGGGTCGCGGTCGACGAGGGCCGCGGCGGCCTGGGCGGTCAGGCGCAGGGAGAACAGCTTCTGGCTCACCGCGTCGTGCAGTTCATGGGCCAGGCGGGAGCGCTCCTCGGCGATCGTCAGTTCGCGGCTGCGCTCGTAGAGACGGGCGTTGGTGAGGGCGATCGCGGCGTGCTGGCCGAGGATGGAGAGCAGTTGCTCGTCCTCCTCGGTGAAGCCGCACGCGCCCTCCGGCTTCCCGCAGTTCTTGTTGGCGAGGAACAGCGCGCCGATGATCTCCTCGCCGTCGCGGATGGGCAGGCCCAGGAAGTCGGACATCTCGGGGTGGGCGGCCGGCCAGCCCTCGAAGCGCGGGTCCTTGCGCACATCGGCGAGGCGCTCCGGCTTGGCCTGGTGCAGCATCGCGGCGAGGATGCCGTGCTGGCGGGGCAGGGGGCCGATGGCGTGCCACCGGTCCTCGCTGACGCCGTCGACGACGAACTGCGCGAAGCCGCCGTGGTCGTCGGGGACGCCCAGGGCGGCGTACTGCGCGTCGAGCAGCTCGCGCGCGGAGGCGACGATCGTCTTGAGGACGTCGCGCACCTCCAGATGCCGGCTCATGGCCAGCAGCGCGGAGCTCACCGCGGCGAGGCCGGACCGGGGACCTTGACTCATGTCCTCACCGTACCGGCGTGCTGTGACAGCGCGGATCGGCCCTGTGACCGCCTCGTACTCGGCCCGGGGACCTAGGCCGAAGGTCCGCCTGGCTGTGCCATCACGCGCGTGGAAGGGACTGGGTCGGGCGCTCGCCGGGCGCCGGCCGCCGACGGCTGGGATCTGGTGCTCGGTGCCAGGAACGCCGGCCGGCTCAAGGAGACGACGCGGGTGCTCATGTCGTACGGGACGTGTGAACAACGCGGCGGTGCTGGGCACGGAGCCCCTGGAGTGGCTGGACCGTCATCTGCTGGACGGTAGGAGAGGCTGCCCCTCCGTGTTGCTGTCCGGAAGGCTCACACACAGCGTTGCTCCGGCAACTCATTGTGAGGCTGCTGCGTCGCCGATGTGAGCCCGCACATAGGGCGCAGATCACCTACGAGGGTCAATAGGAGACAAAGCCGCCCCATGTGAACGGGACAGACGGAATGGTCTGTCCCGTTTTGCCCTCCTCCGCTCCACTATCCGGGATCGTAGGTCACATCTTTGCCTGGCCATTTTGCGGCCGCTAAGAATGGCTGCCGTCGCTCAGCACCGCGGGTTGCAGCCCGCGGCGTTCGTGCCGAAAGCACCCCGTCCGCTCGGACACCGGAGCGACCTCCGCGCTATTCGAAGAGGTCCATTCGCCATGCCCAAGAACACTCACAAGATCGCGATCGCCGGTGTCGCCACCCTCGGTGCCGCCGCCCTCGCCTTCTCCGTGGTGCCGGCCGACGCGCAGACGACCACCAGCGAGGCCGCTGCCGCGAGCCGCGTGGCGTACAGCTCCGAGCAGATCGAGGATGTCAAGCCCAGCGTGACGGACCGACTCGCCGCCGCCAGTGTCAAGGTCGAGGCCATCGAGGCCAGGAAGAAGGCCGCGGCGGACGCTGCGAAGAAGGCCGAGGCGGACGCTGCGAAGAAGGCCGCCGACGCCAAGAAGAAGGCCGAGGCCGCCAAGAAGGCCGAGGCCGCCAAGAAGGCCGCCGCCGAGGCCGCCAAGAAGGCCGCCGCGAAGAAGGCCGCGGAGGCCAGGAAGAAGGCCGAAACCGCCCGCAAGGCCAAGGCGGCCGCCAGCCGCTCCGCGCCGCGCACCCAGGTCAAGCCGGTCGTCGCCAAGACGTACGCCAACAACCTGGACGGCTGGATCCGTGAGTCGCTCGACATCATGAAGAAGCACGGCATCCCGGGCAGCTACAACGGCATCCACCGCAACATCATGCGGGAGTCCTCCGGCAACCCGATGGCCATCAACAACTGGGACATCAACGCCATCAACGGCGTCCCGTCGAAGGGCCTGCTGCAGGTCATCCAGCCGACCTTCAACGCGTACCACGTGCCGGGCACGTCCTGGAACATCTACGACCCGGTCGCCAACATCACCGCCGCGTGCAACTACGCGGCCGACCGGTACGGCTCCATGGACAACGTGAACAGCGCGTACTGAGCCCACCACGGGCACGCTCACACGCCGAAGGGCGGCCCCCACCTGACCGGGGGCCGCCCTTCGGGTCGTACGGACTCCGCCACCTGCCCTGCTACTTGCGCATGACCTCGGGCTCGTGGCGGCGCAGGAAGCGGGAGACGAAGAAGCCGCAGATCACGCCGAGGGCGATCAGGGCGGCCATGTCCAGGCTCCAGGCGCCGACGGAGTGGTCCCACAGGGGGTCGGTGCTGTCGCCCTCACCGGGCGGGCTGATCTTGTTGAAGTCCAGCGTGGCGCCCGCGGCGGCCACCGCCCAGCGCGACGGCATCAAGTACGAGAACTCGTTGACGCCGATCGAACCGTTCAGGGTGAAGAGGCAGCCGGTGAAGACCACCTGGACGATCGCGAACATGACCAGCAGCGGCATGGTCTTCTCGGCCGTCTTCACCAGCGAGGAGATGATCAGGCCGAACATCATCGAGGTGAAGCCCAACGCCATGATCGGCAGCGAGAGCTCGACGAGCGTGAGCTCGCCGAGGACCAGGCCCTCCTCGGGGATCTCCCGGCTGGAGAAGCCGATGACGCCGACCATCAGGCCCTGCGCGACGGTGATCATGCCGAGCACGAACACCTTCGACATCAGGTACGCCGAGCGCGACAGGCCGGTGGCGCGCTCCCGCTCGTAGATGACCCGTTCCTTGATCAGCTCACGGACGGAGTTGGCGGCACCCGCGAAGCAGGCGCCGACCGCGAGGATCAGCAGCACGGTGGTGGCCGTGCCGTTCGGGATGATCCGGCCGGTCTGCGCGTTGGGCGGGTTGGGCAGCAGGCCCTTGCCCGAGTCGATCAGCAGGCTGACCGCTCCGAGGACGCCCGGCAGGATCACCATCAGGGCGAGGAAGCCCTTGTCGGAGACGATCACCGAGACGTAGCGGCGCACCAGGGTCATGAACTGCGACATCCAGCCCTGGGGCTTCGGCGGCCGCATCGCCTGCATCGGCGGGATCTGTACGGACTGCGGCGCCACCGCGTCGATGTCCGCGGCGTACATCTGGTAGTGCTGCGAGCCCTTCCAGCGGCCCGCCCAGTCGTAGTCGCGGTAGTTCTCGAAGGCGGAGAAGACATCGGCCCAGGTGTCGTAGCCGAAGAAGTTCAGCGCCTCCTCCGGCGGGCCGAAGTAGGCGACCGAACCGCCCGGCGCCATCACCAGGAGCTTGTCGCACAGCGCCAGCTCGGCGACGGAGTGGGTGACGACGAGGACCGTACGGCCGTCGTCGGCGAGGCCGCGCAGCAGCTGCATGACATCGCGGTCCATGCCCGGGTCGAGGCCCGACGTCGGCTCGTCGAGGAAGATCAGCGACGGCTTGGTCAGCAGCTCCAGGGCCACCGAGACACGCTTGCGCTGGCCGCCGGAGAGGGAGGTGACCTTCTTGTCCCGGTGGATGTCCAGCTTCAGCTCACGCAGCACCTCGTCGATGCGGGCGTCGCGCTCGGCGGCCGTGGTGTCGGCCGGGAAGCGCAGCTTGGCCGCGTACTTGAGGGCCTTCTTGACGGTCAGCTCCTTGTGCAGGATGTCGTCCTGCGGGACCAGACCGATGCGCTGGCGCAGCTCGGCGAACTGCTTGTACAGGTTCCTGTTGTCGTACAGGACCTCGCCCTGGTCGGCGGGCCGGTAGCCGGTGAGCGCCTTCAGCAGCGTCGACTTGCCGGAGCCGGACGGGCCGATGACCGCGATCAGCGACTTCTCCGGGACGCCGAAGGAGACGTCCTTGAGGATCTGCTTGCCGCCGTCGACCGTGACGGTCAGATGGCGGGCGGAGAAGGACACCTCACCGGTGTCGACGAACTCCTCGAGCCGGTCACCGACGATACGGAACGTCGAGTGGCCGACGCCCACGATGTCGGTCGGACCGAGCAGTTGGGCGCCGCCCTTGGGGATCGGCTGGCCGTTGACGTACGTGCCGTTGTGCGAGCCCAGGTCGCGGATCTCCATGCGACCGTCGGGCGTCGAGCGGAACTCGGCGTGGTTGCGGGAGACCTGGAGGTCGGAGACGACCAGGTCGTTCTCCAGGGCGCGACCGATGCGCATCACGCGGCCCAGCGCGAGCTGGTGGAACGTGGTGGGGCTGCGGTCGCCGTAGACCGGCGGCGCCCCCGCGCCGACGCCGGGTACCTTCTGTGCGTACTGCTCGGCCGGGCCACCCTGCTGCGGCGGGATGTGTCCGGCGGGCTGCTGCGGCTGCTGCCAGCCGGCCGGCGGGGCCTGCTGGTGCGGCGTGTGCTGGGCAGGTGCCTGCTGGGCGGGCGGCTGTTGGCCCCAGGCGGCGCCCTGTGCCGCGTACGGCTGCGGCTGTTGCTGCGGTTGGGCGGCGGCGGAGAGGTTCAGACGCGGTCCGTCGGTCGCGTTGCCCAGGTGCACGGCCGCGCCGGGGCCGACCTCCAGCTGGTGGATGCGCTGCCCCTGCGCGAACGTGCCGTTGGTGCTGCCGTGGTCCTCGATGACCCAACTACGGCCGTTGAAGCTGACCGTGGCGTGACGCCAGGAGACCCTGGCGTCGTCGAGCACGATGTCTCCCTGCGGATCGCGTCCGAGGGTGTATGACCTGGACGGATCGAGCGTCCAGGTGCGTCCGTTCAATTCCAGTACGAGTTCCGGCACTCCATGCCCCACTGAGTTGTCCCCCGAGTTACCCCCATCACAGGGAGTCTAGGGATGTCGAACATCGGGAGGAACTATTTCAGTAGCGGCCCTCTGACCGAAAGTCGGGCCTTGTGAAGAGGGCGCGTACACGCATCCACCGTTTCCGTTGACGGGGTTGAAACCTGCCCGGAGAGTGGTAAACGCACGCGAGGGGGACATGCGCGGCGGATCGGGGGGTCTGCATGGGTGCGGGTACGGGTGTCGAGGGCGCGAGGCGCCCGGAGCACGGCAGGGGCGTGCCGTGGGGCGATGTGCTGCTGTCCGCGATCGCCGCGGTGAGCTGGGCGTTGATCGGGATGGCGGGGACGGCGGCGCTGGGGCTGCATCTGCTGGAGGCGGACGCGGCGGGCTCGCTCGGACCGATGACGGCGGCCGTGGTGGCCCTGGGGGCGGGTGGTTCGGTGTCGCCTTCGGGGGATGTGTCCGCGTTCGGTCTGACGGGCGCGGAGGCGGCCACCGCCATCGAGATCACGCCACTCGGAGTGAGCCTGGTCGGGGCGCTGCTGTTGTCGTGGTTCTTCCTACGGTCCCTGCGCTCGGCCGGAGTTGTCGTCGAACCGGCCGAACTCCTCGCACGGGCGGGCGCGGTGGTGGCGGTGTTCGTGGCGACCATGGGCGGGCTGGCGTGGGCCGGACACGATGTCATCACCGTCGACGGCGGCTCCCTGGGCCTGGACGACCTGCCGGGCGGGGGTGGGGGCGGCCTTGGGATTCCCGGTCTCGGTGACGTCGGCGGGCTGTTGCCGGACCGGATCGGCGATCTGATCGACGCGCGGGCGGCGGTCGGCTTCAGCGTCGACACGGTGCCCACGCTGCTCGGTGGGCTGTGCTGGTCGGCCGGGATCCTGCTGATCGCCCTGCTGGCCTCGCGTCGCACTCCGCTGCCGCGCGGCTGGGAGGCGGTCCACCGGGTCGTGCGGCCGGTCGCCTCGGCCCTGGTCACCGTGGCGCTGGTGGCGGTGGCGGCCGGGCTGGCGGCGGCCGCCTACGCGGCGATCGGTGACGACGAGCCGCAGCGGATCGTGGGCGCGGCACTGCTCGGCGCGCCGAACGGCGTGTGGCTCGGTGTCGGCGTGGGGCTCTTCGTGCCCTGGGACGGGCAGGCGACCGGCGTGCTGTACCGGGTGCTGCCGGATCCGCTGGACGACCTGCTGAGCGCGGGCACGGAACAGGATGTGACGCTGAGCAGGCTGGCCGAACTCGACGGGCGGGTCTGGCTGTTGGCGGTGGCCGCGGCCCTGATGGTGCTGCTCGCGGGGGTGCTGACGGCGGCACGGACACCGGTTCTTGCCGGGGGTGCCCTCGGTTTCGTGGGCCGCTGTGCGCTGCGGCTGGGCATCGGGACGGCGGTGACGCTGCCGCTGCTGGCGTGGCTGGCGGAGGTGTCGGTGAACGCCTCGCTGTCGGTGCTGGGCTTCGACGCGTTCGGCGCGGGGATCGAGCTGCGTGCGGATCTGGGCCTGGCGTTGGTGTGGGGGGCCGTGTGGGGGGCCGGGGCTGGGGCCGCCGGGGCGGGGTTGGCGTGGGTGTGCGGGGCGGCGGGGGTGCGGGTGGCGGCGTTGGCGTGGGGGAACGGCGTTGGCGGTGGGGGAACGGGGGCCGACGTGGGTGGCGGGAGTCCCGGGCCGTATGCGCCGGGTGCGCCGTACCGGCCGCCGAACCCCGGAACCAATCCGTATCTGCGGCTGCCGGAGGAACTGCGCCGGGAGCCGGAGCCTCCGGCGGTGCAGCCGGGGGGTGATGTGTCCGGTGCGCCGACGATGGCTCGGTGGATGGGAGCGCCGCCTCCACCTCCCCCGCCGCCTCCACCGCCGGTGCCTCCTCGGAGGCCGGAGGAGTAGGGGTGGATCAGGTGGTCTCCGGGTGCGGGTGCGTGGGGGCTGGTCTCGCAGTTCCCCGCGCCCCTGGATGGGCCACGCCGGGCCACGCTCGCGAGTCGCCGCCGGCCACCGCACACCCCACCCGTAAACCCCCCGCCACCTGCCCTTCGTCCGCTGTTCGCTGTCCGCCAGTCGGACCTGACCGGCGCGAGGCACCAGGTGCCGGATACGGTGGTTACACCATGAGTGCTTCGCAGACTGCGTCCTCCGACGTCCCCACTCTCCTCGTCAAGATCTTCGGCAAGGACAGGCCGGGCATCACGGCCGGCCTGTTCGACACCCTCGCGGCCTACTCCGTCGACGTGGTCGACATCGAGCAGGTCGTCACCCGGGGCCGGATGGTCCTGTGCGCGCTGGTGACCGAGCCGCCCCGCGGTCTGGAGGGCGAGCTGCGGTCGACCGTCCACAGCTGGGCGGAGTCGATGAGGATGCAGGCGGAGATCATCTCCGGTACGGGTGACAACCGTCCGCGTGGTCTCGGCCGGTCACTCGTGACCGTGCTGGGGCACCCCCTCACCGCCGAGGCCACCGCCGCCATCGCCGCGAAGATCGCGAAGGCGGGCGGCAACATCGACCGTATCTTCCGGCTCGCCAAGTACCCGGTCACGGCGGTGGAGTTCGCCGTCTCCGGTGTCGAGACCGAGCCCCTGCGCACGGCTCTGGTCCTGGACGCGGCCGCTCTCGGTGTCGATGTCGCCGTGGTGGCGGCGGGTCTGCACCGCCGGGCTCAGCGGCTCGTCGTCATGGACGTCGACTCGACCCTCATCCAGGACGAGGTGATCGAGCTCTTCGCGGCGCACGCCGGCTGCGAGGACAAGGTCGCGGAGGTGACTGCGGCCGCGATGCGCGGCGAGCTGGACTTCGAGCAGTCGCTGCACGCGCGGGTGGCGCTGCTGGCGGGGCTGGACGCGTCGGTGGTGGAGAAGGTGCGCACCGAGGTGCGGCTGACGCCCGGCGCCCGCACCCTCATCCGCACTCTGAAGCGCCTCGGCTACCAGGTGGGTGTCGTCTCCGGCGGCTTCACCCAGGTCACCGATGACCTCAAGGAGCGGCTGGGGCTGGACTTCGCCCAGGCCAACACGCTGGAGATCGTCGACGGCAAGCTGACCGGCCGGGTGACCGGCGAGATCGTGGACCGCGCGGGCAAGGCGCGGCTGCTGCGCAGGTTCGCCGCGGAGGCGGGCGTACCGCTGTCGCAGACGGTGGCGATCGGCGACGGCGCGAACGATCTGGACATGCTGAACGCGGCCGGTCTCGGGGTCGCCTTCAATGCCAAGCCGGTGGTGCGTGAGGCGGCGCACACCGCGGTGAACGTGCCCTTCCTCGACACCGTGCTCTATCTGCTGGGCATCACGCGGGAAGAGGTCGAGGCGGCGGACACGCTCGACGGTCAGTGACGGCTCGCCGTCGGGATCTCCGTACGCGGGGGCCCGGCGCCGTGCGCGGTGCCGGGCCCGGTGTCGGTCGGCGGTGTCGGTCGGCGGGTCAGTCGGTCGGGGCCCAGTAGTCGCGCAGTACGGCCACGCCCGGCTCCAGACTCTTCCAGCTGCCGTCGAAGGACAGCACGGCGAAGGCGGCGGCGGGGAAGCCGCGGCGGCTCATCCGCTCGCCGGCGCCGTCCTCGGAGGTGCCGGAGAGGATTTCGGCGAGGCCGTGCACGCCCGGATTGTGGCCGATGAGCAGGATGTTCCGGGCGTCTTCGGAGGTCTCGTTGAGCAGGGCGATCAGTTCGCCCGGTGATGCCTCGTAGATCCGCTCCTCGTAGACGGTCCTCGGCCGCTGCGGGAATTCCTGGACGGCGAGCTTCCAGGTCTCGCGGGTGCGGGTCGCGGTGGAGCACAGGGCCAGGTCGAACGGGATGCCGGTGTCGGCGAGCCTGCGGCCGGCCTCGGCGGCGTCCTTGCGGCCGCGCTCGGCGAGCGGACGCTCGTGGTCGGTCACCTGTGGCCAGTCCGCCTTGGCGTGCCGGAAGAGGACGATCCTGCGGGGTTCTGCGACGCTCATGGCTCCCAGCTTCGCATGAAACACGCCACCGGGCGCAGGGAGTTGACATGCGACTTCACGGCGGCCCGGGGGCTGGAAGGGCGCGTCCGGCGGCCTGTGCGCTCAGCGCGCGAACAGCTCCCGCACCCGCTCGAAGAGGTCGGCCATCAGAGGGTCGCCGGTGGCCGCCTGGGCGTCGGCGGGGTTGAGTATCAGCACGAGCAGGGTGACGAAGCCGAGGGTCGGCAGGGCGAGGGCCCACCAGGGCAGCCGGGTCCCGACGCCGCCCGTGGTCGCCGGGTCGGGCCGCGTGTGCGTACAGGCCGGCATGGGTGCCTCCGCTGATCTCCGAGGGGTGCGTGGTCCGCGTCTCGCGGCCATATCTCGAAGTTACGGAATCCGGGGCCGTCGGCCCATCCGGTGATCCACCCACTTGACCCTGACCCTCACCCCCTAAGGGATGGTGGGGCCAGCCCCACCATCGGGTGCCGGCCAGGTGCGGGTGGGGCGTCGGTTCAGGGTGCGGCGATCGACGCGATGACTGCGATGATCACGAAGATGGCGAGGAACGCGCCGAAGACGACGAGCATCTTCTTCTGGCCGTTCTGCGGATTCGGGTCGAGCACTGGCATACGGCCAGTCTCGCACCTCACTCCCCCGCCGGTTCCCCGGGGGTCAGCGGGCCGCGGGCGCGGCGGCGACCTCGTCCTCCACCGTCCGGTCACGGCCGGCCAGCACGCCCACGACCATCTGCGGCATCATCAGCGCGGCCATGAGGGCGATCGGCACTCCCCAGCCGCCGGTGTGCTGGTGGAGCACGCCCACCAGGAGCGGGCCGGGGATCGAGATCAGACAGCCGGTGCTCTGCGCGAAGGCCGACAGCTGGGCCACGCCCGCGCCGGTCCTGGCCCGCATCCCGACCATGGTCAGTGCCAACGGGAAGGCGCAGTTGGCGACACCGATCAGCACGGCCCAGGCCCAGGCGCCGCCGGCCGGCGCAAGGTACAGGCCGGCGTATCCGGCGAGGCCGCAGGCGCCGATCGCGAGCACGATCGGGCCCTGCCGGGGCAGCCGGGAGGCGAGGCGCGGGATGACGAACGCCAGGGGCCCACCCCTCACCATCGTGACGGCGAGCAGCAGCCCGGCCGTGCCGGCGGGGACGCCCGCGTCGCGGAAGATCTGCGCCATCCAGCCCATGGTGATGTGGGCGGCGGTGGCCTGAAGTCCGAAGAACACGGCGAGCGCCCAGGCGGTCCGACTGCGGCTGACACGGAACGGGACGGCCGGGTCCTGGAGAGGCGGGTCCTGGCTGGGCGGCGCTTGCCGGGGCGGGCCCTGGAGAGGCGAGTCCTGGACAGGCGGGCCCTGCCGAGAGGGAAGCTGCCGAAATGGGCACTGGCTGGGCGACGCCTGCCGGGCCCGCCCGTGCGGAGGTGTGGCATGGCTCTGACGCATCCCCGCCGATCGGCGCTGTCCGAGCAGGTCGTCGCCGAGCTGCGCAAGCAGATCACCTCGGGCGAGTGGCCGGTCGGCTCACGCATCCCGACCGAGCCCGAGCTGGTCGAGCAGCTGGGCGTGGCCCGTAACACGGTCCGTGAGGCCGTCCGCGCGCCGACGCACAACGGTCTGCTGGACATCCGGCAGGGTTCCGGCACATTCGTCGTGGCCACCAGCGAGCTGACGGGCGTGATGCACCGCCGGTTCGCCGACGCCGACCCGCGGCACATCGCCGAACTGTGCGCCGCGCTGGAGTCGAGCGCGGCCGGGCTGGCCGCCGTACGACGCACGGAGAAGGACCTCAGGCAGCTGGACGCGCTGCTGCGGCGGCGGGACTGGCTGCGTGAGGACGTGGGCCGGGAGCTGACGCCGGAGACGCACATGGACCACACGCGGCTGCTCGACGCGATCCGCGCGGGTGACGCGGAGACGGCTGCGGCCGAGGCCGCCAGCTATCCGTTTCTGTGCCGGCCGGAGCGGTTCACGCCTTCTGGTGGCTGACCCACGCCGAGTCGACCTCCTTCCAGCAGCGCCCGGTGAGCCGTACGGTCACGGCGGGCCCCGCGTCGACGGGAACGCTGTCGGTGTCGAGGTCCCACCAGCGCGCGCACTCGATGTGCAGCTGGACGCGGTCGGTGTCGGCGTAGGGGTTGTGGCAGAAGGCGATCACCTGGGAACCGTGCACCCGGGTGCGGCACTCCGAGCCGAACGGCTCGGCCGCCTTCACGCGCGCGTGGGGCGTCGCGTCGTACGGCAGCGACAGGACGAGGGCTACGGCGAGGGTCACTGGGGCCAGGCTGCGGAACAGGCGCACAACGGGACCTCCTCGGCCGTACGGCTGCGGGGTGGTGCGGTCCTCCCAGCGTGCGCGTCGGCCCTGGTCACCGCCCGGCCGAAGGGGCCGAACGGGTGACGCCCCGCCCCCGCGCGCTGCGGGGAACGGGGCGTCACCGTCGTAGGTGGGGAAATCAGGCGCCGATGGCGTGCAGCCCGCCGTCGACGTGGATGATCTCGCCCGTGGTCTTCGGGAACCAGTCGCTCAGCAGGGCGACGATGCCGCGGCCGGCGGGCTCCGGGTCCTTCAGGTCCCACTCCAGCGGGGAGCGGGTGTCCCACACCGACGCCAGCTCACCGAAGCCCGGGATGGACTTCGCGGCCATGGAGCCGATCGGGCCCGCGGAGATCAGGTTGCAGCGGATGTTCTGCTTGCCCAGGTCACGTGCCATGTAACGGCTGGTGGCCTCCAGGGCGGCCTTGGCAGGGCCCATCCAGTCGTACTGCGGCCAGGCGTACTGGGCGTCGAAGGTGAGGCCGACGACCGAGCCGCCGTTCTGCATCAGGGGCAGGCAGGCCATCGTGAGCGACTTCAGGGAGTACGCCGAGACGTGCATGGCCGTGGCGACCGACTCGAACGGCGTGTTGAGGAAGTTGCCGCCGAGGGCGTCCTGCGGCGCGAAGCCGATGGAGTGGACGACGCCGTCGAGACCGCCGAGTTCCTCGCCGACCAGGTCGGCCAGCCGGCCCAGGTGCTCGTCGTTGGTGACGTCGAGCTCGATGACCTTGGTGGGCTTCGGCAGCTTCTTGGCGATGCGCTCGGTCAGCGTGGGCCGCGGGAACGCGGTCAGGATGATCTCGGCGCCCTGCTCCTGGGCCAGCTTGGCGGCGTGGAAGGCGATGGAGGACTCCATCAGCACACCGGTGATCAGGACGCGCTTGCCCTCGAGAATTCCGCTCATGGTGATCAGTGACCCATTCCCAGTCCGCCGTCAACGGGGATGACGGCTCCAGTGATGTACGAGGCGTCGTCCGAGGCGAGGAACCGCACCGTCGCGGCGATCTCCTCCGGCTGCGCGTACCGGCCGAGTGGCACACCCGCGAGGATGTTCGCGCGCTGCTCGTCCGTGAGCGCCTTGGTCATGTCGGTGTCGACGAAGCCGGGTGCGACGACGTTGAAGGTGATGTTGCGCGAGCCCAGCTCACGGGCGAGGGAGCGCGCGAAGCCGACCAGGCCGGCCTTGGATGCGGCGTAGTTGGCCTGCCCCGGGGAGCCGTACAGGCCGACGACCGACGAGATGAGCACGACGCGGCCCTTCTTGGCGCGCAGCATGCCGCGGTTGGCGCGCTTGACGACCCGGAAGGTGCCGGTGAGGTTGGTGTCGAGGACCGAGGTGAAGTCCTCCTCGGACATGCGCATCAGCAACTGGTCCTTGGTGACGCCGGCGTTGGCGATCAGGACCTCGACCGGGCCGTGCTCGGCCTCGATCTCTTTGTATGCCTGCTCCACCTGCTCGGGGTCGGTGATGTCGCACTTGACCGCGAGGAAGCCGGCCGGCGGCTCACCCGAGCGGTACGTGATCGCGACCTTGTCGCCGGCGTCGGCGAATGCGCGGGCGATGGCGAGGCCGATGCCCCGGTTGCCTCCGGTGACGAGAACCGAGCGGCTCAACGGATCACCCTTTCGATAGGGGTCTGACACACCCGCCCGAACACCTGGATGGCAGGCGGCTTCTCTCGAAACCTATCGGTCCGCGGTATCGGTCGCCGAAGCCGGGGGTGACAGGGCGAAGGGGTGCTGTCTGTAGGGTTTCCACAGGCGGCACCCTTCGCGGGCACGTGCCCGGCAGGCTCAGTCCGTCATTCCGGGGTGCGTGGGCGGGCACGTTGGCCGCGAGGGCATGTAGATCACCGGTATCTCTCCTCGCGCTCCGCGAGGAGGCTGGCGAGCTCCCTCACTCCACCCCGGCGTTCACACGAACGTGGGACTCCCGCAGCACTTCTTGTACTTCCGCTGCGAGCCGCACCAGCACGTTCCATTGCGGGGTGGCGGCCAGTCGGTCGCCTCGCCCCTGCGGGCCAGTTCGGCCGCACAGCGGGACCGGCAGCGGGCATATCGGGGGACTCACCGCTTTCGCGAGTTCGGACCCCCCGTCGCGCATCCGCCTCAGGCGGATCGGGTCGTGTGCCTCGTCGAGCGGTCGTCCCTCTCCGGGCAGGCCCGACCGGCGCCGCGCGTGGAGTTCGTCGGCCACGTCGTCCCAGTCGTCGTGCACGGCACCGGTCAGGCGGCGGGCCCGGTGGCGGGCGATGACGAGCATCTCCGGGTCGAAGTGGTCCGGCGACGCCTCGACCGCGTCGGCCGTGACCTGGATCCCGGCCCCCAGGACGTGCGTGATGTCGGCCGTGTACCACTCTGCCGCGGCCTCCTCGTCGTGCGACTCGAATGCCTCGCCGACGAAGTTCCACGCGCTCGCGTCCCGGGGATGCGGCCCACGGAACGCGAGGGCAGCCGCGCGGGCCTCCTCCTCCCCTCCGGCGTCCCACAGCGCGTTGATCCGGAAGGCGTCCACCAGGTCCGGCTGCGCGCAACCACCGTCGTCCGGGTCGAGGAGCCGCTCGTACAGGGCGAGCGCCCGGTCGTACTCCCCCGCCGCGCTCCACGCGTCGGCGGCCTCGCGGAGCAGGTCCTCACGGTCCTCCGGGTAGCGCGCGATCGGCGGGGATCCGCCCGGTCTTGCGGGACTTCTGGCTCTTGCCGGTCGTACGGCGCTTGCTGGACATGGACTCACCGTAGTGTCGCGGGAGTTGAGGGTGCCGGGGAATCTCTCGGGGGCACCGGAGCGGATGACGTCTCACTTGGCGCCGGTCGTCCGCGCGACCTCGACGGACTCGGCGAGGGCCGCGATGCCGGACGCCAGATCCCGCCAGGGTTGTGAGAGTCCCACGGCGGCAGGGCGCGGTCGGCGGCGGAGACGAAGGCGTGCGAAGCCCACCGGCCTGGGTCGGTGTGAGGTCCCAGCTGGTCCAGGGGCCGCCCTCCTTGAGAGGGATGAGCCCCGCGGTGTCCCGGCAGTGGGCTCGCGGGGGCGGATTCTTGGTCGGCACCCGTTCTTCGCGGGGTACGGCGGTGAGGACCGCAGCCCGGCCGTCCGCTCTCCTCGGACACCCCGTGATTTTCCCGGGAGTCCGCGGGGTGAGACGTGATTCACTGCCTCCGAAGGTCACCACAGGCAAGCGCCCCGAAGGGATCCCACCGGTGCCCCACGAAGTCGATCAGTCATTCCTGGCGCTCCCCCTACGCGCCCTCGCCGACGCCGCGCTCGCACGCGCGCGTGCGCTCGGGGCGGAGCACGCGGACTTCCGGTTCGAGCGGGTGCGCAGTGCGTCCTGGCGGCTGCGGGACGCCAAGCCCGCCGGCTCGTCGGACACGACCGACCTCGGGTACGCAGTGCGGGTCGTCCACGGCGGGACCTGGGGGTTCGCCTCGGGGGTGGATCTGACGATGGACGCCGCCGCGAAGGTCGCCTCGCAGGCGGTGGCGATGGCGAAGCTGTCCGCGCAGGTCATCAGGGCTGCGGGGTCCGATGAGCGGGTGGAGCTGGCCGAGGAGCCGGTGCACTCCGAGAAGACGTGGGTGTCGTCGTACGAGATCGATCCGTTCACCGTGCCGGACGAGGAGAAGACGGCGCTGCTGGCGGAGTGGAGCAACGGGCTGCTGGCGGCGGCCGGGGTCGATCATGTCGATGCCTCGCTGCTGACCGTTCACGAGAACAAGTTCTACGCCGATACGGCGGGGACGGTGACGACACAGCAGCGGGTGCGGCTGCATCCGCAGCTGACGGCGGTGTCGGTGGACGCGTCGAGCGGCGAGTTCGACTCGATGCGGACCATCGCGCCGCCGGTCGGGCGCGGCTGGGAGTACCTGACCGGGAGCGGCTGGGACTGGGACGGGGAGCTGGAGCGGATCCCGGAGCTGCTCGCCGAGAAGATGCGCGCGCCGAGCGTGGAGCCGGGGCTGTACGACCTGGTGGTCGACCCGTCCAACCTGTGGCTGACGATCCACGAGTCCATCGGTCACGCCACCGAGCTGGACCGGGCGCTCGGCTACGAGGCCGCCTACGCCGGCACCTCCTTCGCCACCTTCGACCAGCTCGGCCTGCTGAAGTACGGCTCGGAGCTGATGAACGTCACCGGTGACCGCACCGCCGAGCACGGCCTGGCGACCATCGGCTACGACGACGAGGGCGTCGAGGCCCAGTCCTGGGACCTGGTGAAGGACGGCACGCTGGTGGGCTACCAGCTGGACCGGCGGATCGCGAAGCTGACCGGGCTCGGCCGCTCCAACGGGTGCGCCTACGCCGACTCCCCCGCCCATGTGCCCGTGCAGCGCATGGCGAACGTCTCGCTCCGGCCGGATCCTGCCGGGATGTCGACCGAGGATCTGATCGGGGGCGTGGACCGCGGGATCTACGTCGTCGGCGACCGGTCGTGGTCGATCGACATGCAGCGCTACAACTTCCAGTTCACCGGGCAGCGCTTCTTCAGGATCGAGAACGGGCGGATCACCGGGCAGCTGCGGGACGTGGCCTACCAGGCGACGACGACCGACTTCTGGGGCTCCATGGCGGCCGTGGGCGGCCCGCAGACATACGTCCTCGGGGGCGCCTTCAACTGCGGCAAGGCCCAGCCCGGTCAGGTCGCGGCCGTGTCGCACGGCTGCCCGTCGGCCCTCTTCAAGGGCGTGAACATCCTCAACACCACGCAGGAGGCCGGGCGATGAGCGCCAGCAGCATCAGCAAGCCGCACGAGATCGTCGAGCGGGCCCTGGAGCTGTCCCGGGCCGACGGCTGTGTCGTCATCGCGGACGAGCAGTCGACCGCCAACCTGCGCTGGGCGGGCAACGCGCTCACCACCAACGGCGTCACGCGCGGGCGTACGCTCACCGTCGTCGCGACGGTCGACGGCAAGGAGGGCACCGCCTCCGGGGTGGTCTCGCGGGCCGCCGTGACCGCCGACGAGCTGGAGCCGCTGGTGCGGGCCGCCGAGGCCGCCGCGCGCGGTGCGCAGCCCGCCGAGGACGCGCAGCCGCTGGTGACCGGCGTGGCGCAGTCCCCCGACTTCGCCGAGCCGCCCGTGGAGACCTCCTCGGCCGTGTTCGCCGACTTCGCGCCCGCCCTGGGTGAGGCGTTCGCACGCGCGCGTGCCGGCGGTCGGGAGCTGTACGGCTTCGCCAACCACGAGTTGGTCTCGACGTACCTGGGTACGTCGTCGGGGCTGCGGCTGCGGCACGACCAGCCGAACGGCACGCTGGAGATCAACGCCAAGTCGCCGGACCGCACCCGGTCGGCGTGGGCGGGGCGCTCGACGCGTGACTTCAAGGACGTCGACCCGGCGGCGCTGGACGCCGAGCTGGCCGTGCGGCTGGGCTGGGCGAAGCGGCGGGTCGAGCTGCCCGCCGGCCGGTACGAGACGCTGTTGCCGCCGACGGCCGTGGCGGACCTGCTGATCTACCAGATGTGGTCGGCGTCGGGCCGGGACGCGGCCGAGGGGCGCACGGTGTTCTCCAAGCCGGGCGGCGGTACGCGCCTGGGCGAGAAGCTGACCGACCTGCCGCTGAGCCTGCGCAGCGACCCGAACGAGCCGGGGCTGGAGTCGGCGCCGTTCGTGATCGCGCACTCCTCCGGGGGCGACCAGTCGGTGTTCGACAACGGGCTGCCCGTGGGGACCACGGAGTGGATCGGCGACGGTGCGGTGAAGAACCTGATCACCAGCCGGTTCAGCGCCGGGCTGACCGGACTGCCGCTGGCGCCGTCGCTCGGCAACCTCGTCCTGGACGGCGGCGACGACCGCTCCCTGGAGGAGATGGTCGCGAGCACTGAGCGCGGGCTGCTGCTGACCTGCCTGTGGTACATCCGCGAGGTCGACCCGGCCACGCTGCTGCTGACCGGGCTGACCCGGGACGGGGTGTACCTGGTGGAGAACGGCGAGGTCACGGGCGAGGTGAACAACTTCCGGTTCAACGAGTCGCCGGTGGATCTGCTGGGGCGGGCCACCGAGGCGGGGCGTACGGAGAAGACGCTGCCGCGGGAGTGGAGCGACTGGTTCACCAGGGCCGCGATGCCCGCGCTGCGGGTGCCGGACTTCAATATGAGCTCTGTCAGTCAGGGCGTATAACCTCGTACCTGATTGCGAGACCGCTCCAGTCTGATCCATGACCACGAGCCCACTCAAGGAGACATGAGAACCGTGACGGACATCGTCGACGAGCTGAAGTGGCGGGGCCTGTTCGCCCTGTCCACCGACGAGGACGCTTTGCGCAAGGCGCTCGCGGACGGTCCCGTCACGTTCTATTGCGGTTTCGACCCGACCGCGCCGTCCCTGCACGTCGGGCATCTGGTCCAGGTGCTCACCGTGCGCCGGCTCCAGCAGGCCGGCCACCGGCCGCTGGCGCTGGTCGGCGGCGCGACCGGCCTGATCGGCGACCCCCGCCCGACGGCGGAGCGCACGCTGAACGACCCGGAGACGGTCGCCGGCTGGGTCGGCAAGCTGCGCGCCCAGATCGAGCCGTTCCTGTCCTTCGAGGGCGAGAACGCGGCCGTGATGGTCAACAACCTCGACTGGACCGCCGGGCTGTCCGCGATCGAGTTCCTGCGGGACATCGGCAAGCACTTCCGCGTCAACAAGATGCTGACGAAAGACTCGGTGGCCCGCCGTCTGGAGTCCGACCAGGGCATCAGCTACACCGAGTTCAGCTACCAGATCCTGCAGGGCATGGACTTCCTGCAGCTGTACCGGCGGTACGGCTGCATGCTCCAGCAGGGCGGCAGCGACCAGTGGGGCAATCTCACGGCCGGTCTCGACCTGATCCACAAGCTGGAGCCGCACGCGAGCGTGCACGCGCTGGCCACGCCGCTGATGACCAAGGCGGACGGCACCAAGTTCGGCAAGACCGAGGGCGGCGCCGTCTGGCTCGACCCGGAGATGACGACGCCGTACGCGTTCTACCAGTTCTGGCTGAACGTGGACGACCGGGACATCTCGACGTACATGCGGATCCTGTCCTTCAGGTCCCGCGAGGAGCTGGAGGAGCTGGAGAAGCAGACGGAGGAGCGGCCGCAGGCGCGGGCCGCGCAGCGGGCGCTGGCCGAGGAGCTGACGACGCTCGTCCACGGGGCCGAGCAGACCGCCGCTGTGATCGCCGCGTCCAAGGCGCTCTTCGGGCAGGGCGAGCTGGCCGAGCTGGACGAGAAGACGCTGGCCGCGGCGCTGTCCGAGGTGCCGCACGTCCAGGTCGCGGAGCTGGCGCCGGTCGTGGATCTGTTCGCGGAGGTCGGTCTTGTCGCGAGCAAGTCGGCTGCGCGGCGGACGGTGAAGGAGGGCGGGGCGTACGTGAACAACGTGAAGGTTGTCGCGGAGGACGCGGTGCCGTCCCGGGAGGATCTGCTGCAGGGGCGGTGGCTGGTGCTGCGGCGGGGGAAGAAGAACCTCGCCGCCGTTGAGGTGACGGGGGCGTAAGCGCCCCCTGGAAGCAACGGGCTCACGCCCGTTGCTTCCTCTTGCCCAGCGTCGCCATGTACAGCATGTCGCCCACGCCCACGATGATCACGGCCGCGATGAGCTGGAAGGCGTGGCGGCTCCAGTCGATGCCCGGGGTTTCGTCGACGCCGGCGGCGCGGGCGATCGCGTTGCCGGCGATCGCGCCCAGCATGCCGAAGATCGTGGTCAGCCACAGGGGGGTGTGCTGCTTGCCGGGGATGATCGCCTTGGCGAGGAGGCCCAGCACGAATCCCACGATGATCGCCCACAACCAGCCCATGGCCGCCTCCTCGTACGGATCTACCTGAGCATTGCCCTCAGTGTGGTGCCGGGTGCGCTACGCCGCATGCCGGGCACGGCCGTACGCGGTACGGCGCAGCGGGATCACCCGCGGTGGGCCGACCCGGTCTCGAAGGCGGCGCAGGCGCGGCGTAACGTGGGAAGTCCGGGGAAATGCGGCACGGGCGGACGGTGGAATGTGATGCGGAAGCTGGCTGGCGGGGGCAGTGCCGAGGTGTTCCGGATCACCGGAGCCCGGCAGGGACTGCAGGAGGACGTACGCGGGCGGCAGCGGCGGTACGTCATCTCGATGACGATCCGTACGCTGTCGGTGGTCCTCGCGGCCGTGCTGTGGAACGTGGAACGGCACGTCGCCGTGGTCGCACTGGTGTTGGGCGCGGTGTTGCCGTACATCGCCGTGGTGATCGCCAACGCCGGGCGGGAGAACGTGCCCTCGCTGCCGTCGACGTTCGTGACGGCGCCGACACCGCCGATGATCATGCCGCCGAGGGCGGAGGGGTCGCCGTACGCGGAATCCGTCCCGGAGGACGCGGTGGGCGATTCGGGCGAGCGGCGGACGTGAGGGTGCGGTACGCCAAGCTCAAAAGAAGCTCAAGATCAATCCTGTCGTTCATGTCCCTACGGGCGGTTGGCCGTGACATACTGCGTACGCGCTCCGCATCCCCCGTCGGAGCGACGGACCGACGCCGGGCAGCTCCCCCCGTGGCTGCTCGGCGTCGCCTTTTTGCGCACGGAAGTCGTGGGACCCAGCTGTGAGTGACGAGACGCCGATCTGTTCCGCCAAGGGGTGCCGCACCGCCGCCGTGTGGGTGCTGGCCTGGAACAACCCGAAGATCCACACGCCGGAGCGACGCAAGACGTGGCTCGCGTGCGAGGAGCACCGGGAGCATCTGTCGCAGTTCCTCGGGGTGCGCGGCTTCCTGAAGGACGTGGTGAAGTTCGAGGACTGGCGGAGTCCCGAAGAGTCCTAGCCGCCGATGGCCGACATCGGCCGGTCCGGCTGGACGAACGTCGGGTCGTCCAGGCCCGCCCCCGCCTTCTTGCCCCACATCGCCAGACGCCAGATGCGGGCGATCTCCTCGTCCGGCGCGCCCGAGCGCAGCGCGGCGCGCAGGTCGGTCTCCTCGCGGGCGAACAGGCAGGTGCGGATCTGGCCGTCGGCGGTGAGGCGGGTGCGGTCGCAGGCCGAGCAGAACGGGCGGGTGACCGAGGCGATGACGCCGACCACATGGGGGCCGCCGTCGACCAGCCAGCGCTCCGCCGGGGCCGAGCCGCGCTTCTCCTCGCCCTCCGGGGTCAGCTCGAAGCGGGTGCGCAGGGAGGTCAGGATGTCCCCGGCAGTGATCATGCCGTCGCGCTTCCAGCCGTGCTGGGCGTCCAGGGGCATCTGCTCGATGAAGCGCAGTTCGTAGTCGTGCTCCACCGCCCAGGCCAGGAGGTCGGGGGCCTCGTCCCCGTTCAGCCCGGGCATCAGGACCGAGTTGACCTTGACGGGGGTCAGGCCGGCCTCGCGGGCCGCGTACAGGCCCTCCAGGACGTCCTGGTGGCGGTCGCGGCGGGTGAGGGCCTTGAAGACGTCCGGGCGGAGGGTGTCGAGGGAGACGTTGACCCGGTCCAGGCCCGCCGCCTTGAGGGCCGGGGCGGTGCGCCGGAGGCCGATGCCGTTGGTCGTGAGGGACATCTTGGGGCGGGGTGCGAGGGCCGCGACGCGCTCGACGATGCCGACCAGGCCGGGGCGCAGCAGGGGCTCGCCGCCGGTGAAGCGCACCTCCTCGATACCCAGGGTCCGCACCGCTATGTCGATCAGGCGGACGATCTCGTCGTCCGTGAGCAGATCCGGCTTGGCCAGCCACTGCAGGCCCTCCTCGGGCATGCAGTAGGTGCACCGCAGATTGCAGCGGTCGGTCAGCGAGACCCTCAGGTCGGTGGCCACCCGGCCGTAGGTGTCGATGAGCACGTGGCCCCCTCCCTCGTCGCGGATCACATGGTGCCTCAGTCGTCCCGTACCACTAGCGAGACTACGTGATCGCACTGACATCGACACCGGCCGGATCCCACGACGCCGGACGCGGCCGGTCGTAGGGAGCTACGACCGGCCGCGTCGGGTAGTGCCCAGCGGTACTCAGTGCGCGCCGGTGCCGGTCAGGGACCGGACCTCCAGCTCGGCGTACTTGCCGGTGTCGGGCTTCTCCTTCGACAGCAGGGTGCCGACGATGCCCAGCAGGAAGCCGACGGGGATGGAGATGATGCCGGGGTTGCTCATGGGGAACCAGTGGAAGTCGACGTCCGGGAACATCGACGACGGCTTGCCCGACACCACCGGCGAGAACAGCACCAGGCCGACCGCGCTGATCAGGCCGCCGTAGATCGACCACAGGGCGCCCTGGGTGGTGAACCGCTTCCAGAAGAGGCTGTAGATGATGGTCGGGAGGTTGGCGGAGGCGGCGACCGCGAAGGCGAGGGCCACCAGTCCGGCGACGTTGATGTCGCGGGCCAGGGCGCCCAGGACGATGGAGACCGCGCCGATGCCGACGGTCGACCAGCGGGCCGCGCGCACCTCCTCCTTCTCGGTGGCCTGGCCCCTCCTGATGACGTTCGCGTAGATGTCGTGGGCGAAGGAGGAGGACGAGGCCAGCGTCAGGCCCGCGACGACCGCGAGGATCGTGGCGAAGGCGACCGCCGAGATGGTGGCGAGCAGGATGGCGCCCCAGGTGGAGTCGACGCCGCCCAGGTGCAGGGCGAGCAGCGGGGCGGCCGTGTTGCCCGCGGGGTTGGAGTCGGTGATCTCCTTGGGAGTGATGAGTGCGGCGGCGCCGAAGCCGAGCGCCAGGGTCATCAGGTAGAAGGAGCCGATGAGGCCGATGGCCCAGATGACCGACTTACGGGCGGCCTTGGCGGTGGGCACCGTGTAGAAGCGGATCAGGATGTGCGGCAGACCCGCGGTGCCGAGGACCAGGGCGATGCTCAGGGAGATGAAGTCCAGCTTGGTCATGTTGTCGACGCCGTACTTCAGGCCGGGCTCCAGGAAGGCCGAGCCCTTGCCGCTCTGGTCGGCGGCGGCGCCGAGCAGCGAGGAGATGTTGAAGTCGAACTTCAGCAGGACCAGGAAGGTCAGCAGCAGGGCGCCGGTCATGAGCAGCACGGCCTTGACCATCTGCACCCAGGTGGTGCCCTTCATGCCGCCGATGCTGACGTACACGATCATCAGGACGCCGACCAGGGCGACGATGCCGATCTTGCCGGCGTCGCTGGTGATGCCGAGCAGCAGGGAGACCAGGACACCGGCGCCGGCCATCTGGGCCAGCAGGTAGAAGATCGACACCACGATGGTGGAGGTACCTGCCGCCGTGCGGACCGGTCGCTGGCGCATGCGGTAGGCGAGGACGTCGCCCATGGTGTAGCGACCGGAGTTGCGCAGGGGTTCGGCGACCAGGAGCAGGGCGATGAGCCAGGCGACCAGGAAGCCGATGGAGTACAGGAAGCCGTCGTAGCCGGAGAGCGCGATGGCGCCCGCGATGCCGAGGAAGGACGCGGCGGACATGTAGTCGCCGGAGATGGCGAGGCCGTTCTGGAAGCCGGTGAACTGCCGTCCGCCGGCGTAGAAGTCGGCGGCGTCCTTGGTCTGGCGGCCGGCCCAGATGGTGATGAAGAGGGTGGCGATGACGAAGGCCGCGAACAGGCTGATGATCAGCCCTCTGTGCTCGCTGGCCTCGTTGGCGGCCAGGACGGTCTGCTGTGCGAGGATCATGCGTCGCCCTCCATGCGGGACTTGATCGCCTCGGCCTGCGGGTCGAGCTTGGCGGCGGCGTGCCGCGCGTACCACCAGGCGATGAGGAACGTGGTGACGAACTGGGCGACGCCGAGGACGAGGGCGACGTTGATGTTGCCGAAGAGCTTGGTGCCCATGAAGCCGCCGGCGTAGATGGACAGCAGTACGTAGAGCAGGTACCAGGTGATGAAGCCGACGGTCAGCGGAAAGGCGAAGGAGCGGTAGGAGCGGCGCAGTTCACCGAACTCCGCACTCTCCTGCACCGCGAGGAACTCCTCGGTGGAGGGGAGTTGGGCTTGGGTATCCGAGGGGGGCGGTGTCTCGGTGGCCACGGAGTCTCCTCGTGTTGCGGGTGGCTGGAATCCAGGGGGCTCGATCGTGCTCGGGCTCCTTGTTCAACGTCACGGCGCCACGCATGACCCGGTTCAACTCGTTCGGGTTCTTTCGAAACTCGTTCTCGGAAGTCATTGCTGGCCACGGACCTCGGGAGATAGCTTCGAGCCTGCACTACTCGTCATGTACCTGCCCGAGCACCACCTGTGTCTCGGGCCGGTTCCGTTTCCGGATGATGTGGAGACCCCATGGCTCATCTGCCTTCCAGACGCCGTCTCGCTCTCGCGGTGCCCGTCGTGCTGTCGCTGACCGCCTCCCTCGGCTTCCTGCCGGCGGCGGCCACGGCGGCCCCGAACGCGGCCTCCGCCTCGCAGGCCGCCGAGGCCGGCACCCTGACGTACGTCGTCAACACGAAGGTGGACCACCGCACGATCGGGTCGGTGAAGAAGGCCATCGCCAAGGCCGGCGGCACGGTCGTGACCACGCACGACAGGATCGGTGTGATCGTCGTGCACTCGGCGAACCCGACGTTCGCCGCGCAGATACGAGCAGTGCCGGGCGTGCAGTCGGCGGGCGCGACCCGTACGGCGCCGCTTCAGGCGGCGGCGACGACCGATGTGGGCGCCGTCCAGCTGCTGTCGGACGCGCAGGCCGCGAAGACCCGCAGCGTCTCCGCCGCGACCGAGGGCAGCGAGCCGCTCGAGGCCGACCAGTGGGACCTGCGGGCGATCGGCGCCGACAAGGCCGCGCAGATCAACCCCGGCAGCGCGAAGGTCACCGTCGCGGTCATCGACACGGGTGTCGACGACACCCACCCGGACCTCGCGCCGAACTTCTCCGCGTCCCAGTCGGCGAACTGCGTCGGCGGTGTCGCGGACACCAGCGAGGGCGCCTGGCGGCCGTACACCGCGGACGACTACCACGGCACGCATGTGGCCGGTTCGATCGCCGCGGCCCGCAACGGTGTCGGCGTGGCCGGTGTCGCGCCGGGTGTGAAGGTCTCCTCCATCAAGGTGAGCGAGCCGGACACCAGCCTGTTCTACCCGGAGGCCGTGGTCTGCGCGTTCATGTTCGCCGCCGACCGCGGTGTGGAGATAACGAACAACAGCTATTACATCGACCCGTACCTGTACAACTGCAAGGACGACCCGGACCAGAAGGCGGTCGTCGACGCGGTCAACCGGGCCCAGCTGTACGCGACGAAGAAGGGCACCCTGCACATCGCGTCGGCCGGCAACTCCAACCACGACCTCGGCTCCGACGCGATCGTGGACACCACCAGCCCGAACGACACCACGCCGGTGGAGCGCACCATCGACCCGTCCGAGTGCCTCGACCTGCCGACCCAGCTGCCCGGCGTGGTCACGGTGAGCGCGACCGGCGTCAAGAACGAGAAGTCGTTCTACTCGACGTACGGTTACCCCGTCGTGGACGTCGCGGCGCCGGGCGGCGACTCGCGCTACCAGCTCCCGGACACTCCGTCGAAGAACGGCCGGGTGCTGTCCACCATGCCGAACGGCGAGTACGGCTTCCTGCAGGGCACGTCGATGGCCGCCCCGCACGCCGCGGGCGTCGCCGCGCTGCTGAAGTCGAAGCACCCGTGGGCGAGCCCGGCGCAGCTTCAGTGGCTGCTCAAGGCGCAGGCGGACAACCCGGGTTGCCCGGAGTCGTACGACCAGAACGGCGACGGCACGCAGGACGCGACCTGCGAGGGCACCAAGCGGGTCAACGGCTTCTACGGCTGGGGCATCGTCAACGCGCTGCGTGCGGTGAAGTAGGCGTAGTGGCGCAGTAGTTGCCTTTTCGGGGCCGGGCGGGTCGACCGCCCGGCCCTTTGCGTTGCGCCGGCCTGCCTGTCATGACCGATACACGGACCTCTCCCGCCATATATTGATTGAATCAATAATGCATAGTGAAGTCATGACTGGAATCAAGTTCGCTTGGTCGGAGCTGGGCGGCGATCCCGTCCTCCTCACGCGCGTGTCGGCCGTGCCCCGTGAGGGCGCGCTGCCGGCCCGGCTGCCCGTCCGGGAGCTGGCGCGGGCCTGCGTCGGCGCCTGTGCGCTGGCCGCCGCCGAGCTGGGGGCGCTGCGGGCCGGGCTCGCGCGGGTGCCGGGGGTGCGGGTGGACGACGGGGCGGTGGCCACGTCCTTCACGAGTGAGCGCCATCTGCTGGTCGACGGGCGGGCACCGGAGGTCTTCGCGCCGCTGTCGCGCTTCTGGCGGACCGCCGACGGCTGGGTGCGCACCCACGCCAACTATCCCCACCATCGCGCACGGTTGCTGCGTGCCCTGGGCGTCCCCGAGGATCCCGGCGCGGTCGAGGCGGCCCTGAAGGAGCGTTCCGCCCTGGAAGTCGAGGAGGCGGTGTACGCCGCGGGCGGTCTGGCCGTGGCGCTGCGTACGCCCGAGCAGTGGGCCGCGCACGGACAGGCGGCGGCGCTCGCCGGGCGGCCGCTCGTCGAGCGCGAACGGGTGACCGCCGCGCCCCCGCGGGTGCTCCCGCCCCTCGACGGCACGCCCCTGCTGCCGGCCGCGGGGGTACGCGTCCTGGATCTGACCCGCGTCATCGCGGGCCCCGTCGCCACCCGCACGCTGGCCCTGCTGGGCGCGGACGTACTGCGCGTGGACCCGCCGCAGTTGCCCGAACTGCCCGACCAGCACGCCGACACGGGCCTTGGGAAGCGGTCGGCCACCCTGGACCTGAGAACCGACCGGGCCGCCTTCGAGGAACTGCTCGCCTCGGCGGACGTCGTCGTCACCGGTTACCGGCCGGGCGCCCTGGACCGCATGGGCCTCTCCCCCGAGGCGCTGATCGAGCGCAGGCCCGGGCTGGTCGTGGCGCAGGTGTCGGCGTGGGGTGCGCACGGGCCGTGGGGCGGGCGGCGCGGCTTCGACAGCCTGGTGCAGGTCGCCACGGGCATCGCGGCCATCGAGGGGTCACCGGAGCGCCCCGGCGCCCTCCCCGCCCAGGCGCTCGACCACGGCACCGGCCATCTCCTGGCGGCCGCCGTGCTACGGGCGCTGACCGAGCGGTCGTACGAGGGCCACGGGCGGGTCCTGCGGGTGGCGTTGGCACGGACGGCTGCTTGGCTGACGGACGGGAGCCTGACGCCGGTGCGGGAGAACGCGGGTGCGTACGACGGCCCGGAACCCTGGCTCGCCCAGACCGACGGCCGGATCGGGCGGCTGCGGTACGCGCTGCCGCCGGAGTCCTTCGAGGGAGGGCCCGCCGACTGGTCGCGGCCGCCGGGGCCCTGGGGCGGGGACCGGGCGTGCTGGGCGTGATCGTGGTCCGCTGGGTGGTGCAGCCCGGCGGCTGTGCTTCGTGGGCCCGCCGTGATGTTCGCCTTGCAGCGCGGGCGTCGGGCGGCGGGTCAGCACGTGCTGGAGCGAGGGGTACCGGCGCTGCCCGCCGCCGCTCTCAGGGGCTGGTCGCGCGCAGTTCGCCGGACGTCGCGGTGGGCGCGGGCTGTTGGCCGAGGGCGCCTCGGGCCAGCAGGAGCTGTCCGGCGGCGTAGGTGAGCATGATCCAGAAGTCGGGGCGGGGCGGCTGTGGCCAGTCGGCGACGCCGGTGGCGATGAGGGTGTCGGAGAGCAGGAACAGCGCGCCGCCGGCACCGGCGATGAGGCCCAGCCGTGCGGCGGCCGTCCAGGCCATGGCGGTGAGGAGGGCGCTGTAGCCGGCGACCGGGATGCGGAGGTCCGCCGGGAGGTCCGGCCACAGGAAGGCGAGGGTGAGGGCCAGGGCGGCGGCGTAGCAGCCGAGGAGAACACCGGCACGCGCGCGTAGAGGGCCGCCGCCGCGCGTGAACAGCACCAGGTAGCAGACGTGCCCGGCGGCGAAGCAGGCCATCCCGGCGAGGAAGGCGGGCTCGGCGTCGAACAGGAGCAGGATGTCGCCGCCCCAGCCGCACAGCAGGGCGGCGACGAGGAGCCTGGGCGCACCCTGCCGCGCCGCCCAGGCGGCGAGCAGCGGCATCAGGAGGGGCTTGGCCACCTGGTGACCGGGCTCGAAGCCGACCGCGAGGGAGCCGAGATCGGCGGCGGTCGCGAGGCCGAAGGCGAGCAGCAGGGCCCGGTCGGCTCTCACGCGGCCACGGTCTTCTCGGCCGGGTCCGACGCGGGCGCCGCCGGCTGCCAGCCCGGCCCGCGGAACACGCGCCCGGCGCGCTCACGCCAACTACGTGCTTTCTTGAGGTCCCTGGCGATGGCCATGTACTCATGGGTGGCCACCTTGATCGGGTTGAACGTGTTGATGTTCTTGGTCAACCCGTAGACGGGCCGGTCGACCTCGGGCACGAACGACCGGAACACCCGGTCCCAGACGATGAGGATGCCGCCGAAGTTACGGTCGAGATAGCCGCCCTGCGAGGCGTGGTGCACCCGGTGGTGGGAGGGCGTGTTGAACACGAACTCGAACCATCGGGGCATCTTGTCGATCCGCTCGGTGTGGATCCAGAACTGGTAGACGAGGTTGGCCGAGGAGCAGAAGGCGAGCGCGGCCGGGTGGACACCGGCGGCGACGAGCGGGACGTAGAACGGCCAGACGGTCAGGGAGGTCCAGGGCTGGCGCAGCGCGGTGGTGAGGTTGAACTTCTCGCTGGAGTGGTGGACCACATGACAGGCCCACAGGATGCGGATGACGTGATGGCCGCGGTGGGACCAGTAGTAGAAGAAGTCCTGGGCGAGCAGCATCAGCGGGACCGTCCACCACAGGACGGGGACGCGCAGCGGGGTCAGTTCGTAGATCGCCGTGTAGATCGCGACGACGGGGATCTTCCACAGGAAGTCGAAGGCGAGGCTGCCGAGTCCCATGGTGACGCTCGTCGCGGCGTCCTTGGTGTCGTACCCGGCCGCCTCCTCGTCGGGATGGATCCGGACACTGATCATCTCGACCACGGTGAGCAGCACGAAGGCGGGTATCGACCACAGCACGACATCGGGCAGGTTCGGCATGAGGGCACCGTAGAACCCCTGGTCGGCCGCGACTAGACGTTGTTACCGACAAGTATTACCGGCGGTATGCGCTTGCTTGTTGGCGATCTCCGCCAAGGGAGACCGGAGGTCGGCGGAGTCGCCCTCGTGGCATGGCAGTTGACTTCGCCGTAACCGCTCAGCCGTTCGGGCCCAGTGCCGCGCGGTCTGCTTGCTGCGACTCCACCACCCTGCCTGGTACCAGAACGGCAAGGGTGCTGCGCGCTTCATGCCGCAGCGTGCGGCGCCGAGATGGCGGAGAGGAGCCCGATCGTCATCGGGCACGCACCTTTCTTCCCCCGTTCGGCGCGCCAAGCGCGAAGCGCGGCGCGGGCGTTGATGCGTTTCCTCTCCACCATACGCGTGCCGTCAACACCCCCGTCCACTGAGCCTCCGTCAACCAGCGGAGCTGTTTCTCGTCGAGGCAGGGGCGTGGGCGGTGGGGTGTCGGTTGTGGCCCGTATCCTCAGGGACCATGCTCGAAGACCGTACGACCGCAGCGTCCTCGCCCGCCTCGTGGCCGGCCGCGTATCCGCAGGGGTACGCGGTCGTCGACGTGGAGACCACCGGGCTGGCCCGGCACGACCGGATCATCTCGGCGGCCGTGTACCGGCTGGACGCGCGCGGCGAGGTCGAGGACCACTGGTACTCGCTGGTGAATCCGGAGCGGGATCCGGGGCCGGTGTGGATCCACGGACTGACGAGCGAGGTGCTGGAGGGCGCGCCGCTGTTCAGGGACATCGCCGGGGAGTTCGCGACGCGGCTGGAGGGCCGGGTGCTGGTCGCGCACAACGCCGTGTTCGACTGGCAGATGATCGCGCGGGAGTACGCGCGCGCGGAGTGCGAGGCGCCGGTGAGGCAACGGCTGTGCACCATCGCGCTCTCGAAGGAGCTGGGGCTGCCGCTGCCCAACCACAAGCTGGAGACGCTGGCCGCGCACTTCGGCGTCGTCCAGCAGCGGGCGCACCACGCGCTCGACGACGCGCGTGTGCTGGCGGAGGCGTTCCGGCCGAGCCTCAGGGCGGCCGCGGCGGGCGGGGTGCGGCTGCCGCTGCACGAGTGCCGGCCGCTGACGGAGTGGCAGGACGGGCCCGCGGCACCGGTCATCGGCCGGCAGCCCGGTGGGTACGGGGGATACGGCGGGTATCGGCCCAGTAGTTGGCGGCCTTCCCGCAAAAGACCCGCATGCCCTTATCCCAACCCAGGGCGGTACGAAGACGGCAAAAGGCTCAAGCAGGGCATGCGGGTCGCCTTCTCGGGGGACACCTCGGTCGAGCGTGAGCTGCTGGAGGACCGCGCCACCGAGGCCGGCCTGCATGTCGCGACCAGCCTGTCGCGGCTGACCAGCCTGCTGGTCACCAACGACCCCGGCTCGGGCACGTCGAAGGTGGTCAAGGCGCGGCAGTTCGGCACGCCCGTCGTCGACGAGGCCGCGTTCGGGCAGCTCCTGCGGGATGTCGAACCGGCGGACGAGTGAGCCGTACGTACGGGTGAGGCCCCCGTCCCTCCGGGTGATTGCCGCACGACTCGCCCGCCGCCCGCTCGCCCGCCCCGCGGCGACGGCCCACCCTGTGGCGCATGGCGAGATGCGAAGTTTGCGGCAATGACTACGGCATGACCTTCGAGGTCCACGCGCAGGGCGCGGTGCATGTCTTCGACTGCTTCTCCTGTGCGATCCACCGCATGGCCCCCATCTGCGAGCACTGCCGGGTGCAGATCATCGGGCAGGGCGTCGAGGTCGAGGGCCACTGGTACTGCGGGGCCCACTGCGCACGGGCGGAGGGGAAGGTGGGGATCGTCGACCGGGTCTGACCCGGTACCCGCCCACTCGCACCCCATGGCCGGGAGGTACGGTCATGGGGTGTACCGCTTCCTGTTGTCCCGGCAGTGGGTGATCCTCACGCTGGTCGCCCTCCTCCTCATCCCCACGATGATCAGGCTGGGCTTCTGGCAGATGAGCCGCTACGAGGAGCGCACCGCACGCAACCAGCTGGTCGCCGACGCGCTCGCCGCCGAGCCGGTGCCCGTGGAGTCGCTGACCTCCCCGGGGCACGCCGTCACCAGCGACCAGCGGTATCGCCGGGTGACCGCCGAGGGGCGTTTCGACGCCGAGCGTGAGGTCGTCGTCCGGCGGCGTGTCAACGCGGACGAGACGGTCGGCTTCCATGTCCTGACCCCGTTCGTCCTGACGGACGGGAAGGTGGTGCTCGTCAACCGCGGCTGGATCCCCGCCGCCGCCAGCCAGACCGCGTACCCGAAGGTCCCCGCCCCACCCAGCGGCGAGCTCACCGTCACCGGGCGGCTGATGCCCGACGAGACCTCCGCGGCGAGCGGCATCAAGGACCTCCAGGGACTGCCGGACCGGCAGATCATGCTGATCAGCAGCGAGCAGGAGGCCCGGCGCCTCGGCGCCGAGGTGCTCGGCGGGTATCTCGTGCAGACCGCTCCCCAGCCCGAGGACGGCACCCCGCAGCTGATCGGCAAGCCCGGCAACGAGGACGCCGCGCTGAACTACGCGTACGCCGTCCAGTGGTGGCTGTTCGCGGCGGGCGTCCCCATCGGCTGGTTCGTCCTGGCCCGCCGTGAGGCCCGGGAACGGGCCCGTGCGGTCGCGCCGGAGGAGACCGAGACGACACCGGCCCCGGTGTAGCGTCCCGGGCCCGGCGCACACCACCGGCGCCCCCTCTCACCTCCCGTGCCGGCGGGTCAGCTGGTCCCGCCAGTAGACGAAGCTGCGCTCCGGCTCGGGCAGCAGGTCCCACGGGTGGCGGGTCATGTGGCGGCCGATGCGCTGGAAGACCTGGCCCGCCTCGGCCTGGCGGTGGGCGCGGGTCAGGGCGAAGGCAAGGATGTTGAGGTCGCTGACGGCTTCGGCGTGCGGTGCGACGGCGGTGTGGAACCAGCGCGCGAGGGCCATGTCGATCTCCCGGACGGCCCTGGGTTCGTTCCAGTGACCGCTCGCGCCGAGCGCGGCGACACGCGTCCGATCCTGGCGGTGGGCGACGAGTTCCACGCGGGCGGCCACCGGCAGCAGGGCGACCGGGGATCCGTGCGGTGCCTGGAAGGCGGCCTGCCAGGCGAAGTCCATCATGTCGGGGACCGCGCCGTGTCCGCGCGGGGACAGGTACCGCAGCATCAGGTGGTAGGCCGTCCGGTGCCACGGGGCGCGGTTGACGGCCTGGGTCCACACCGGCACGGCGTCCCGCACCGGTACGGCGCAGGAGTGCATCAGGGACAGCAGCGCCAGCCAGGGCGACGGGTCCTCGGGGCAGGCCGCGGCGGCGCGCAGACAGGTCTGCTCGGCCCGGCGTACCGCGGAGTGTCCCCCGGCCGGGGCGCGGGCCGCGTGGACGAAGGCACGCAGGACCAGGGCGTCTGCGTCGTCGGGGCGGTCGGCGGTCCATCTCTCGGAGACCGCGACCGGCAGGCCCTGGGCGAGGACGGAGACTCGGTGGATACGGCGGTCCCAGTCGCGTCCGGTGGCCCGGAGCAGCTCGGCCACGGGTTCCCACGCGGCGCTGGTGCGGCCCGCTCCGAGGCCGTGGAGCTGTGGGGTGGGGCGGAGTTCGCGCAGGGTTCTGTGCAGGAGGTCGTCGTCGAGTTCGGGGCGGATCAGCAGGGGTGGTCGGCGTCTCAGCATCTGTGTCTCGCCGTGGTGGTTCCGCTTGTGGGCGACTGCAGGCGGTCGGTGGCTCGGTGGCGCAGTTCCCCGCGCCCCTGGAGGTACGTCCTGTGCACGTACTCGAGAGGCGCGGGGCTGCATCGGTGGACTGCGTCAGCAGCAGCGGCTCTGCGGATGCTCCTCGCGGTGCAGGGTCCGCAGTACCTCGTACTCCCGCCGGGTCGGGAGCGGGGCGTGCGGGTGGTGACGTCGGTGGCGCTCGCAGTAGCGGTCGTACTCGGCCTCCCCGGTCAGCTCCCGCAGATACCAGCGCACGGTCCCGGCCCACCGTCGGACGTTCACGACCGGACACCCGCCAGCGGCTCACCGGCCTGCTCCGGGACGTCGATGCGGGACTCGACGTACGGCACTTCCGTCGTCGGCAGCGGCTCGGTGGAGCGGACGGCGCGGACGCAGACCACGGCACAGTTGACCAGGACGATGAGGACCAGCAGGAGGAAGACGGCCATGAGCACGCCGTCGACGGTGTTGTTCAGCACGATCTTGTGCATGTCGTCCATGCTCTTGGCGCCGGGCAGGAGCTCACCGGCGTCGATGGCCCGGGCGTACTTGTCCCGCAGGGCGAAGAAGCCGATCTTCGGGTCGTCGGAGAAGATCTTCTGCCAGCCGGCGGTGAAGGTGACGGCCACGTCCCAGGCCAGCGGGACGCCGGTGACCCAGGCCCAGCGCAGTTTGCCGTGCTTGACGAGGAGGGTGGTGGTGACGGCCAGGGCGACCGCGGCCAGCAGCTGGTTGGCGATGCCGAACAGCGGGAAGAGCTGCCGGATGCCGCCGAGCGGGTCGGTGACACCGGCGTAGAGGAAGTAGCCCCAGGCGCCGACGACCAGGGCGCTGGTGATCCAGATGCCGGGCTTCCAGGTGACCCGGCCGATCGGCTTCCAGACGTTGCCGAGCATGTCCTGGAGCATGAAGCGGCCGACGCGGGTGCCGGCGTCCACCGTGGTGAGGATGAACAGCGCCTCGAACATGATGGCGAAGTGGTACCAGAACGCCTTCATCCCGGCGCCGCCGAGCACTCCGGCGAAGATCTCCGACATACCGACGGCCAGGGTGGGCGCACCACCGGAGCGGCCGACCAGCGTCTCCTCCTCGACGGCCGCGGCCGCCGCGGTGAGCTGGTCGGGGGTGATGGTGAAGCCGAGGTTCTTCACCGCCTCGGAGGCGGTCTCCACGGTCGGGCCGAGCAGCGCGGCCGGGGAGTTCATCGCGTAGAACAGGCCCGGTTCGAGGACGCAGGCGGCGATCAGGGCCATGACGGCGACGAAGGACTCCGTGAGCATGGAGCCGTAGCCGATCATCCGGACCTGGGACTCCTTCTGGATCAGCTTCGGAGTCGTACCGGAGGAGACCAGGGCGTGGAAGCCGGACAGGGCGCCGCAGGCGATGGTGATGAAGAGGAACGGGAAGAGCGACCCGGCGAACACCGGTCCTTCGCCGGTGGAGGCGAACTCGGTGACCGGCTCCGCCTTCAGCGTCGGGGCGGCGATCAGTACACCGACGGCCATCAGGGCGATGGTGCCGACCTTCATGAAGGTGGAGAGGTAGTCCCGCGGGGCGAGCAGCATCCACACCGGGAGCACGGAGGCGACGAAGCCGTAGCCGATCAGGCAGAAGACCAGCGTCTCGGGGCTCCAGACGAAGTACTCGGCGAGTGAGGAGTCCTGGATCCAGCCTCCGCCGACGATCGCGAGCAGGAGCAGGGCGACGCCGATGACACTGGTCTCCACCACCTGTCCCGGCCGCAGGTAGCGCAGGTAGAAGCCCATGAAGAGGGCGATGGGGATGGTCATGGAGACCGAGAAGGTGCCCCACGCGGACTCGGCGAGCGCGTTGACGACGACCATCGCGAGCACCGCGAGGAGGATGATCATGATGGCGAAGACGCCGATCAGAGCGGCGGCGCCGCCGACCCTGCCGATCTCGTCCCGGGCCATCTGGCCGAGGCTTTTGCCGTCCCGGCGCATCGAGAGGAACAGGACGATCATGTCCTGCACCGCGCCGGCGAAGATCACTCCCACGATGATCCAGATGGTGCCGGGCAGATAGCCCATCTGCGCGGCCAGCACCGGGCCGACCAGCGGACCGGCGCCGGCGATCGCCGCGAAGTGGTGGCCGAACAGCACCCGCTTGTCGGTGGGGTGGTAGTCGACGCCGTCCTCGAGCCGTTCGGCCGGGGTGGCCCGGGTGTCGTCGACCTGGAGGACCTTGCGGGCGATGAACCGCGAGTAGAAGCGGTAGGCGATCGCGTACGAACCCAGGGCGGCCACGACCAGCCAGACGGCCGAGATCTCCTCGCCACGAGACAGGGCGAGCACGGCCCAGCCGAGGGCGCCGACGAGGGCGACGGCACTCCAGATCGCGACCGACTTCGGGGACATTCGTGACTTCTCCGGCGCCTCGCGACCGGATTCGGGCATGGCTGATGTGGGCATGGCGGCTCCTGAGCTGAACAGGTGGGCTAAGCAGGGGTGAAGCAGAAACAGGGATGACGTAGATGGGGAGCTACGGCTCAGCGATGTCGATGTCGGTCCGACAGCGCGTACGCGGCGAGCAGGCAGAGGCCGCACCCCGGCACCCAGGCGAGCTGGTACCAGTAGAAGAACGGCGTCCCGGCCAGCCGCGGATCGGCACCGGCGTACCAGGGGACCCACAGCAGACCGGCGGCGGGTGCGAGGAGCAGTACGGCGATCGCGACGCGCCGTAGCCGATGATGACCGGTCCGTGCCATGACCTGCGCTCCTCTCCCGCTCGCTGTGGGTTCGTGCAAGAGTTGCCCACCCGCGGGATCCGGTTGACAGCGAGTTTCCAGGAATTTTCCCGCCGGTTCCGTGTCATCCTTTCCGGCCACTCGCGCAACTCTCGCGCGAGGGCACAGGCACACCAAGGACGGTGACCCATGGCCGACGGCGCCATGACCGCGACGTTTCTCGCCGTGATCGGCGGAGCGTCGCTGCTCGCCGTCACCGCGCGGCGCCTGCACCCGAGCGACCGGCTGCCGTCCCTGGAGGGCTGGGCGCTGGCCGACCGCAGCCTCGGTCCGGTGTGGACCTGGCTGCTGCTCGGCGGCACGATCTTCACCGCGTACACCTTCGCCGCCATACCGGGACTGGCGTACGGCAGCGGCGCGCCCGCCTTCTTCGCGGTGCCGTACACCGTGATCGTCTGCCCGCTGGCCTTCGTGCTGCTGACCCGGCTGTGGACCGTGGCCCGCGCGCACGGCTATGTCACGGCGGCCGACTTCGTGCGCGGCCGGTACGGCTCACCGCCGCTGGCCCTGGTGGTCGCGCTGACCGGGATCCTCGCGACGATGCCGTATCTCGCGCTGCAGCTGCTCGGCATACGTGCGGTGCTGGCGGCGGGGGGCCTGTATCCGCGGGGCGCGGCCGGTGATCTGGTGATGGTGGCCCTGTTCGCCGGGCTGGCGGTCGCCACCTACCGGCACGGGCTGCGCGCACCCACCGTCATCTCCGCGCTCAAGGCCGTGGCCGTCTTCGTCTCACTGACCGCGGTGACCTGGCTGGTCCTCGATCGGCTCGGCGGCCCCGGTGGGGTCTTCGACGGCGCGGCCGAGCGCCTCGGCGGCCCGGCGCTGCTCCTCACCCCCGAGCAGCAGCCCGCCTACGCCACCCTCGCCCTCGGCTCGGCCCTCGCCCTGCTGATGTACCCGCACGTCCTCACCGCCGGTTTCGCCGCCGACGGCCCGCGGACACTGCGCAAGGTGTCCGTGGCCCTGCCCGCCTGGACCGGGCTGCTCGCCCTCTTCGGCCTCCTCGGCATCGCGGCCCTCGCGACGGGCGTCCGCGCCCCGGACGGCGGCGCCGAGGCCGCCGTGCCGATGCTGGTCGACCGGCTGATGCCGGCGCCACTGGCCGGGCTGGTGTTCGGCGCGATCACCGTGGGGGCGCTGGTCCCTGCGGCGGTCATGTCGATCGCGGCCGCCACCAGCTTCGTCCGCAACGTGTACGTCGAGTACGTCCATCCGACGGCCACGCCCAAGCGGCAGGTACGCATCGCCAAGGCGGTGTCGCTCACCGCGAAGGTGGGCGCGGTGGCGTTCGTGTTCGGGCTGCGCGACCAGGACGCCATCAACCTCCAGCTCCTCGGCGGGGTGTGGATCCTGCAGATCTTCCCGGCCGTCGCGGTGGGCCTGTTCACCGGGCGGCTGCATCCGCGGGCGCTGCTCGCCGGGTGGGGCGTGGGCATGCTGGCGGGGACCTTCATGGTCGTACGGGAGGGGTTCTCGCCGATCGTGGCCCTCGGTTCCGGGCCGGAGATCTACGCCGGTCTCGCCGCCCTCGTACTGAACCTGCTCGTCGCGGTGGCCGCCACCGCGGCCCTGGACCGCCTCGGTGTGCCGCGCGGCACCGACGCGACCGACCTACCGTCCCGCCTGAGGGTCAGGCGGCGCCCCGAGACGGGAGCGAACAACCCGTGAGACGCAGACAGAACTCCCCGGCCGTGCTGCCGACGGTGCCACAACCCGCCGCCGAGCCCCTCGCCCCGACGCTGAGCGACCCGGACGAGCTGGAGCGGGAGGCCGGCCTGGCGCGCCTCTTCGAGCTGCACTACTCCTCGATGCTGCGGCTCGCCGTGCTGCTGGGCGCCGACGATCCGGAGAACGTGGTGGCCGAGGCGTACTACCAGATCTACCGCAAGTGGCGGCGGCTGCGGGACGTCCAGGCGGCGGAGGCGTATCTGCGCTCCACCGTCTGCAATCTGACCCGGATGCGGATACGTCACCTCCAGGTCGCCCGGCGGCACGTGGAGAGCCCCCCGACCCCACCGGAGGAGATCGTCGCCTCCGCCGAGAGCACCGCGCTGCTCCGCGACGACCAGCGCGTCCTGATCGACGCGTTGCAGCAGTTGCCGGCCCGGCAGCGCGAGGCGCTGGTGCTGCGGCACTGGCTGGGACTGAAGGAGGGCGAGATCGCCGCCGCGATGGGCATCTCCTGCGGCTCGGTCAAGACCCATACGGCACGCGGCATCGCCGCCCTGAGCCAGGCGATGGAGGCCCGGCGATGAACGACACCGGTCACACCAGTGCGGACCGCACCGAGCGGGAACTGCAGGAAGCCCTCGCCGCGCTCGCCGACGGGGTGCGGGCCGCCCCCGACGCCTACCGCACGGCGCGCGGCGAGTGGCTGCGCCGCGAGCGCAGACGGCGGCTGGTCCTCGCCGTCCTCATCATCGTCGTCTTCGCGCTGGCCACGCTGATCGGGCTGTGGGTGCTCAACCAGGCGCCCTCGGAACCCGGCGTGATCTTCTCGGGCACGGGCGACGCCGCCCACGGCATCTCACTCCCCCGGCCGCACCCCTGATTGCTCCCTCGGCGCGCCGGGAACCCGCTAGTGCGTGCATCCCCGCATCGAGGACTACGCCCTGATCGGCGACGAGCAGACCGCGGCCCTGGTCGGCAGGGACGGATCCGTCGACTGGCTCTGTCTGCCCCGGTTCGACTCCGGCGCCTGCTTCGCCCGGCTCCTGGGCGACGAGAACCACGGCCACTGGCGGATCGCCCCGAAGGACGCCGACGGGCCCTGCACCCGCCGCGCCTACCGCCGCGACACCCTCGTCCTGGACACCGAGTGGGAGACCGCCGAGGGCGCGATCCGGGTCACCGACCTGATGCCGCAGCGCGACCGCGCGCCCGACCTGGTGCGGATCGTTCAGGGGCTGCGCGGCCGGGTCACCGTGCACGGCATGCTCCGGCTGCGCTTCGACCACGGTTCGATCGTGCCGTGGATGCGCAGGGCCGACGGCCACCGCATCGCGGTCGCCGGCCCCGACTCGGTCTGGCTGCGCAGCGAACCGGAGGTGCCCACCTGGGGCGAGGACCTGTGCACCCACTCCGAGTTCACCGTCGCCGAGGGCGAGCGGGTCGCGTTCGTGCTCACCTGGCACCCCTCGCACGAGCCGCGCCCACCCCTGGTCGACCCGTACGAGGCGCTGAGCCACAGCGTCGACGACTGGCGGGCGTGGGCCGCCCCCTGCCGCTACGACGGCCCCCACCGGGACGCCGTCGTCCGCTCCCTGATCACCCTCAAGGCCCTCACCTACGCCCCCACCGGCGGCATCGTCGCCGCCGCCACCACCTCCCTGCCGGAGGAGATCGGCGGCGTCCGCAACTGGGACTACCGCTACTGCTGGCTGCGCGACTCCACCCTCACCCTGAGCGCCCTGCTCCGCGCGGGATACCAGGACGAGGCCGCCGCCTGGCGCGACTGGCTGCTGCGCGCCGTCGCCGGCGACCCGGCCGACCTGCAGATCATGTACGGCCTCGCGGGCGAGCGCCGGCTGCCGGAGGTGGTGCTGGACTGGCTGCCCGGCTTCGCCGGCTCCACCCCCGTACGCACCGGGAACGCGGCGGTGAAGCAGCTGCAGCTCGACGTCTACGGCGAGGTCATGGACACACTGGCCCTGGCCCGCGCCGCCGGTCTGCCGCCGAAGGCGCATGTGTGGGCGCTCCAGGTGGAGCTGATGACGTGGCTGAGCGAGAACTGGCGGCAGCCGGACGAGGGGCTGTGGGAGGTGCGTGGCGGCCGCCGCCAGTTCGTGCACTCCAAGGTGATGGTGTGGGTGGCCGCCGACCGGGCGGTAGGGACCCTGGAGCAGTGTCCGGAGCTGCCCGGCGACCTCGACGGCTGGCGGGCGCTGCGTGCGGAGGTGCACCGCGAGGTGTGCGACAGGGGCTACGACGCCGACCGCAACACCTTCACCCAGTCCTACGGCTCCGCCGAACTGGACGCCGCCCTGCTGCTCATCCCCCGCGTCGGCTTCCTGCCGCCGGACGACCCCCGGGTGATCGGCACCGTCGACGCGGTCCGCGCCGAGCTGAGCCATGACGGGCTGCTGCGCCGCTACAGCACCGACGGCACCACCGTCGACGGCCTGCCCGGTTCCGAGGGCGCCTTCCTGGTCTGCTCGTTCTGGCTGGCGCACGCGCTGCACATGACGGGCCGTACGAAGGAGGCCCGGGCCCTGTTCGAACGGCTGGTGGGTCTGGCCAACGACGTGGGGCTGCTGTCGGAGGAGTACGACCCGGTGAGCGGCCGGCAGCTGGGGAACTTCCCGCAGGCGTTCAGCCACATCGGTCTGGTGAACACCGCCCTCGCCCTGTTCGGGGACGACCGGGCAGGATAGGGACCATGGATCTTGGACTGAAGGACCGGGTGTACGTCGTCACGGGGGCCACCCGTGGCCTGGGCAACGCCGCCGCGCGTGAACTGGTCGCCGACGGCGCGAAGGTGGTCGTCACCGGGCGGGACGAGCGGCGGACCGCCGCCGCGGCGGCCGAGCTGGGCGAGAACGCGGTCGGTGTGGCCGTCGACAACGCCGACCCCGAGGCGGCGGCGCGGCTGATCGCGGCCGCGCGTGAGCACTTCGGCGGGTTCGACGGCATCTTCATCAGCGTGGGCGGGCCGGCGCCGGGGTTCGTCGCCGACAACACCGACGAGCAGTGGCAGGCGGCGTTCGAGTCCGTGTTCCTCGGGGCGGTACGGCTCGCCCGCACGGCGGCGGCCGAGCTGGAGGCCGGGGGCGTCATCGGGTTCGTCCTGTCCGGGTCCGTGCACGAGCCGATTCCGGGGCTGACGATTTCGAACGGGCTGCGGCCGGGGCTGGCCGGCTTCGCGAAGTCGCTGGCGGACGAGCTGGGGCCGCGCGGGATCCGGGTGGTGGGGTTGCTGCCGGCGCGCATCGACACGGATCGTGTGCGCGAGCTGGACGGGATGTCGGCGGACCCTGAGGCCACTCGGGCCGCGAACGAGGCGCGGATTCCGTTGCGGCGCTACGGGACTCCGGAGGAGTTCGGGCGTACGGCGGCGTTCTTGTTGTCGCCGGCTGCTTCCTACCTGACGGGAATCATGGTGCCGGTGGACGGGGGGATGCGCAGGGGGTTCTGAGGGTGCGTCGCCGGGTGCCGGTTCATCAACTCACCCTCTCCGCACGGTGCTTGACCGCCCGTAGGCGTACTTCCGACGGAAGTGTCTCCAAGGCCGCCGAATTCCTCGCATGGTCCAGTGCCTGGTCCGTCAGTTCCCGCAGGGCCGTTCCCGGGTCCACGTGGGGCTCCAGTTCGAGTCGTACACGGGTCTCGGGGGCGGTGCGGCGGCCCGTGAGGTGGACGTGGGCGTGGGCGACGCCGTCCAGGTGGGACGCCTCCGTGGACAGGACGTGTTCCAGGGCCCGGCCCCGCAGCAGCGCGCCCTCGCCGTCGCCGGTGTCGATCAGGACTTCGCGCAGTCGGCGGCGGCGCAGGACCGCGGTGAGCCACCACAGGGACAGCAGGACGGCGACGGCGAGTGCGGCGATGACCGTCGGCCACCACCAGGCGTCGTCGCGCCAGCGGGTGCGTTCGGCGGTGGACAGGAGGACGTCGTGCGAGCCGTGGTGGAGCCACCAGGAGGGCGTGGGGGCGCCCAGTCCCACGGCGAGCACCGCGCCGCCGAGGACCAGCAGCGTCAGCCCGACGACCGCCAGGAGAACGCGGTTGACCGTCCTGAGCATCGCCCTCATCCCTTCTTCCCGGGCCGCCGTACGTGCACCGACAACACCGGCGGGTGGGACAGGCCCAGGCCCTCGACCGCCTCGCTGAGGATCAGGTCCAAGTCGGCTCGTACATCGTCCAGTTCGCGGAAGTGGGAGATCGCGCGGACGTCGGCCCTGCGGCGGTGCACGCGGACCCGTACCGACTGGACGCCGGCGACCTCCATCGCCCGGTCGCGCAGTACCAGCGCGGCCGCGCCGCGGTGGAGGCCGGCGCGGACGTCGGTGTGGGTGGGGCGCATGGGCAGCAGGGAGCGCAGACCGGGGGTGACGGCCAGGACGACCAGCCAGAGACCGAGGGCGGTGGCGACCCCGGCGCCGAGCAGGACCCAGATGTCGTCCAGGGGGCGTTCGGCGAGCTGCCGGGCGAGTTCGCGGCGCCAGGCGAGGGCGCGGCGATCGGCCCGTACGGCGGCGATGTCGTAGAGGAAGGCGCCCGCGACGGCCAGCAGCAGGAGCGCGACGACGACGGCCGGGACGCGGCGCGCGGACCAGAAGCGGTGGCCCTTGGCGGGCGGGGCGTCGGTGGGGCGGTCCGCCGGCGGTTGCGGTGGCGGTTCCTTCTCCAGGACCACCGGCAGGGGCCGGGTGGTGTCCTCGGTGCCCCGGGACTCGCTCATCGCGTCCTCCCCTGTGCCGCGCCGGGTGCCGTCGTCGGGTGCAGGCGCTCCACGTGGACGGCGACCTCCGGTACTTCCATGGACACCAAGGCGCGTACCCGTTCGGCGACATGGCGACGCACCGCGCGGCAGCGGGCGCCGATGTCGCAGGGGTAGTCGAGTTCGAGGTGGACGCGGACGTGGGCCGCCTCGTGGTGGACCACGACGGTGGCCTGCGGGCGGGCCGCGTCCGCAGGGAGGGCGCCGACCGCCTCGCGGGCCGCCTGCGAGGCGATCTTCGCGACGACCCGGTCGGCGATCCGGGTCGCGCCACGCTCCCCCGGCGGGACGACGGCCGGGCGGCTGCCGAGCGCGTCGCTCCCTTCGCTCACTCCCGTCACCGCCGCCGGTCGTCACGCGAGCGGAAGAAGTCGCCGATCTCGAAGTCCCCCTCGAGGAACCGGCCGACGACGAAACCGATGGCGCCCAGCGCCGCCACCAGCAGGAAGGCCCCGAACCCGCCGAAGTACCCGGCGAAGCCCAGCGCCATACCGGCGATCATGCCGGCCACGGCCATGCTCAAGGTGCTCTCCCCTCAGCCGTGCGGTTGTCCGCCTCGGCGGGTCACTGGATCCGGGGCTCCGGCTCCTCTTCCTCTTCCTCGGGCAGCTTGACGTCGCTCACCGCGATGTTGACCTCGACCACCTCAAGGCCGGTCATCCGCTCGACGGCCGCGATGACGTTCTCCCGCACGTCGCGCGACACCTCCGAGATCGAGAAGCCGTAGTCCACGACGATCTCCAGATCGAGCGCGGTCTGCACCTCTCCGACCTCCGCCTTCACACCCCGCGTCACAGACTTGGCTCCGCCGGGCACCCGGTCCCGTACGGCGCCGAAGGTGCGACTCAGCCCGCTGCCCATGGCGTGCACGCCGACCACGTCCCGCGCCGCCATTCCAGCGATCTTCTCCACGACCCCGTCGGCGATGGTGGTCCGCCCTCGGGTGGCCGGGTCCCCGCCGCCGCGCCTGGCGGCTTTGCGGGTCTGCACCGGTGCCTCGGTCTCGCCCTCGGGAGTCTGCGTCCGGTTCCGGTCCGTCGTCTCGGTCATCACCGTGCATCCCTTTCGGTCGTCGTCCTATCACCACCGTAAGCGCGGTTCCGCCCCGGCGCCCCAGGGATGCGGCAGGCTGGAGGAATGACGGCGGTGGAGAGTTGGACGCAAGCGGTACGGCGTCACGTGGGGCTGGGCAGGGTGCTGCCGCTCGGCGGTCCGCGCGACGGTGCGTGGATCACGGAGCGGGCGGCGGAGGCGGTTCTGCGGCAGGCGGCGCGGGAGGTGCGCGGGGTGCGGCTGGGGGTGCTCCGGCTGGGGCCGACGGACGCGGAGGGCGGCGCCGAGCCGGTCGTACCGCCGCCGCCGAGCGCCCTGCCGCCGGGGCCGCTGCGGGTGACGGCGGACTTCGCGGCCGGCCCGGCCGCGCCGCTGCCGACGGCGGCCTCCCGGCTGCGGGCCGTCCTCGCCGCCACGGCGACGGATCGTCTCGGCCTGACGGTGACCGAGGTGGACCTCCGGGTGACGTCCCTGCTGGACGAGGAGCAGGATCGGGCCCCACAGGACGTACGACCTCCCGAGCGGCCCCCGGCCGGCACGGCCACCGGCGACGACGAGACGCGCGTGGCGGCCGCCGCGCTGGCCGTACCCGGCGTGGCCGCCCTGACCGGCACCCTCGGCAGTCCGGTCCACCTCCAGGAGCACCGAAACCCGGCCGCCCTGCCGCGCAGACACGCGCGCGTGGAGCTCGCGGTGCACGCGGACCACCGGGCCGTGGACGTGGCCCGGCGGGTCCGGGCCGTGGTGTCGGAGGCGCTGCCGGATCACCCGACGGTGGCGGTGCTGGTCACGTCGGCGACGTGACACATCGCTCCGCCACGAGGCTCACTCGCCCAAGCCCGCGAGGTCCCGCAGCCGTCGGGCCTGCGCGGCCCGCTCGGCGGCCCGCTGCTCGTCGTACGACCGCCCCGCGGCACCGGCGAGCAGCGCCTTGGTCTCGATCACGGCCTCCCGCGGCGCGGCCAGAATCGCCCCCGCCAGCTCCCGTACCGTCACCTCGAGCTGCTCCCCCGGCACCGCGATGTTCGCGAGCCCGGCACTCACCGCCTCCTCGGCCCCGACGAACCGCCCGGTCAGACACATCTCGACGGCACGCCCGTACCCCACGAGGGACACCAGCGGATGCGTCCCCGTCAGGTCGGGGACGAGTCCCAGACTGGTCTCACGCATCGCGAACTGCACGTCGTCGGCGACGACGCGCAGGTCACAGGCGAGTGCGAGCTGGAACCCGGCCCCGATGGCGTACCCCTGGACGGCGGCGACGGACACGATGTCGCTCTGTCGCCACCAGGTGAACGCCTCCTGGAACCCGGCGATGGCAGCGTCGAGTTCGGCGTCGCCGCTGCGGGCGAGGTCGATGAACGAGGGCTCGCCCTCGATCCCGTCCGGCGTGAACATCTGCCGGTCGAGCCCCGCGGAGAAGGACTGGCCCTCACCGCGCAGCACGACGACCCGGACGGAGCCCGGCAGCAGCCGCCCGGCCTCGGCGAGCGCCCGCCACATGGCGGGGCTCTGCGCGTTGCGCTTGGCCGGGTTGGTCAGCGTCACCGTGGCGAGCGCGTCGTCGACGGTGAGCCGTACGCCGTCCTTGTCGAGTACCGGACCGAGGTCCTTGGCGGGCGATGCCATGGGGCGCCTCCGATGAGTGCGGTCAGCCGAGCAGAGCTAAGTGACTGCACAGTAACCACCCGGCCGATCAGACGACCGACCGGGTGGCCACCATCGAAGCGATGAGCCGGGCCCGGGGTCAGGACGAGGCGGCCTTCTTACCCCTCGTCGCCCCGCCACGCCCACGGAGCGTGACGCCCGACTCGCTGAGCATCCGGTGTACGAAGCCATACGAGCGGCCGGTTTCCTCGGCCAGTGCCCGAATGCTCGCACCGGAGTCGTACTTCTTCTTCAGGTCTGCCGCGAGCTTGTCGCGCGCGGCGCCGGTCACCCGGCTGCCCTTCTTCAGAGTCTCGGCCACCCGTGCCTCCTCATGGGAAGTGCGCTCTGGTCTCCTCATGATCACCCCTCCGGGGCCTGATGGCCACCCATTCGGCAAGGTCCGTGCGACATGGTTTTGACGACAGGAGCGCGTCCCCACAAACGGAGAGTGTGATTCCACACACGGACGTCCGCAGGATCGAACAGCCTTCGCCAGGAAGCAGCAGGTCAGAGACGCGCAACGGCCGATCCCTCGGTGGCGGAGGGATCGGCCGCAAAATCCGTGTAGGACACACCTCAATACGAGGAGATCTCACACAGATGATGGATCACGGATGGGCCGAATGATCCATACGCAGTGGATCACTCATTCGGTCAAGCCAGGGCGACGAGATCCGCGTAGTCGGCGCCCCACAGGTCCTCGACGCCGTCCGGCAGCAGGATGATCCGCTCCGGCTGGAGCGCCTCGACGGCGCCCTCGTCGTGGGTGACCAGGACGACCGCGCCCTTGTAGGTGCGCAGCGCGCCGAGGATCTCCTCGCGGCTGGCCGGGTCGAGGTTGTTGGTGGGCTCGTCGAGCAGCAGGACGTTCGCGGACGACACCACCAGGGTGGCGAGCGCCAGGCGGGTCTTCTCGCCGCCGGAGAGGACCCTGGCCGGCTTGTCGACGTCGTCGCCGGAGAACAGGAACGAGCCGAGCACCTTGCGGACCTCGACGAGGTCCATGTCGGGGGCGGCGGAGCGCATGTTCTCCAGGACCGTGCGGTCCGGGTCGAGGGTCTCGTGCTCCTGGGCGTAGTAGCCGAGCTTGAGGCCGTGGCCGGGGACCACGGCACCGGTGTCGGGCTGTTCGACGCCGGCGAGGAGCCGCAGCAGGGTGGTCTTGCCGGCGCCGTTGAGGCCGAGGATGACGACCCGGGAGCCCTTGTCGATGGCCAGGTCGACGTCGGTGAAGATCTCCAGCGAGCCGTACGACTTCGACAGGCCCTCGGCGGTCAGCGGGGTCCGGCCGCAGGGCGAGGGCTCGGGGAAGCGCAGCCGGGCCACCTTGTCCTGCCGGCGGACCTCCTCCAGGCCGGACAGCAGCTTCTCGGCACGGCGGGCCATGTTCTGCGCGGCGACCGTCTTGGTGGCCTTGGCGCGCATCTTGTCGGCCTGGGCGTTCAGCGCGGCGGCCTTCTTCTCGGCGTTGGCGCGCTCGCGCTTGCGGCGCTTCTCGTCGGCCTCGCGCTGCTGCTGGTAGAGCTTCCAGCCCATGTTGTAGACGTCGATCGCCGACCGGTTCGCGTCCAGGTAGAACACCTTGTTGACGACCGTCTCGACCAGGTCGACGTCGTGGGAGATGACGATGAAGCCGCCGCGGTAGGTCTTGAGGTAGTCGCGCAGCCAGATGATCGAGTCGGCGTCCAGGTGGTTCGTCGGCTCGTCCAGGAGCAGCGTGTCCGCGTCGGAGAACAGGATGCGGGCCAGCTCGATACGGCGGCGCTGACCGCCGGAGAGCGTGTGCAGGGGCTGGCCGAGCACGCGGTCGGGCAGGTTGAGCGCGGCGGCGATGGTGGCGGCCTCGGCCTCGGCGGCGTACCCGCCCTTGGTGAGGAACTCCGTCTCCTGGCGCTCGTACTGCTTCATCGCCTTCTCGCGGGTGGCGCCCTTGCCGGTGGCGATGCGCTGCTCGTTCTCACGCATCTTGCGCAGCAGTACGTCGAGGCCGCGCGCGGAGAGGATGCGGTCGCGGGCGAGGATGTCGAGGTCGCCGGTGCGCGGGTCCTGCGGGAGGTAGCCGACCTCGCCGGAGCGGGTGACCGTGCCCGCGGCCGGGATGCCCTCGCCGGCCAGGACCTTGGTCAGTGTGGTCTTGCCGGCGCCGTTGCGGCCGACCAGACCGATGCGGTCGCCCTTGGTGACGCGGAAGGAAGCGTTCTCGATGAGGATGCGGGCACCGGCGCGCAGCTCGATACCGGAGGCGGAGATCACGGACAGACTCCAGGGCGGAAGGGTTGGCGGGACAGGCGGATGCGGGCGTTCCCGCCGTCTAATGCGCGAGGAGAATGGCCATGGGGGCCAGTCTAACGGGGTCGTGCAAGCAGTTTTCGCGGGTTCGCGTGTTCGATCAGCAGAGTGAGGTCGGATCCGGGGGGCGTTGTCAGTGGTGGCTGCGAGACTGGCGGCAGTGGTGAAATCCGACACTTGGGAGTGATCGGCATGGCAGGAGCGAACAGTGCGTCTCCGAGCATTTGCCCCACCCTGCTGTACACGGACGCGAAGGCGGCGATCCGGCAGCTCACGGAGGCTTTCGGCTTCGCCGAGCTGGCGGTGTACGAGGGCGAGGACGGCCTGGTGGCGCATGCCGAGCTGGCGCAGGGCAACGGCGCGGTGATGATCGGCTCGAAGGGCACCGGCAGCCGCTTCGACGAGGCCATGAAGAGCGCCGGCCCCACCGGGGTGTACGTCGTGGTGGACGACGTCGACGCACACCACCGGCGGGCCGTGGAGCACGGCGCGGAGATCCTGCTGCCCCCGACGGACCAGGACTACGGCTCGCGGGACTACATGGCCCGCGACCTGGAGGGCAACATCTGGAGCTTCGGCACGTACGCCCCGGAGGTACGGGCCTGACGCCGGGGCCCGCCGCGGCTCAGCTGCCCCCGGTGTGCACCTGGAAGGCGGCCCGGCGCACGGCCTTGGCCAGCGCCGGGTCCGGATGCGCGGCGGCCAGCGCGACCAGCACCTGCACGGTGCGCGGATGCCCGACGCCGCGGACCTCCTGCAGCAGCGCGGGCACGGTCGGCTGCAGCGCGGACTCCAGGTGCCGCACCAGCATCGGGGCCTCGCCGTGGTCGGCGACGGCGGCAGCGGTGTCGACCCACAGCCAGGTGGCCTCCTCCCGGGTGAGCACCTCGTGCGCGTCCTCGGGGTCGACGCCGTCGTGCTCCGCCAGCCACAGCAGGGCGTACGGCCTCAGCGCGGGCTCGTCGACGACGGCCCGTACGTCCGGCTCGGCGGGGGCACCGACGACGCGCAGCGCCTCGAAGGCGAGGCCGCGCAGCAGGGCGTCCTCGCCGCGGGCGGCGGCCAGCAGCTCGGTGACGGCGCTTCCGACGGGGCGGGCGGCGAGCCAGGCGCGGTACTCGGCGCGGGCCGCGTTGGGGCGCAGCTGGGCGCAGCCGCGCAGCATGTCCTCGGCGGCCTGCTCGATGTTGCCGGCCGGGCTCTGCGCGGCCACGCAGATCTGCTCCAGCTTGACCCACACCGCCCAGCTGCCGAGCGGGGTGAGGGTGGCCTGGCCGTCGCCGTAGGTCAGGGCGCCGACGGAGGCGAGGGCGTGCAGGGCCCAGTCGAGGAGGGGGGCGAGTTCGGCGTCCCGCGCGGGCTCGGCCGGGTCGGCGTCGGCTCGGCGCGCTGCCTCGGCGCCGGCCTCGGGCTCGGCGTCGGCCTCGGTGTCGGCGTCGGTCTCGGTCTCGGTGTCGGCTTCGGCCTCGTAGGAGATCTCGCAGCGTTCCGTGCGCAGTTCGGTGACGCGCTGGCGCAGGAGGTCGAGGAGTTGTTCGACCGGGACGGGGCCGGCGGACAGCTGGAGGAAGGAGAGCACCTGGGGCATGGCCGAGACGACCTCGGCGACCGCGGCGGGCTCCTCGTCGGCGGGCTCGGCGGTGGCGAGCGACCAGGCGTCGAAGAGGGCGACCCAGCCGCGCAGGACGGCGCTGTCGTCGCGGTCCCAGGCGCGCAGCCGCCAGCCGGGGCGGGCGCTGGCGCCGTGCACCTCGACGAGGCCGGCGAGGCGCGCGGTGTCCCAGTCGGCGCGGACCTGAGCGGGGGTCAGGCCCAGGTCGCCGGCCGCGCGTTCGGCGGTCGCCTCGGACAGGGTGGCCTTGCCGTCGGCGGTCGCCGCGTCACTGCCCGGGCCGAGAGCCGCGTCCGCCCAGCGGGCGACACGGGCCGCGCCGGCCAGACCGGAGCGCGCCATTCTGGCCAGCTCCGCCGGGGCCGGGGTGCCCTCCGGTGGGCGGGGTGCGGGGCGGCGCGGGCGCCGCTGGTTCACAGCTGAGGGGGCGGCGGCCAGGGGTCGCGGGCGGACGAGTCGAAGCCTGGAGTCGCGCGGGATACGGGACGTCACGGGTGCAGTCTTCCGGTTGACGGTCCGAAAACCCAAACGGAATGTCACGGCGGGCTATGGGAGTGGCCAAGGCACGGCGTTTCGCGGGGGGCCGAAGGCCGAAAACCGGACAGTGGTCCAACGGTAAACGGAACCATGGCGACCGGGTGTTCGTCGCCGGGGCGGCCGAGGGTGTCAGACGAGGGGGGTGAGGAAGCGGCGGAGGGCTTCCTCGTAGGCGCCGGGGTCGGGGTTCCACATGGCGCCGTGCGGGGCGTCGGGGACGGCGTGCAGGGCGACGAGGCCGGGGCGGCGGTCGGCGAGGCGGCGGGAGAGCCGCCAGGGGGCGACCGTGTCGCCGGGGCCGTGGAAGATCAGGGTCGGGACCGCCAGCCGCGCCGGGTCGATCATGTCGCCGCCGTCGCCGGGACCGCCCTGCAGTCCGGCGCGGCCCTGGGCGGCCCGGACCGCCAGCGGCAGGAGGGCGCCGGGGGTGCGGCGGGCGGCGGCGAGGGCGCGCAGGGTGGTCTGCCAGCTGAGCACCGGGGAGTCGAGGACCAGCCCGGCGACACGGTTGCGCACCCCCGAGTGCAGGGCGGCGCGCAGGGCCATGGCGGCGCCGGTGGACCAGCCGAGCAGGACGACACGGTCGGCGCCGTAGCGCACGGCGTAGCGGATCGCGGCGTCCAGGTCGCGCCACTCGGTCTCGCCGAGGTGGTTCAGGCCGTCCGGGGAGCGGGGTGCGCCGAGGTCGCCGCGGTAGGAGAGGGCGAGCACGGGGATGTGGCGGCGGTGCAGGAAGCCGATGACGTTCAGGGCGTGCTCGCGGGTGGTGCCCAGGCCGTGCACGGCGATCACCCAGGTGCGGCGATCAGCGGGCACGAACCAGGCGGGCAGGGCGCCGAGCTCGCCGGGGACGTCGATGTCGGCGTAGTCCAGGCCGAGGGCGGCGCCGGGGTTGCCTATGTGCACGTTCGGTGTGAGCCAGACCGTGTCGCCGGGGTGGAGGGTGCCGTGGGAGACGCGCTCCAGGCGGCGTACGACGGTGTCGGCGGAGTGGGGTGCGCGGTCGAGGACGGGGCCGACGACCGCGTGGCTGCCGTCACCGGCGAGGCCGTAGGTGCCGGGGCGGAGGCTGGCCAGGTCGCGGGTGAGGGTGATGCGGCCGGCCGCGGTGCCGTGCACGGTGAGCCGGGGCTCGGTGGGCAGGGGGCGGCCGGGGGGCGCCTTCAGGGCGACGTCGCTGGCGAGGCGGCCGGCGGCGACACCGGCCGCGCCGGCGGCCAGGGCTGCGGTGACGGCGACGGCCGTCGCTTTGACAGGGCGCACGGCTCCCAGTGTCGCGGGGGTGTCGGCCGGCGGCCAGTGGTGGGGCGGGGTGGGGTGACGGGTGTGCGCCGGTGGCAGCGGGGGGCGTGCTGGTGACTGCCGGTTCGGCACCGCCGGACCGCACCGCCGTGGTGGATCGCCGTTGCGGCGGGAACCAGGGGGCGGTGGGGGGACGGGACGCAGCCGAGGAGCCGGCAGAGGGAGGCTGGGTAGGACGGGGCGGCGGAGGCGAAGCCCTCGGGGGCAGGGACCGGCGGGAAGAGGGATCAGCGGAGGAAGGCCCGGCGGAAGCGGAGACCGGCGGGAAGACGCGCCGGCGGAGGAAGAGCTGACACCAGCACAGGCCGGCGGGAAGAGCCGCCGGCGGAGGAAGGACCGGCGGCAGCACGGACGGACGTGGCTCAGGTGTGTTGGCCGTAGGTGCGGAGCTTCCGCGTGACCTCGGCTAGTTGTTGGTCCGTCAGGAGGGTCGGTTTCAGGCCGGGGATCGTGGACGCCGTGAGCCACAGGTGGCACATCCACTCCAGTTGGGCTGTGCGGTCGTATGCCTGGTCGAGGGTGGTGCCGTAGGTGATGGTGCCGTGGTTCTGGAGGAGGCAGCCGGTGCGGTCGGCGAGGGCGCGGAGCATGTTCTCGGCCAACTCCTGGCTGCCGTAGGTCGCGTAGGGCGCGACCCGGACGGGTCCGCCGAGCGCGGCCGTCATGTAGTGGATGACGGGCAGCTCGGACAGGAGCGTGGAGACCGCCGTGGCGTGCACGGCGTGGGTGTGCACGACGGCGCCGGCGTCGGTGGCGCGGTAGACGGCGAGGTGCATGGGCAGCTCGCTGGTCGGGACGAGCGTGCCGAGGACCTGTCGGCCGTCGAGGTCGACGCCCGTGACGTCGTCCGGGCCGAGCCGGTCGTAGGGCACGCCGGAGGGTGTGACCAGCACGGTGTCGCCGACGCGCACCGAGACGTTGCCGGAGGCGCCGACGACCAGTCCGTCGGCGACGGTGCGGCGGGCGGCCGCCACGAGCGCCTCCCACGCACGGGCCTCCGCGTCGCTCGCACGTCTCCCCCACGGCTCTCCCGGCTCCGGTGTGCCGCCCCGGGTGCCCCCGGTCTCCCGCTGCTCGCGTCGCTGCTCAGCCATGCCGCGATCCTGCCAGGCGCGGGCCCGGTCCGCCGGTGGGTGTGCGCGCACTGCAGGGCGGAGCCCGGGGGTCCGGCAGGGCGCATATCCGCATTCATCCCGTAGTCGAGGCGATTGGCCGGATATCGGCGGGTGTTGATCGATCTTTCAGTAATCTCCCGGTCGCGTTCGACGTGCACCCACACACAGCCATATCGGGGGGAACCATGGTCCACGCCCGCGTCCGTCCCATCGGGATCCTCACCGCGGCGGTGACCGCACTGGCCGCGCTCACCGCGCTCACCGCGCCGCCCGCCGAGGCGGCGCAGCTGCCCCGGGGGCATGACGTCTCCTCGCACCAGAGGGACGTCGACTGGGCGGCGACCCGGGCGAAGGGAGCGAGCTTCGTCTACGTCAAGGCGACCGAGTCCGTCGGCTACCGCAACCCGTACTTCGCCGGGCAGTACGACGGGGCGCGCGGCGCGGGTCTGATCCGTGGCGCGTATCACTTCGCGCTGCCGGACCGGGGGCCCGGTGAGGCCCAGGCCGCGTTCTTCGTCCGCAACGGCGGCGCCTGGAGCGCGGACGGATGGACGCTGCCGCCCGCGCTGGACATCGAATACAACCCGTACGACCGCGGGAAGCGGTGCTACGGGCTGAGCCCGGCGCGGATGGTCGACTGGATCCGGGCCTTCAGCGACGAGACGCACCGGCTCACCGGTCGCCGTCCGGTGATCTACACGACCACCCACTGGTGGAACCAGTGCACGGACGGCAGTACCGCCTTCGCCGCGGAGCACGCCCTGTGGATCGCCCGGTACCGCACGCGGGAGGCGGGGGCACTGCCGGCGGGTTGGTCGACGTGGACGTTCTGGCAGTACGACAACGGCGGGGAGCTGCCGGGTGACCAGAATCTCTTCAACGGGTCCAGCGACCGGCTGAGGCGGTTCGCGCAAGGCTCTTGGGTCTGAGCAGGCCCGTAGGACACTCCTACGCCCGCATCAGTTCACCTTCCGTTCACCCAGGTTGCCTACGGTCCAACGGCCAATGACTTCGAACGATTGCCTGGGTAAATGGAAAACTTCTCGCTGATCCTCGCGATTGTGGTGGTAACTGCACTCGCGTTCGATTTCACGAACGGTTTTCACGACACCGCCAACGCGATGGCCACGACCATCTCGACCGGTGCGCTCAAGCCCAAGGTCGCGGTGGCCATGTCCGCCGTGCTCAACCTGGTGGGCGCTTTCCTCTCCGTGGAGGTCGCCAACACGATCTCCAAAGGTCTCGTCGACGAGACGGGCATCCGTCCCGAGGTCATCTTCGCCGCGTTGGTCGGCGCGATCCTCTGGAACCTGCTGACCTGGCTGGTGGGCCTCCCCTCCAGCTCCTCGCACGCCCTGATGGGCGGCCTGATCGGCGCCGCCGTCGCCTCCGCCGGCATCGGCGCGGTCCACGGCGACGTCCTCGTCACCAAGGTGCTGATCCCGGCGATCGCCGCGCCGATCGTCGCCGGTGTCGCCGCGATGCTCGCGACCCGGGTGACGTACTCGCTCGGCAAGAAGGCCGACGACAAGGCGTCCAAGAAGGGCTACCGCGCCGGTCAGATCGCCTCGGCCGGCCTGGTCTCCCTGGCCCACGGCACCAACGACGCGCAGAAGACGATGGGTGTCATCACCCTCGCCCTGGTCGCCGGCGGCGCCGTCGCGCCCGACTCCGACCCGCCCATGTGGGTGATCCTCTCCGCGGGCATCGCCATCGCGCTCGGCACCTACCTCGGCGGCTGGCGCATCATCCGCACCATGGGCAAGGGCCTGACCGACCTCCAGCCGCAGCAGGGCTTCGCCGCCCAGACCAGCGCCGCGACGGTCATCCTGGCCTCCTCCCACCTGGGCTTCTCCCTCTCCACCACGCACTCCGTCTCCGGTTCGGTGATGGGCGCGGGCCTCGGCCGCAAGGGCGGTGTCGTCCGCTGGTCGACCGCCACCCGGATGTTCGTCGCCTGGGGTCTGACGCTGCCGGCCGCCGCGCTCGTCGCCGCGCTCGCCGAGTACGTGACGGGCTTCGGTGACTGGGGCACGGCCCTCGTCGCGGTCTTCCTGGTCGCCTCCAGCGCCGCCATCTGGAAGATCTCCCGTCGTGAGATCGTCGACCACACCAACGTCAACGACACGGACGCCGACGAGCCGGCCGGTGTGGTCACCACCGCGATCGCCGCCGTCACCCCGCCCCCGACGGGCGGCCAGGCGGCCGACGAGCTCGCGGCCGTCATCCCCGCCCCCACGGCCGAGCCGGCCACCACGCCGGCCACCACGGCCTGAGCCCCGCCCACCCGGTACCCCCAAGGAAGCATCACCATGAAGATCGACTGGGCAGCCCTGGGCTCCGTCTTCGGCGTCAGCCTCGCCGTCACCGTGGGCCTCGTCACCCTCTTCACCCTCGGCATCGCCGGCCTCTCCCGCCGCGAGCGGGCGCAGTCCGAGGGCGGCTCGGCCGTCCTCGCGACGACCGGCGCGTACGCCTGCTTCGCGGCGTGCGCGGCCGCGGTGGCGTACGGCATCTCCTTGATCGTGGCCTGAGCCACACGGATCGGCTTCCGCCCTGTCCGGGACCTCACCGAGGTTTCCGACAGGGCGGAGTCATGTCGTCGTCGAAAGCCGGGTGTGGGGTTCTGCACACTCTCCCCTTGCAGGTCAACGGCAAGTTGACGGCCCTTCCGAAGGCGTGGTGGACTGCCGGGGCCATGTACGGCGGCAGGAGAGGAAGCCGGTGTGAATCCGGCGCGGTCCCGCCACTGTCACCGGGGTAGAACCCCCCCCGGGAGCCAGGAACTCTCACCGCCGGTCTCGTCGAACCAGGGCGTGGACACCCTGAGTGAGGACATATCGCCATGCGCGGCTGCCGATCTAGGTTCAGGTTCAGTACCGGGGTCCTTCCCTGCCCCGTGGTCGGCTGAGCCGATGCGGGCCGATCGCGTCTTCGCGTACGGCGCCGCCGCCGGCCTCCTCGGTGACCTCCTCCTCGGCGATCCGCGCCGGGGGCATCCGGTCGCCGCGTTCGGGCGGGCCGCCGGAGCCGTGGAACGGGTGCTGTGGCGCGACCACCGCGGGTGGGGCGCGCTGCACGCCGCCGTGTGCGCCGGTGGCGCCGTGGCGCTCGGCGCGCTCGCGTCCCGTGCCGTACGGAACTCCCCCGCCGCCTCCGTCGCGCTGACCGGCGCCGCCACCTGGGCCGTCGTCGGCGGGACCTCGCTCAGCCGCGAGGCCCGAACCATCGGGCGGGCCCTGGAGGCGGGCGATGTGGAGGCCGCGCGGGCCCGGCTGCCGCATCTGTGCGGACGGGATCCGCAGGCGCTGGACGCGGACGGGATCGCCCGGGCCGTTGTCGAGTCCGTCGCCGAGAACACGTCCGACGCGGTGGTGGGGGCGCTGGTCTGGGGGGCCGTGGCCGGGGTGCCGGGGCTCGTCGGGTTTCGGGCTGTCAACACCCTTGATGCGATGGTCGGTCACAAGTCCGATCGGTATCGGCGGTTCGGGTGGGCGTCGGCGCGGCTGGACGATGTCGCCGGCTGGCCGGGGGCGCGGGTCACCGCCGTGCTCGCGGTACTGGCCGGAGGGGATCCGCGCGGGGCCGTGCGGGCTTGGCGGGCGGATGCGGGGAAGCATCCGAGCCCCAACGCGGGGCCCGTCGAGGCGGCGTTCGCGGGCGCGCTCGGGGTACGGCTCGGGGGGACCTTGTCGTATGGCGGGCGGATCGAGCATCGGCCTGTGCTGAATGGGGAGGGGCGTGCGGTGGAAGTCGGGGACATCGGCAGGGCTGTTCGGCTGTCTCGGCGGGTCGGGTGGTCGGCGTTGGGGGTGAGTGCGGCTGGGGCGGTGCTGCGGGCGTGCGCCGCAAGGCGCCCGGGAGGTACCCCCCTCGCCCTGCGGAACGACTGCCCACAGCGGTCGACGCAGCGGACGGGGCGGGGCGTATGAGCGGCGGCGGGCTTCTGGTCGCCGGGACCACCTCCGACGCCGGGAAGAGTGTCGTCACCGCCGGGATCTGTCGGTGGCTGGTGCGGCAGGGGGTCAAGGTCGCGCCGTTCAAGGCGCAGAACATGTCGCTGAACTCGTACGTCACCCGGGAGGGTGCCGAGATCGGGCGGGCGCAGGCCATGCAGGCGCAGGCGTGCCGGGTCGAGCCGACCGCGCTGATGAACCCGGTGCTGCTCAAGCCGGGCGGCGAGCAGAGCAGTCAGGTCGTGCTGCTCGGCAAGCCGGTCGGTGAGCTGAGTGCGCGCGGGTATCACGGCGGGCGGCAGCAGAAGCTGCTCGGGACCGTGCTGGAGTGCCTCGCCGAGTTGCGGGGCACGTATGACGCGGTGATCTGTGAGGGGGCGGGCAGTCCCGCCGAGATCAATCTGCGGCGGACCGACATCGTCAACATGGGCATCGCGCGCAACGCCCGGCTGCCCGTGCTGGTGGTGGGTGACATCGACCGGGGCGGCGTGTTCGCCTCCTTCTTCGGGACCGTGGCGCTGCTGTCGCGGGAGGACCAGGAGCTGGTCGCCGGGTTCCTGGTCAACAAGTTCCGCGGGGACGTCTCCCTGCTGGAGCCTGGCCTGGACATGCTGCACGGGCTCACCGGGCGGCGTACGTACGGCGTACTGCCCTTCCGGCACGGGCTCGGCATCGACGAGGAGGACGGACTGCGGGTGTCCCTGCGCGGCACCGTGCGGGAGTCGGCCGTCGCCCCGCCCGTCGGCGAGGACGTGCTGCGGGTCGCCGTCTGCGCGGTCCCGCTGATGTCCAACTTCACGGACGTGGACGCCCTCGCCGCCGAACCGGGCGTCGTGGTGCGGTTCGTGGACCGGCCCGAGGAGCTTGCCGACGCGGACCTGGTGGTGATCCCGGGGACGCGGGGCACGGTCCGGGCCCTGGAGTGGCTGCGGGAGCGGGGGCTCGCCGAGGCCGTCGCGCGGCGCGCCGCCGAGGGGCGGCCCGTCCTCGGTGTCTGCGGCGGGTTCCAGATCCTCGGCGAGCACATCGAGGACGACGTGGAGAGCCGCCGCGGGCAGGTCGACGGGCTCGGACTGCTGCCCGTACGGGTGCGGTTCGCCCGCGAGAAGACCCTCACCCGGCCGGTGGGCGAGGCGCTCGGGGAGCGCGTCGAGGGGTACGAGATCCACCACGGGGTCGCTGAAGTGCAGGGCGGCGATCCGTTCTTGGACGGCTGCCGGGTCGGCCAGACCTGGGGCACGCACTGGCACGGCTCGCTGGAGTCGGACGGCTTCCGGCGGGCCTTCCTGCGGGAGGTCGCGGCCGCCGCGGGCCGCCGCTTCGTACCGGCGCCGGACACCTCCTTCGCCGCGCTGCGCGAGGAGCAGCTCGACCGGCTCGGCGACCTGATCGAACAGCACGCGGACACGGACGCGCTCTGGCGGCTCATCGAGTCGGGCGCGCCGCAAGGACTGCCTTTCAATCCACCGGGAGCGCCCGCATGAGCACAGTGTTGTTGTTGTCGACCGCCGACACCGATCTGCTGGCGGCCCGGGCCGCCACCGGTGCCTCCTACCGCATCGGCAACCCGACCCGGGTGGATGTCGCGCAGGAGCTCCCGGAGCTGATCCAGGGCGCCGACATCGCCGTCGTACGACTGCTGGGCGGCAAGCGCGCCTGGGAGGACGGGCTCGCCGCGCTGCGGGCGGCCGGGATCCCGACCGTGCTGCTGGGCGGCGAGGCCGTGCCGGACGCCGAGCTGATGGCCGAGTCGACGGTGCCGGCCGGTGTCGTCGCGGAGGCGCTGAAGTACCTCGTGGAGGGCGGGCCGGCGAACCTGACGGAGCTGGCGCGGTTCCTGTCCGACACCGTGCTGCTGACCGGCGAGGGGTTCGACGAGCCGCGCAAGATGCCCGAGTACGGCGTGCACGGGGAGCGGGCGCACGTCGAGGGGCGGCCCACCGTCGGCGTGCTCTTCTACCGGGCGCACGAGCTGAGCGGCAACACCGCCTTCGTCGACACGCTGTGCGACGCGATCGAGGCGCGGGGCGCCAACGCCCTGCCCGTCTACTGCGGTTCGCTGCGCGGCGCCGACGCCGCGCTGTACGAGATCCTCGGCCGGGCCGACGCGCTGGTCGCCACCGTGCTCGCGGCCGGCGGTACGCATGCCTCGCAGGCGTCGGCGGGCGGTGACGAGGAAGCCTGGGACATCGGGGCGCTGGCCAAGCTCGACATCCCCGTGCTGCAAGGGCTTTGCCTGACGTCGTCGCGGGCGGCGTGGGAGGAGTCGGATGCCGCGCTGTCCCCGATGGACGCGGCCATGCAGGTCGCGATCCCCGAGTTCGACGGGCGGCTGATCACGGTCCCGTTCTCCTTCAAGGAGCAGGGGCCGGACGAGGTGCCGGTGTACGTGGCCGACCCTGAGCGGGCGGCGCGGGTGGCCGGGATCGCCGTACGGCACGCGCAGTTGAGGCACAAGCCGAACGCGGAGAAGCGGATCGCTCTCGTCTTCACCGCCTACCCCACCAAGCACTCACGGGTCGGCAACGCGGTCGGGCTCGACACGCCCGCGTCGGCGGTGCGGGTGCTGGACGCCCTGCGCGACGCGGGGTACGGCGTCACCGCATACCCGTCGGGCGGGGACGAGTTGATCCACCGGCTCATCGAGGCCGGCGGGCACGACGTGGAGTGGCTGACCGAGGAGCAGTTGGCCGCCGCGCCCGCGCGGGTGCCGCTCGCCGACTACCGGGCGTGGTTCGACGAGCTGGACCCGGAGCTGCGGGAGGCCATGCTGGAGGCGTGGGGTGAGCCGCCGGGGTCGCTGTACGTCGACGGCGACGACATCGTGCTGGCGTCGCTGCGGTTCGGGAACGTGGTCGTGATGATCCAGCCGCCGCGCGGCTTCGGGGAGAACCCGATCGCGATCTACCACGACCCGGACATGCCGCCGTCGCACCACTACATGGCCGCGTACCGGTGGCTGGAGAATTCCTTCGGCGCGGACGCCGTCGTCCACATGGGCAAGCACGGCACCATGGAGTGGCTGCCGGGCAAGGGGCTGGGTCTGTCGCGCGGGTGCGCGCCGGACGCGGTGCTGGGCGAGCTGCCGCTGATCTACCCGTTCATCGTCAACGACCCCGGCGAGGGCACCCAGGCCAAGCGGCGCGGGCACGCGACGGTGGTCGACCATCTGGTGCCGCCGATGGCGCGGGCCGACACGTACGGGGATCTGGCGAAGCTGGAGCAGCTGCTGGACGAGTACGCGCTGGTGAGCGACCTGGATCCGGTGAAGGCGCCGGCGGTGCGGGCGCAGATCTGGACGCTGGTGAAGGCGGCCGAGCTGCACCACGACCTGCATGTCGACGAGCAGCCGGACGACGACGACTTCGACGAGTTCGTCATGCACATCGACGGCTATCTGTGCGAGATCAAGGACGTGCAGATCCGGGACGGGCTCCATGTCCTGGGTGGCGGGCCGGTCGGTGAGCCGCGCGTGAATCTGGTCCTGGCCGTGCTGCGGGCCTCGCAGGTGTGGGGCGGGCAGGCGAACGCGCTGCCGGGGCTGCGGGCCTGCCTGGCGGCGCACTTCGGGCTGGTGGAGAAGGAGTTGCTGGCCGAGCCGGGGGCTCCGGTGAAGGTGCCGGTGGAGTTGACGGACCTGGTGGAGGGTCCGGCCCGTACGGGTGCCGACGCGATCGACCTGCTGGAGCAGCTGTGCCGGCGGATCGCGGAGGGGATGGAGGAACGCGGGTGGGCGGTGGCCGAGGCGGCGCCGCTCGTGCGGGACGTACTCGGGGCCGAACTGCCGGACGCCGTCGCGGTGTTGGAGTTCGCCTGCTCGGAGGTCGTGCCTCGGCTGGCGCGTACCAGCGATGAGATCGGGCACATCCTGCGGGCGCTGGACGGCGGTTACGTCCCGGCCGGACCGTCGGGTTCGCCCACGCGCGGGCTGGTCAACGTGCTGCCGACCGGCCGGAACTTCTACTCCGTCGACCCCAAGGCGATTCCGTCGCGGCTGAGCTGGGAGGTCGGCCAGTCGCTGGCGGATTCGCTGGTGGCGCGCTATCTGCAGGACACGGGCGAGTACCCGAAGTCCGTCGGGCTCACGGTGTGGGGTACGTCGGCCATGCGGACGCAGGGTGACGACATCGCCGAGATCCTGGCGCTGCTGGGGTGCCGGCCGGTGTGGGACGACGCGTCGCGCCGGGTGACCGGGTTCGAGGTGATCCCGCTGGAGGAGCTGGGGCGACCCCGCATCGACGTCACGGTGCGTATCTCCGGGTTTTTCCGGGACGCGTTCCCGCATGTGGTCGGGCTGATCGACGACGCGGTGCGGACGGTGGCGGAGCTGGCGGAGCCGGACGAGTCCAACTTCGTGCGGGCGCATGTGGAGGAGGACGCGGCCGAGCACGGTGACCGGCGGCGGGCCACGGCTCGGATCTTCGGGTCGAAGCCGGGGGCCTACGGCGCCGGGTTGCTGCCGCTGATCGACGCGCGGAACTGGCGGAGCGACGCGGACCTCGCCGAGGTGTACGCCGTGTGGGGTGGTTACGCGTACGGGCGGGGGCTCGATGGGCGGGCGGCCCGGGGGGACATGGAGACGGCGTTCAGGCGGATCGCGGTGGCGGCGAAGAACGTCGACACGCGTGAGCACGACCTGGTCGACGCCGACGACTACTTCCAGTACCACGGCGGCATGGTCGCGATGGTGCGGCATCTGACGGGGGCCAACCCCGAGGCGTACGTGGGTGATTCGGCGACTCCGGACCAGGTGAGGACCAGGACCCTCGGCGAGGAGACGCACCGGGTGTTCCGGGCGCGGGTGGTCAACCCGCGCTGGATGGCGGCCATGCGGCGGCACGGCTACAAGGGCGCCTTCGAGATGGCGGCGACCGTGGACTACCTGTTCGGGTACGACGCGACGGCGGGCGTGGTCGACGACTGGATGTACGAGAAGCTCAGCGCCGAGTACGTCTTCGACCCCGAGAACCGGGACTTCATGAAGAAGTCCAACCCGTGGGCCCTGAGGGGCATCACCGAGCGGCTGCTGGAAGCGGCGGACCGCGGCCTGTGGGCGGAGCCGGACCAGGAGACCCTGGAGCGGCTCCGAGCGACCTACCTCGAACTTGAGGGAGATCTGGAGGGAGACGCGTGATCTCCCTGGAAACCCCCGCGTCGGCGGGGACGACGCGCTCCGACAGATCGCCGCGACCTGTGCGGCCGGACCACCCCCGCGTCAGCGGGGACCATGCCTTCACCTTGACCGGCCTGCGGCGGGAATGCGAGCCGCCTCCTCATGACTCACCCGAAGGAGTGATCATCGCGTGAGCACGCCTTATCCCTTCACTGCCATCGTCGGCCAAGACGACCTGCGGCTCGCCCTGCTGCTCAACGCCGTGTCACCGCAGGTGGGCGGCGTGCTCGTACGCGGCGAGAAGGGCACCGCGAAGTCGACCGCGGTCAGAGCACTGGCCGCGCTCGTTCCGGAGATCGAGGTCGTCGCCGGGTGCCGTTTCTCCTGTGCCCCCGCCTCACCCGACCCGGGATGCCCGGACGGGCCGCACGAGAGTGGCAGCGGTGTCGAGCGTCCCTCCCGGATGGTCGAGCTCCCCGTCGGGGCCTCCGAGGACCGGCTCGTCGGGGCGCTCGACATCGAGCGGGCGCTCTCCGAGGGTGTGAAAGCGTTCGAGCCAGGTCTCTTGGCGGAGGCGCATCGCGGCATCCTGTACGTCGACGAGGTCAACCTGTTGCACGACCATCTGGTCGACCTCCTGTTGGACGCTGCCGCGATGGGCGCCTCGTACGTGGAGCGCGAAGGCGTCTCCGTACGGCATGCCTCGAAGTTCCTGCTCGTCGGGACCATGAATCCCGAGGAAGGCGAGCTGCGGCCGCAGTTGCTCGACCGGTTCGGGCTGACCGTCGAGGTGGCCGCCTCCCGGGAGCCGGAGCAGCGCGTCGAGGTCGTGCGGCGGCGGCTCGCCTACGACGACGATCCCGCCGGGTTCGCTGCCCGGTGGGCGGACGAGGAAGTCGCCGTGCGGCAGCGGATCGTGGCGGCGCGGGAGTTGTTGCCGTCCGTGCGGCTCGGCGATGGGGCACTGCGGCAGATCGCGGCGACCTGTGCGGCATTCGAGGTGGATGGGATGCGGGCCGACATCGTGATGGCTCGGACCGCCACCGCGTTGGCTGCCTGGGCCGGGCGGACGGATGTGCTGGCCGAGGATGTGCGGCAGGCGGCGCTGCTGGCGCTGCCGCACCGGCGGCGACGCAATCCCTTTGATGCGCCGGGCCTTGACGAGGACAAGCTGGACCAGACGCTGGAGGAGTTCTCCGGCGAGTCCCCCGAGGACGACCCGGATCCCGATGGGCCGGGCGGCGGCGGTGGGCAGCCGGCCCCGGACGACGGGGCTCCGCAGGGGGGTGGTGACACCGCCGCGCGGCCCGAGGCCGGGGAGGCGGGCGAGCCTCAGGCGTCCGGGGCCGGTGAGCAGTCCGCCGTGCGGGCTTCCGAGCCGTTTCGGACGAAGGTGCTGAGTGTGCCGGGGATCGGTGAGGGAGCCGCCGGGCGGCGTTCGCGGGCGCGGGCCGAGCAGGGGCGGACGATCGGGGCCCGGCGGCCGCAGGGTGCTCTGACCAAGCTGCACTTGGCTGCCACCGTGCAGGCGGCCGCGCCGCATCAGCGGGCGCGGGGGCGGTCCGGGCCGGGGCTGGTGGTCCGGCGGGATGATCTGCGGCAGGCCACTCGGGAGGGGCGTGAGGGGAATCTCGTCCTGTTCGTTGTCGACGCCTCTGGGTCGATGGCGGCCCGGCAGCGGATGAGTGCCGTGAAGGGTGCTGTGCTGTCGTTGCTGCTCGACGCGTATCAGCGGCGGGACAAGGTGGGGCTGGTGACCTTCCGGGGGTCGGCCGCCGATGTGGCGTTGCCGCCGACCTCGTCCGTGGACGCGGCGGCGGCTCGGCTGGAGTCGCTGCCGACCGGTGGACGGACTCCGCTCGCCGCCGGGCTGCTCAAGGCGCATGACGTGCTGCGGGTGGAGCGGCTCAGGGATCCGGCGCGGCGGGCGCTGGTCGTGGTGGTGACCGATGGGCGGGCCACGGGCGGGCCGGAGCCGGTCGCGCTCGCCGGGCGTGCGGCTCGGCTGTTCGCGGCCGAGGGGGTCGCCTCGGTGGTCGTGGACTGTGAGTCGGGGCCGGTGCGGCTGGGGCTCGCCGGTCAGTTGGCGGGCGAGCTGGGCGGGACCGCCGTGGCGCTGGACGAGCTGCGGGCGGACAGCATCGCCGGGCTCGTGAAGGACGTACAGAGGAGGGCCGCGTAATGCCGCAGGGACAGCCGAGTGTCGTACCGGACGACGGGCTGACGACACGTCAGCGGCGGAACAGGCCGCTGGTCGTCGTGCACACGGGGATCGGCAAGGGCAAGTCGACGGCGGCCTTCGGGCTGGCGTTGCGGGCCTGGAACCAGGGGTGGCCGATCGGGGTGTTCCAGTTCGTGAAGTCGGCGAAGTGGAAGGTGGGCGAGGAGCGGGCGCTGCGGGTGCTCGGGGACTCCGGTGAGGGTGGGTCCGTCGACTGGCACAAGATGGGTGAGGGCTGGTCGTGGGTGCAGCGCGATCTTCAGGGGGACAACTTCAGCAACGAGGAGAAGGCCCGGGAGGGCTGGGAGCAGGTCAAGCGGGATCTGGCCAACGAGACGTACCGGTTGTACGTGCTGGACGAGTTCGCGTATCCGATGCACTGGGGGTGGGTCGACACCGATGAGGTGATCGAGGTGCTGCGGGGGCGTCCTGGAACCCAGCATGTCGTGATCACGGGGCGGAACGCGCCGGAGAAGCTGGTCGGGTTCGCGGATCTCGTCACCGACATGTCGAAGGTGAAGCACCCGATGGACGTCGGGCAGAAGGGGCAGAGGGGCATCGAGTGGTGATGTCGTCCGTCCCACGGCTGGTCATTGCCGCGCCGGCGTCCGGCAGCGGCAAGACCACCGTTGCCACGGGGTTGATGGCCGCGTTCGCCGCGCGGGGGCTTGCCGTGTCTCCGCACAAGGTGGGGCCGGACTACATCGACCCCGGGTATCACGCGCTCGCGTGCGGGCGGGTGGGGCGCAACCTCGACGCGTACCTGTGTGGGCCGGAGTTGGTGGGGCCGCTGTTCGCGCATGGGGCGCGCGGGTGCGATGTCGCGGTGGTCGAGGGTGTCATGGGGTTGTTCGACGGTGCCGCCGGGGAGGGGGAGCTGGCGTCGACCGCGCAGGTGGCGAAGTTGTTGCGGGCGCCGGTGGTGCTGGTGGTGGACGCGTCGGCGCAGTCGCGGTCGGTGGCGGCGCTGGTGCACGGGTTCGTGTCGTGGGATCCGGAGGTGCGGGTCGGGGGGGTGATCCTGAACAAGGTCGGGTCGGAGCGGCATGAGGAGTTGTTGCGGGAGGCGTTGGACTCCGTCGGGGTGCCGGTGTTCGGGGTGTTGCGGCGGGTGGCGCAGGTGGATACGCCGTCTCGGCATCTGGGGCTGGTGCCGGTGGCGGAGCGGGGGGCTGCCGCGGTGGAGGCTGTTGCGGCGATGGGCCGGCAGGTTGCCGAGGGGTGTGATCTGGATGCGTTGCTGGCGTTGGGGCGGAGTGCGGGGGTGTTGTCGGGGGCGGCTTGGGATGCGGCTGAGGTCTTGGTGTCCTCGCCCCCGCCGCCCCTACCCGTCCCGTCTCCAGGGGCTTCGCCCCTTCGACCCCACCAGGGGGCTGCCGCCCCCTGGACCCCCGCTTCGGCCCTGAACGGGCCTCGTCCTCAAACGCCGGACGGGCTGGGAGGTCAACCGTCGGGCGGGCTTGGAAGTCAAACGCCGGACAGGCCGGGAGGTCAACCGTCGGGCGGGCTTGGAGGTCAAGCGCCGGACAGGCCGGGAGGTCAGCCGTCGGGCAGGGTGAGAGTTGCTGTTGCTGGTGGGGCCGCGTTCACCTTTTCCTATGCCGAGCATGCTGAGCTGCTGGCCGCCGCTGGGGCGGAGGTCGTGACGTTTGATCCGTTGCGGGATGAGCAGCTGCCGGAGGGGACGGGTGGGTTGGTCATCGGGGGTGGGTTTCCGGAGGTGTACGCCGGTGAGCTGTCCGCCAACGAGCCGTTGCGCAAGGCTGTCGCCGAGCTGGCGTTGAGCGGGGCGCCGGTGGCGGCCGAGTGTGCGGGGCTGCTGTATCTGTGCAAGGAGCTGGACGGCAGGCCCATGTGCGGGGTGCTCGACGCCACCGCCCGGATGAGTGAGCGGCTGACGCTCGGGTATCGGGACGCGGTGGCCGTGAGTGACAGTGCGCTGGCGGTCGCGGGGACGCGGATGCGGGGGCATGAGTTCCACCGGACGGTGGTCGAGCCCGGGGCCGGTGTGGCGCCCGCCTGGGGTGTGCGGTCGCCGGTGCGGCGGGTCGAAGGTTTTGTACAGCGAGGTGTGCACGCGAGTTATCTGCACACGCACTGGGCGTCCGCGCCCGGTGTGGCCCGTCGGTTCGTGGAGAGGTGCCGGACGTCATGAGCAGCAGCAGGTTGATCGGGGTCGGGGTGGGGCCCGGGGATCCGGAGCTGGTGACCGTCAAGGGTGTCAACGCGCTGCGGGCCGCGGATGTCGTCGTCGTGCCGGTGATGGACACCGGGGAGCGGGGACGGGCCGAGGCGACGGTGCTGCACTACGTGCCCGGGGAGAAGGTCGTACGGGTCGTGTTCGCGTTGAACGAGCGGACCGATCGGGCGCGGCGGGAGGCGGCCTGGGACGCGGCCGGTGAGCGGGTCGCCGAGTTGCTGAGGGACCGGGGGTGCGTGGCCTTCGCGACGATCGGGGATCCGAACGTGTACTCGACGTTCACCTATCTCGCGCAGACCATCGGTGAGCTGGTGCCCGGGACGGTCGTGGAGACGGTGCCGGGGATCACCGCCATGCAGGATCTCGCGGCACGGTCGGGGGCGGTGCTGACCGAGGGCACCGAGCCGCTGACGCTGGTGCCGGTGACCGCGGGGGCCGCCGTGCTGAAGGACGCGCTGGCCGGCCCGGGGACGGTCGTCGCCTACAAGTTCGGGCGGCAGGCCGCCGAGGTCGCCGAGGCGCTGCGGGAGACCGGGCGGATCGGTGACGCGGTGTGGGGGTCGGCGCTCGGGCTGGAGGAGGAGTCCATCCGGCCCGCGGCCGAACTCGGTGCCGAGCCGCTCCCCTACCTGTCGACGCTCATCGCGCCCGCGCGGCGCGACGGCGGCCGGGGCGGCAAGCTGTGACGGCGTCCGCGTCGGCGGCGTCGCCGTCACACCGCCAGGCCCACCACCAGCCAGATGAACGCCGCCCCGGCGACCGTGCACAGCAGCGTCGAGCGGGCCGGGTGCGCACGATGGGCCTCGGGCAGGATCTCGGCCGCCGCCAGATACAGCAGTGCGCCGCCGAACAGGCCGAGGTAGCCGCCGAGCAGGGGCTCCGGGATGGTGACGAAGGCGGTCGAGGCCGCGCCGGCGACCGGGGCGGCCGCGTCGGCGAACAGCATGGTCAGGGCGCGGCGGCGGGCGTTTCCGTACAGGGCCGTGACCGTGTACGTGTTGAAGCCGTCGGCGAAGTCGTGCGCGATGACCGCGAGCGCGACGGCCACGCCCATGCCCTCGTCCACCTGGAAGGCCGCGCCGATCGCCACGCCGTCCATGGCGCTGTGGGCGACCATCGCGGCGGCGGCCGTGAGGCCGACCTGGGGCGTCCGGCCGTTGTGTTCCTCCGCGCCGTGGGCGGCCATGGGTGTCGCCCCGCTCGAGCGAAGTCGAGAGTGGGGGAGGTGGGCGAGGAGCCGTTCCACCAGATGGGCGAGCAGGAAGCCGGTGACGAACAGCAGCAGCGCGGCCGGTACGCCGAAGATCTCGTCGTCGGCCGACTCCAGGGCCTCGGGCAGCAGGTCCAGGCCGACCACTCCGAGCATCAGGCCGCCGGCCAGGCCCAGCACCAGGTGGCGGCGGTCGGTCACGCGTTGTGCCGTCCAGCCGCCGGCCAGCGTCATGAGGACCGCGCCGAGCGCGACGAAGACCGCCATGTGCTCTTCGTATCCGATCAGACCCGCTGCGTGCATATCCGGACCCCGTGAAGTCGAAGCTGAAGTTCCGTATGAGAGGACCCGAACCCATGGCCGATGCCTCCACCGGCAAGGTGACCTTCGTCGGTGCCGGCCCCGGCGCCGCCGATCTGCTGACGTTCCGTGCCGCGCGCGCGATCGCCGAGGCCGATGTCGTGATCTGGGCCGCGAGCCTGGTCCAGGCGGAGGTTCTGGAGCACGCGCGTGAGGGGGCGGAGATCCTCGACTCGGCGGCCATGTCCCTGGAGGACGTCGTCGCCGTGTACGAGCGTGCGGTGCGGGAGGGGCTGCGGGTCGCCCGTATCCACTCCGGGGATCCCGCCCTGTGGGGCGGTACGCAGGAGCAGCTCGACCGCTGCCGGGCGATCGGCATCGAGACGGAGGTCGTACCGGGCGTCTCCTCCTTCTCGGCGGTGGCCGCGCTGGCGCAGCGGGAGCTGACGATCCCCGAGGTGGCGCAGTCCGTCGTGCTGACCCGGCTCGGTGGCGGCAAGACGCCGATGCCGCCCGGTGAGGAGGTGCGGGAGTTCGCCCGGCACGGCACGACGATGGCGATCTTCCTGTCGGCGGCGCGCAGCGGGCAGCTGGTGCGGGAGCTGCTGGAGGGCGGCTATCCGACGGACACCGCGGTCGTGGTGGCGTATCAGGCGACCTGGCCGGAGGAGCTGGTCGTGCGGTGCACGATCGGCACGCTGGAGGAGACGGTGAAGGAGCACAAGCTCTGGAAGCACACGCTCTTCCTGGTGGGCCCGGCCCTGGACGCGCACGGCACCCGCTCGCACCTGTACCACCCGGGCCACTTCCACGGCTACCGCAAGGCGGACCCGGAGGCCCGCAGGGCCCTGCGCGCGCGGGGTGCCAGTACATGATCACCGTGGTGGGTACGGGGACGGGTGCGCCGGTCCCGGCAGAGGTGCTGGCCGGGGCCGAGCTGGTCGTCGGCGGGCGGCGGCATCTGGACGCCGTACGGTCGCGGCTGCCTGAGTCGGCCGAGCGGATCGTGCTCGGGCCGCTGGCGCCCGCCCTCGACACCGTCGAGGAGTACGACGGCAAGGACCGGCGGGTGGTGGTGCTGGCGTCGGGCGACCCCGGGTTCTTCGGGATCGTGCGGGCGCTGGCCGAGCGGTGCGGGGCGGAGCGGCTCGATGTGCGGCCCGGGGTCTCCTCCGTGGCCACCGCGTTCGCGCGGCTCGGGCTGACCTGGGACGACGCGGTGGTGGTGAGCGCGCACGGGCGGGAGCCCCGCACGGCGGTGAACCTCTGCCGGGCGTACCCGAAGGTCGCCGTGCTCACCGGGCCCGGCGCGGGGCCGGCCGAGCTGGGGGCGGCGCTGGTGGGCTACGACCGTGTCCTCGTCGTGGCCTGCGCGCTGGGCGATCCGGCCCACGAGCGGGTGGAGCGGGTGACGCCCGCCGAGGCGGCCGCCCGGGACTGGGGTACGGCGGTCAGTGTCGTCCTGTGCCTCGACGAGCGGCGGGCGACGGGTCCCGGGCCCGTACGGACGGTCGCGGGGCCGGAGCTGCCCCCCGCCGGGTGGGCCCTGGACGAAGGCGCTTTCGCCCACCGTGACTCGATGATCACCAAGTTCGAGGTGCGGGCGCTGGCGCTGGCGCGGCTCGGGCCCCGGCCGGGCGAACTGGTGTGGGACATCGGTTCCGGGTCCGGCTCGGTGGCGGTGGAGTGCGCGCGGCTGGGTGCCGCCGTGTCGGCGGTGGAGAAGGCCGCCGACGGGGTGGCGCGGATCCGCGCCAACGCCGGTGCGCACGGCGTCGATGTGCACGTCGTGCACGGCACGGCGCCGGAGGTGCTCGGCGGGCTCGACGATCCCGACGCCGTGTTCGTCGGGGGCGGCGGGCGTGAGCTGGCGGACATCGTCGGGGCGTGCGCGCGGCGGGCCCGGCGGACCGTGGTCGTGGCCATGGCCGCGCTGGACCGGGTACCGGCGGCGCGGGCCGCGCTCGTCGACGCCGGGTTCGCCTGCGAGGGCGTGCTGCTGCAGTCGTCGCGGCTGGCGCCGCTGCCGGGTGAGGTGACCCGGCTCGCGGCGACCAATCCCGTTTTTCTGCTGTGGGGTGTCAGAACCCCTCTCTGTGACGAAGGAGTTGCCCAGTGATCGGCCTCATTTCCGCCACCTCGGCGGGGGCGGCGGCACGCGACCGGCTGGCCGCGGCCTGGCCGGAGCGTACGCGGGTGTACGACGGGCCCGTGGGTGACGCGGTGCGGCGGGCGTTCGCGGAGTGCGAGCAGCTCGTGTGTTTCCTGGCCACGGGGGCCGTGGTGCGGCTCGTCGCCCCGCTGTTGGGGGACAAGGCGTCCGACCCGGGTGTGGTGTGTGTCGACGAGGGCGGGCGGTTCGCCGTGTCGCTGGTCGGTGGGCACGGGGGTGGGGCCAATGAACTCGCCGGGGAGGTGGGTGAGGTGCTGGGGGCCTTGCCGGTGGTGACGACGGCTACGGACGCGGTGGGGGTGCCGGGGCTGGACACGCTGGGGTTGCCGGTGGAGGGGGATGTCGCGGGGGTTTCCCGGGCGGTGCTGGACGGGGAGAGCGTTTCGCTGGAGCTTGATGTTCAGTGGCCGTTGCCTGCTCTGCCGTCGAATGTGGAGCGCCGGGCACAGCCGGGCGGCCCGGTTGTCCGGGTGACCGATCGGGTGCTCGAACCCGGCGACGGTGAGGTGCTGTTGCGCCCGCCCTCCCTCGTGGTCGGCGTCGGCGCGTCCAAGGGGGCCCCCGTCGACGAGGTGCTCGGGCTGATCGAGGGAGCGTTGGAGGAGGCGGGGCTGTCGCGTCGTAGCGTCGCCGAGGTCGCGACCGTGGACGCGAAGGCCGGGGAGCCGGGGATCGTGGAGGCGGCGGAACGGCTCGGGGTGCCCCTGGTGACGTACTCCGCCGACGAGTTGGCGGGGGTCCAGGTGCCCAACCCCTCCGACGCTCCGCTCGCGGCCGTGGGTACGCCGTCCGTCGCCGAGGCCGCCGCGCTGATCGGCGGGGGTGAACTGCTCGTACCGAAGCGGAAGTCGGGGGCCCGGCCCGCGATGGCGACCTGTGCGGTCGTACGGCGGCCGGGGCGCGGGCGGCTCGCGGTGGTGGGGCTCGGGCCGGGGGCGCGGGATCTGCTCACCCCGCGGGCCAGGGCGGAGCTGCGGCGCGCGTCCGTGCTGGTCGGGCTCGATCAGTACGTCGACCAGATCCGTGATCTGCTGCGGCCGGGCACCCGGATCCTGGAGTCGGGGCTGGGGGCCGAGGAGGAGCGGGCCCGGACGGCGGTGGCACAGGCCCGTGAGGGGCAGGCCGTGGCGTTGATCGGGAGCGGGGACGCGGGGGTGTACGCGATGGCGTCGCCCGCGCTCGCGGAGACGTCCGACGACATCGACGTGGTCGGGGTGCCCGGGGTGACGGCCGCGCTGGCCGCCGGGGCGATCCTCGGGGCGCCGCTCGGGCACGACCATGTGTCCATCAGCCTCTCCGACCTGCACACGCCGTGGGAGGTCATCGAGCGGCGGGTGCGGGCGGCGGCCGAGGCGGACATCGTGGTCACCTTCTACAATCCGCGCAGCCGGGGCCGCGACTGGCAGCTGCCCAAGGCGCTCGGCATCCTCGCCGAGCACCGGGAGCCGACGACGCCCGTCGGTGTCGTACGCAACGCCTCACGGCCGGACGAGTCCAGCCGGGTGACGACGCTGGGGGCGCTCGACCCGGCGACGGTCGACATGATGACGGTCGTGACGGTGGGCAACACGGCGACCCGGATCATCGCGGGGCGCATGGTGACGCCCCGCGGCTACCGCTGGCAGGAGGAACCGAATTGAACCGCGTCGTCCACCCCATCGAGCAGGAGTCCTTCCGGCGGTTGCGGGCCCGGCTGGACACCTCGCACTTCGCGCCGCTGACCCGGGCGGTGGTGGAGCGGGTCATCCACTCCGCGGCCGATCTGGAGTACGCGGACGATCTCGTCATGGACGAGGGCGAGTTGGTGGCGGCGCATGCGGCGCTGCACGCCGGGGCGCCCGTCGTCGTGGACGTGGAGATGGTCGCGGCGGGCATCACCCGCCGTCGCACCGTCTGCCGGTTGAAGGACGCCAGGTCGGGGCCGGGGCTGACGCGGTCGGCCCATGCGATCCGGCTGGCGTACGAGGAGGTGGGGCCCGGCGCCCTGTGGGTGATCGGCTGTGCGCCGACCGCCCTGGAGGAGCTGCTGACCCTGGACGCCTCCCCCGCGCTCGTCATCGGTCTGCCCGTCGGTTTCGTCGGGGCGGCCGAGTCGAAGGCCGCGTTGCGGGAGAGCGGGCTGCCCGCCGTGAGCAACGTGTCCGAGAAGGGCGGGTCGGCGGTCGCCGCCGCCGCGCTCAACGCCCTGCTGTACCACCCGATTTCCGCCGAGGAGAACCAGTGACCACCCCGCCCGCCCTGCTCATCGCCGGCCACGGCACCCGGGACGACGCCGGAGCCGAGGCGTTCCGCGACTTCGTACGCGAGCTCGGGCGCCGCCATCCCGAACTGCCCGTCGCGGGCGGCTTCATCGAGCTGTCCCCGCCTCCGCTGGGCGAGGCCGTGACCGAGCTGGTGGAGCGGGGGGTACGACGGTTCGCGGCCGTTCCGCTGATGCTGGTGTCCGCCGGGCACGCCAAGGGGGACATCCCGGCGGCGCTGGCCCGGGAGAAGGAGCGGCACCCGGGGATCTCGTACGCGTACGGGCGTCCGCTGGGCCCGCATCCGGCGCTGCTGAGCGTGCTGGAGCGGCGGCTGGACGAGGTGCTCGGCGACTGGGCGCGGGACGAGGTGACCGTGCTGCTGGTGGGGCGCGGCTCCACCGACCCGGACGCCAACGCCGAGGTGCACAAGGCGGCGCGGCTGCTGTGGGAGGGGCGTGGGTACGCGGGCGTGGAGACGGCGTTCGTGTCGCTGGCGGCGCCGGACGTGCCGAGCGGGCTGGACCGGTGTGCCCGGCTGGGTGCCGGGCGGATCGTCGTGCTGCCGTACTTCCTGTTCACCGGGATTCTGCCGGACCGGGTGCGGCAGCAGACCGAGGAGTGGGCGGCCGGGCGTCCGGAGGTCGAGGTGCGGTCGGCGGAGGTGATCGGGCCGGAGCCGGAGCTGCTGGATCTGGTGATGGAGCGGTACCGCGAGGCCGTCAAGGGTGATCTGCGGATGAACTGCGACTCGTGCGTGTACCGGATCGCGCTGCCGGGGTTCGAGGACAAGGTGGGGATGCCTCAGCAGCCGCACTTCCACCCGGACGACGACGGCCACCACCACGGGCATCACCATCACGGGCACGGGCACGCGCATGCCCACTGAGGAGGGGCCGGGCCACGATCTGCGGCATCACGGTGACGCCGAGGTCCGTGACGACGGTTCGGCGCTCGTCGATCTCGCCGTGAACGTGCGGGCGGACACGCCGCCCGCGTGGCTGCGGGAGCGGATCGCGGCCTCGCTCGCGGGGCTGGCGGCCTATCCGGACGGGCGGGCGGCGCGGGCGGCGGTCGCGGCGCGGCACGGGCTGCCGGTGGAGCGGGTGCTGCTGACGGCGGGGGCGGCGGAGGCATTCGTGCTGCTGGCGCGGGCGCTGAAGGTGCGTCGGCCGGTGGTGGTGCATCCGCAGTTCACCGAGCCGGAGGCGGCGTTGCGGGACGCCGGGCACAGTGTGGACCGGGTGCTGCTGCGGGAGGCGGACGGGTTCCGGCTGGATCCGGCGGCCGTCCCCGAGGAGGCCGACCTGGTGGTGATCGGCAACCCCACGAACCCGACGTCGGTGCTGCACCCCGCGGAGTCGATCGCCCGACTGGCCCGCCCCGGGCGGGTGTTGGTGGTCGACGAGGCGTTCATGGACGCGGTGCCGGGTGAGCGGGAGGCGCTGGCCGGGCGGACGGATGTGCCCGGCCTTGTGGTGCTGCGCAGCCTGACGAAGACGTGGGGGCTGGCCGGGCTGCGCATCGGGTACGTGTTGTCCGCGCCGGAGACGATCGCCGAGCTGGAGCGGGCGCAGCCGCTGTGGCCGGTGTCCACTCCGGCGTTGGCGGCGGCGGAGGCGTGCGTGTCGTCGGTGGCGTTGGCCGAGGCCGCGCACGCGGCCCACCGGATCGCCGCCGACCGGGCACATCTCGTCGCCGGGCTGGAGGAGTTCGCCGGGGACGGGGTGCGGGTGGTGGGTCCGGCCGAGGGTCCCTTCGTGCTGGTGCGGCTGCCTCGTGCGGCGGCTGTACGACGACACCTGCGCACCCTGGGCTTCGCGGTGCGGCGTGGCGACACGTTCCCCGGGCTGGACGGGGAGTGGCTGCGCCTGGCGGTGCGTGACCGCTCCACGGTGAACCGCTTCCTCCAGGCCCTGGACCAGGCCATGGCCCTGGCTTCCCGCTGAGCGCAGGGCCGTAGGCGCGCGTCTACGCGACGACCCGCCCGTTCACGACCACCCGGCGCGGCGCCGCCAGCACGCGTACGTCGGCGCGCGGGTCGGACTCGTACACCACGAGGTCGGCCGGCGCGCCCTCGTCCAGGCCGGGTCGGCCGAGCCAGGTGCGGGCCGACCAGGTGGTGGCGGCGAGGGCGTCGAGGGGCGGGAGGCCCGCGGTGACGAGTTCGGCGACCTCGGCGGCGACCAGGCCGTGGGGCAGGGTGCCGCCCGCGTCGGTGCCGACGAACACCGGGATGCCGGCGTCGTAGGCGGCGCGGACGGTGTCGTAGCGGCGTTCGTGGAGCCGTCGCATATGGGCCGACCAGCGGGGGAACTTGCTCTCGCCGCCCTTGGCGAGCTGCGGGAAGGTGGCGATGTTGACCAGGGTGGGGACGATGGCGACGCCGCGTGCGGCGAACAGCGGGATGAGGTCCTCGGTGAGGCCGGTGGCGTGTTCGACGCAGTCGATGCCGGACTCCACCAGGTCCTGGAGGGAGTCCTCGGAGAAGCAGTGGGCGGTGACGCGGGCGCCCTGGCGGTGGGCCTCCGCGATGGCCGCCTCGACGGCTTCGCGGGGCCAGGAGGGGGCCAGGTCGCCGAGGTCGCGGTCGATCCAGTCGCCGACCAGTTTGACCCAGCCGTCGCCGCGCCGGGCCTCCTGGGCGACGTAGGCGACGAGGTCATCCGGTTCGATCTCGTGGGCGTAGCCGCGGATGTAGCGGCGGGTGCGGGCGATGTGCCGCCCGGCCCGGATGATCTTCGGCAGGTCGGCGCGGTCGTCGACCCAGCGGGTGTCGGACGGGGAGCCCGCGTCGCGCAGCAGCAGGGCGCCCGCGTCGCGGTCGGTCAGCGCCTGCTTCTCCGCCGTGCCGGCGTCGACCGGGCCGTGCGGGCCGAGGCCGACGTGGCAGTGGGCGTCGACCAGGCCGGGCAGGGCCCAGCCGGCGACGGTCCGTATGTCGCGTGCGCCGGCGGGACGGTCGTAGGAGATCCGGCCGTCGACGATCCACAGGTCGTCCCGGATGTCGTCGGGTCCGGCCAGGATCCGGCCCTTCACGTGCAGCACCGCGCGTTCGCTCATGGTGCGAACCTTAGTCAGCCGGTCCGCCGACCTGGTCGGAGGTCTCCTCCTCGACCTCGGCCATCGCGGGGTCGAGGAGGCGGGAGAGGAAGTGGCGGGTGCGTTCGTGGCGGGGGGCGCCGATGACCTGGGCGGGGGTGCCGTCCTCGACGATCACGCCGCCGTCCATGAAGACGACGCGGTCGGCGACCTCGCGGGCGAAGGTCATCTCGTGGGTGACGACCATCATGGTCATGCCTTCGTCGGCGAGCATGCGCATGACCGCGAGCACGTCCCCGACCAGCTCCGGGTCGAGTGCCGAGGTCGGCTCGTCGAAGAGCATGACCTCGGGGCCCATCGCCAGCGCGCGGGCGATGGCGACGCGCTGCTGCTGGCCGCCGGAGAGGGAGGAGGGGTAGGCGTCCGCCTTCTCGGCGAGGCCGACGCGCGCCAGGTTCTCGGCGGCGACCTTCGCCGCAGTCGCCTTGTCCCTCTTCAGGACCCGGCGCTGCGGGAGGGTGAGGTTCTCGGTCACCGTCAGGTGCGGGAAGAGGTTGAACTGCTGGAAGACCATGCCGATACGGCGGCGTACGGCGTCGATGTCGACGTCGGGGTCGGTGAGTTCGGTGCCGCCGACGAAGACCTGGCCGCCGGTGGGTTCCTCCAGGAGGTTCACGCAGCGCAGGAGCGTGGACTTGCCGGAGCCTGAGGGGCCGATGACGCAGACGACGTCGCCCTGGTGGATGTCGAGGTCGATGCCGCGCAGGACCTGGTTGTCGCCGAAGGACTTGTGCAGGTCCTTGACCTGGATCTCCGGTCGGGTCGTCTCCTGACGGGTCATTTCACGGCCTCCTGGGCCTTGGCCTCCATGCGGCGCACGACGAAGCCGAGCGGGATCGTGATCAGCAGGTAGCACAGGCCGGCGACGAGGATGGGCGTGGAGTTGGCGGTCGTACTGGCCAGGTCGCGGCCGTACTTGGACAGTTCGCGTTCTTCCAGGGTGACGCCGAGGAAGAGCACCAGCGAGGAGTCCTTGAAGAGCAGGACGAGTTCGTTGGTGAGCGGCGGGAGGATGATGCGGAACGCCTGCGGGATGATGATGGAGACCATCGCGCGGGCGGGTGAGAAGCCCAGGGAACGGGCCGCTTCCATCTGGCCCTTGGGGACCGCCTGGATGCCCGCGCGGATCGTCTCGGCCATGTAGGCGGCGGCCACCAGGCCGAGGGCGAGTGCGACCTTGCCGTAGGTGCCGCCGATGATCTCCGTGCCGGGGAAGGCCAGCGGGACGGCGACGCCGATGAAGATGAAGATCAGCAGGGCGGGCAGGCCGCGGAAGATCTCGATGTAGATGCCGGCGAGCCAACGGTAGGGGCCGACGGACGACAGTCGCATCAGCGCGATGACCATGCCGAGGGCGAGTCCGACGGCGAAGCCGGTCACCGTGTAGAGGACGGTGTTCTTCAGCGCCAGCGTGATGACGTCCGGGAACATCTGCCGCGCGATGTCCTTCTGCGCGAACTGGTTCTGCAGCCGGTCCCAGTCGGCGAGCAGCGCGAAGGCGACGATGCCGGCGACGAAGACGACGTACTGGACGCCACGGGAGACCCGGCGCTTCTGGCGCCGGGTCAGGCCCTTCTTCTTCGGCTGGAGTGTGACGTCGGTCTGCGTCATGAGGCGGACGGGGACGCCGCGGACTCACCTGTTGTCGCAGAAGCGACGTATGGGCCGATCCACTGCTCGTAGAGCTTCTTGTACGTGCCGTCGGCCTTGGCGTCGGCGAGGGCCTTGTTGATGGCCTCGCGGAGCTTGGTGTTGCCCTTCTTGACCGTGAAGCCGTACTGCTCGCCGGTGTTGATCTGCTCGGCGATCTGGAAGGCGTCGGCGTTGGCCTGGTTCTTCAGCCAGCCCTGGACGACCGGGTAGTCGATGACGACGGCCTGGACCTGGCCGGTGCGCAGACCGTTGAGGACGGCGTCGGAGGACTCGAAGGAGACCGGGTTGAGGCCCTGGCTCTTGGCGTAGTCCTCGCCGGTGGTCTGCGCCTGGGCGCCGACCTTCTTGCCCTTGAGGTCGGCGAGGGAGGAGATGCCGCTCTTCTTGTCGGCGAGGACGGCCTGGGTGGCCTCGAAGTACGGGTCGGAGAAGTCGACGTTCTTCTTGCGCTCCTCGGTGATGGTCATGCCGGCGGCGGCGAGGTCGCACTGGCCGGAGTTGAGGAACGCGCCGGTCTTGAAGTTCTCGAACGGGGTGTCGACGATCTCCTGCTTGACGCCGAGGTCCTCGGCGACCAGGTCGATCAGCGCCACGTCGAAGCCCTGCACCTTGCCGTCGATCTCCGACTGGAAGGGCGGGTAGGGCAGGTGGGTGCAGGTGGTCAGCCGGCCGGCCTTGACCAGCTCGACCCCGCCGGCGGCGGTCTTGGAGCCGCTGTCGCCGTCGTCGCTCGACGTGCAGCCGGCCACGAGGACCAGGCCGGCCGTCGCGGTGATGGCGGCCAGGGTGCGGGCGCGGCGCCCGAGGAGCGTGTTCATGGGGACCTTCCCTAGGGGGAGCTATGCGGCTTCCGATTATAAGGAGAAGTTTGGGACGCTCAAATTAAACCGATGGTTACAAAGCCGTCTCGCCTAAGAATCCCGCCGACATGGCGGCGGAGGACAGGAAGAAGGAGGCGAAGCCGCGCGACCGCCGGTCCGGGCACGACCGCGCTGAACGTGATCACCGGCGCCTGCGGGCAGACCTTCGGCGACTGGCTGCGGGAGTGCGGTGCGACGGTGATCGATCTGGCGGTGCCGTTCCACTGCCGGACGCGTGGGGCGTGGATCTGTGCGTGATCGGGGCGCAGACCGTACCTGTCGCTGCTGGACTGGAAGGAGCGCTGGATCGACGGCGGCCGCACGGCGCTGCTGCACGCGCCGGCGCAACTGGAGATGCCGGCGCTGGGCGGTGGCCCTCGCGGAGAAGGTGCTGGACGTGAATGCGCCGGCAGCTTTGCATGCGGCAGAGAATGCCTCACGGAATTAATTCCACAATTATGGGAGCGGGCAGCTTCCCGTATTCGTCTGCCCGCTCTCTCCGGCCCTAAACACTAAGATTTCATGACGGTTTCAACCGTGTGACGCGTTCCACAACGCGTCCTTTTTTTCGCTTTCGCCGGGTACAAATACTGACAAACCATCCGGTCCCGCGCGCTCGCACTCGCCCGCGCGATAACACAGGCGGGCCCTGTGCGTAAGTCTCTCCGGCCATGCATTTCAGAATTTCTCTCGCTAGGTTGAATTCCCATGACTGCCGCACAAGCAGACCTGCGCATCGACCGTCCGTCGGTGGCGGACGGGGCCGACATCTGGCGTATTGCCAAGGAATCCGGAAAGCTCGACCTGAACTCCTCGTACAGCTATCTGCTGTGGTGCCGGGACTTCGCCGACACCTCGGCGGTGGCGCGCGCGGACGCGGACGGCGGGCGGCCGGTCGGCTTCGTCACGGGCTTCCTGCGGCCGCAGGCGCCGCGCACCCTGCTGGTCTGGCAGGTGGCCGTCGACGCCGCGCACCGCGGCCACGGGCTGGCGGGCGCCCTGCTCGACGGGCTGGTCGGACGGCTCGCCGCGGAGCGCGGGATCGACTCCGTGGAGACCACCATCACGCCCGGCAACACCGCCTCCGAGCGGCTGTTCACGTCGTTCGCCGACCGGCACGGCGCGCTGGTCACCCGAGAGGTGCTGTTCGGCGCCGGCCTGTTCCCGGACGGCCCGCACGACCCCGAAGTCCTGTACCGCATCGGCCCGTTGACCCACGTCTCCCACGTGTCCCACTCGTCGCATCGAGGAGCGATTTCGTCGTGACCATCACCCAGCCGGATCTGAGCGTCTTCGAGACCCTGGAGTCCGAGGTGCGCAGCTACTGCCGCGGCTGGCCCGCCGTCTTCGACCGCGCCCAGGGCAGCCGGATGTACGACGAGGACGGACACGCCTACCTGGACTTCTTCGCCGGTGCCGGTTCGCTCAACTACGGCCACAACAACCCCGTGCTCAAGCGGGCGCTGATCGACTACCTGTCGCGGGACGGCGTCACCCACGGCCTGGACATGTCGACCACCGCGAAACGGTCGTTCCTGCAGACCTTCCAGGACCTGGTGCTGCGCCCGCGCGACCTGCCGTACAAGGTGATGTTCCCGGGGCCGACCGGCACCAACGCCGTGGAGTCCGCGCTGAAGCTGGCCCGGAAGGTGAAGGGCCGGGAGGCGATCGTCTCCTTCACCAACGCCTTCCACGGGATGTCCCTCGGCTCCCTCGCCGTCACCGGAAACGCCTTCAAGCGGGCCGGCGCCGGCATCCCGCTGGTGCACGGCACCCCGATGCCCTTCGACCACTATCTCGACGGGCAGGTCCCGGACTTCCTGTGGTTCGAGCGGCTGCTGGCGGACCAGGGGTCGGGGCTCAACCACCCGGCCGCGGTCATCGTCGAGACCGTGCAGGGCGAGGGCGGCATCAACGTCGCCCGCCCGGAGTGGCTGCGCGGCCTCGCCGAGCTGTGCCGGCGCCGCGACATGCTGCTGATCGTCGACGACATCCAGATGGGGTGCGGGCGCACCGGTGCCTTCTTCTCCTTCGAGGAGGCCGGGATCGTGCCCGACATCGTCACCGTGTCCAAGTCGATCAGCGGCTACGGGCTGCCCATGTCGCTGTGCCTGTTCAAGCCCGAGCTGGACCTGTGGGAGCCGGGCGAGCACAACGGCACCTTCCGCGGCAACAACCCCGCGTTCGTCACCGCGACGGCCGCGCTGGAGGCGTACTGGACCGACGGCTCCGCCATGGAGAAGCAGACCCGGGCGCGCGGTGAGCAGGTCGAGCAGGGGCTGATCGCGATCTGCGAGGAGAACCTCTCCGACGTCAAGGAGTACCGGGGCCGCGGGCTGGTGTGGGGCCTGGAGTTCCACGACAAGGCGCGCGCCGAGAAGGTGGCGCGGCGCGCCTTCGACCTGGGGCTGCTCATCGAGACGTCCGGCCCGCAGGGCGAGGTCGTCAAGCTGCTGCCCGCCCTCACCGTCACCCCGGAGGAGCTGGACGAAGGGCTGAGCATCGTCGCCCGCGCCGTCCGCGAGACCGCCTGACCAGGAAAACCCCAGCAAGGAGGCAAGCACCGACGTGATCGTCCGTTCGTTCAAGGACATCGAAGGCACCGACCGGCATGTGAGAGCGGCGTCCGGGACCTGGGAGAGCAAACGCATCGTCCTCGCGAAGGAGAGGGTCGGCTTCTCGCTGCACGAGACGACCCTCTACGCCGGGACCGAGACGTCGATGTGGTACGCCAACCACATCGAGGCCGTCGTCTGCGTGGAGGGCGAGGCCGAACTCACCGACCACGAGACCGGGACCACGTACTCGATCACTCCCGGGACCATGTACCTCCTCGACGGGCACGAGCGGCACACGCTGCGCGTCAAGGAGGACTTCCGCTGCATCTGTGTGTTCAACCCGCCGGTCACCGGACGTGAGGACCACGACGAGAACGGCGTGTACCCCCTGCTCACCGAGCCCGAGGAGGTGTGAGGCATCGTGACGATGACCGATCTCTACCCCAGCCGAGGCACCACCGAGGTGTCCGTCCCGCGTCAGGACCCCGTCGTATGGGGCGCCCTGGACACGCCCGGCCCGATCGCGACCGCCGATCTGGAGGCGTACGAGCGTGACGGCTTCCTGACCATCGACCAGCTGATCGCCCCGGACGAGGTCGCCGTCCACCGGCGGGAGCTGGAGCGGCTCGTCGCCGACCCGGCGATCCGCGCCGACGAACGCTCGATCATCGAGCCGAAGTCCAAGGAGATCCGCTCCGTCTTCGAGGTGCACCGGATCAGCGAGGTGTTCGCGAACCTGGTGCGTGACGAGCGGGTCGTGGGGCGGGCCCGGCAGATCCTGGGCTCGGACGTGTACGTCCACCAGTCGCGGATCAACGTCAAGCCGGGCTTCGGCGCCAGCGGCTTCTACTGGCACTCGGACTTCGAGACCTGGCACGCGGAGGACGGGCTGCCGAACATGCGGACCGTGTCCGTCTCGATCGCGCTGACCGAGAACTACGACACCAACGGCGGGCTGATGATCATGCCCGGGTCGCACCGGACGTTCCTGGGCTGTGCCGGTGCCACGCCCAAGGACAACTACAAGAAGTCGCTGCAGATGCAGGACGCGGGCACGCCGTCGGACGAGGCGCTGACCGCGATGGCCTCGCAGTACGGCATCAAGCTCTTCACGGGCAGGGCCGGTTCGGCGACCTGGTTCGACTGCAACGCCATGCACGGCTCCGGCGACAACATCACGCCCTTCCCGCGCAGCAACGTCTTCATCGTGTTCAACAGCGTGGAGAACGCGGCGGTGGAGCCCTTCGCAGCGCCGGTACGACGGCCGGAGTTCATCGGGGCTCGGGATTTCACGCCGGTGCGGTGAACCGGCCCCGGCCGGGGGTCCGGGGGTTGCCCCCGGAAGAACGCAGCATCGGGGCTCGGGATTTCACGCCGGTGAAGTAGACCGCGCGGTTCAGCGGGCCGGGGTGGGGGCCCCGGTCCGCTGGCTGTGTCCGTCAGTCGGTGAGGACGTCCAGCAGGCGGTCGACGTCGGCGGGTGTGTTGTAGAGGTGGAAGGACGCGCGCAGATTGCCCGCGCGGTCGGAGACCTCGATGCCCGCCGCGCTCAACTCCGCCTGGCGGTGGCCGAGTCCGGGCACGGACACGATCGCCGAGCCGGGTGCGGGCAGCACCTCGTGGCCGAGGCCGGCCAGGCCCGTGCGGAAGCGGTCGGCGAGGGCGAGGTCATGGGCGTGGATGGCGTCCACGCCGAGTTGCTCGACGAGTTCGAGCGAGGCGCGCAGTCCGGCGAAGGTGAACAAGGCCGGGGAGAGGTCGAACCGCCGGGCGGAGCGGGCGAGTTCGGCGACGGGGCCGTAGCAGCTGTCCCAGGGCCTCTCCCCCGCGACCCAGCCGGCCAGCAGCGGGCTCAGTCCGCCGAAGTCCTCGGGGACGGTGAGGAAGGCGGCGCCGTGCGGGCCGAGGAGCCACTTGAAGGAGACCGACGCGGTGAAGTCGTGGCCGTCGGCGTCCATGGGGAGCCAGCCGGCGGACTGGGAGCAGTCGACATAGGTGCGTGCCCCGTGCGCGCGGGCCGCCTCCCGCAGGGCGGGCAGGTCGGCGATCCGCCCGTCCGCGGACTGCGCGGCGCTGACCGCGACGAGCGCGGTGCCGGGGCGGACGGAATCGGCGATCCGCTCCAGCGGGACCGAGCGGACCTTGAGGTCGCCGCGGACGTGGAACGGGTTCAGTACGGAGCTGAAGTCGTCCTCGGCGGTGAGCACCTCGGCGCCGGCCGGCAGCGAGGCGGCGATCAGCCCGGTGTGGGCGGCGACCGAGGCGCCGGCCGCCACCCGGGTGACCGGGACACCGGCCAGCCGGGCGTACGCGGCCCGGCAGCTCTCCACGTCCTCGTAGAGCGAGCCCGCCGGGCGGCCCTCGGCCCGCAGCAGCGCCGCCTCGTGCAGGGCGGCGACGGTCCGGGCGGGCAGCAGGGCGTTGCTCGCGGTGTTCAGGTAGGTGCGCTTCGGGGTGAACTCGGCGCGGACGACGCTCTCGAAGGTCTCCATGGGTCCACTGTGGCGCCCCACGACCTCGAAGTCCATTGCGGATTTTTACGCGGAACCCCTAAGGAACGCTTATACGTCCGCGCCGAGCGGCACCGCCTCAGTGCTGGGGCACGGCGCACCCGTCGGGCCCGCACGCCTCCGCGTCACTCTGGTCCACCAGCTTCAGCGGAGCGCGCTCGCCCCACGCCTCGGTGAGCACCTGGGTGAAGACCTCGGACGGCTGGGCGCCGGAGACGCCGTACTTGCGGTCGAGGACGAAGAAGGGCACCCCGGTGGCGCCGAGCTGGGCGGCCTCGCGCTCGTCGGCGCGGACGTCGTCGGCGTAGGCGGTGGGGTCGGCGAGCACCGCACGGGCGGCGTCGGCGTCCAGACCGGCCTCGGCGGCCAGCTCCACGAGCCGCTCGTCGCCCTCGGTGAACAGCGACCGCTCCTCGGCGAAGTTGGCCCGGTACAGGATCTGGATCAGCTCGTCCTGCCGACCCTGCTCCTTGGCGAAGTGCAGCAGGCGGTGCAGGTCGAAGGTGTTGCCGTGGTCGCGGTCGCGGGTGCGGTAGGCGAGGCCCTCGGCGGCGGCCTGCGCGCCGAGGTTGTCCTCACCGGCCTGGGCCTGGGCCTGGCTCATCCCGTACTTCTTGCTGAGCATGGCCAGCACCGGCTGGACGTCGCCCTTGGCACGGCCGGGGTCCAGCTCGAAGGAGCGGTGCACCACCTCGACCTCGTCACGGTGCGGGAAGGCAGCCAGCGCCTTCTCGAAGCGGGCCTTGCCCACATAGCACCAGGGGCAGGCGATGTCGCTCCAGGTCTCGACGCGCATCTCTCGGCTCTCTCCAGCTCGTACGGGTACGGAGACTCCCTCCGCTCAATGTGGATGAACATTCAAGCACCCCACCCTCATTCCCCGATCAGACCGAACCGCATCCCGATGTGATGCCCACCACCATGAGCCGGGTCACCGACCCATCCCATCCGGCCGTAGCACGCCTGGGCCCGCCGGTTGTCCACATGCATGTCGAGCACGGCGACCCGCCTCCCTTCGGCCCGCCACCGCTCGACGCAGGCGGCGTGCAGGGCCGTACCGACGCCGGAGCGCCAGTGGTCGGGGTCGACGTGGAACTGGTACAGCTTCACCGTCCCGTCGGGCCCTCCCTCAGGCGGGCGGGGGTAGTACGTCGACCAGGCGCGCCGGTGCAGTTCGGCGAGGGTCTCCGCGTCCGCGGGGAGGGCGTTGCGGATCATGTCAGGTGCCGTCGCGCAGGTCGTCCGGCCAGGTGTTGCGGAACTCGATGTGGTCGTACGTGACCACGCAGCCCTCGCCCGTCGGGGACTGGGTCATGAAGCCGATCAAGGCGGCGTCGGTCTCCTTCTCGTCGCCGAGGGTGAACAGGCGGACGAAGGTCCAGTGGCTGCCGTCGCGGGAGGCGTGGAAGGCGAAGGCTCGCCCGGTGCGGCTGATGCGCAGCCAGGCCGAGTTGCCGTCCGCGGTGAAGGAGTTGGCGTCGTCGGAGTGTCCCCGGGTGACCACCGTGCAGACGGTGGGCACGTCCGGGGAGTACTCCAGGCACAGCTTGGCCCAGGCCCGCTCGCCGACGTGGACGTACAGCACGCCCGCGTCGAAGGAGGAGCTGAAGCCGACGGTGACCCGGGCGATCAGCTGGAAGTCCCCCTCGGGCGCCCCGAGCAGCCGGGGCGCGTCGGACGCGGGGTCCAGCGCCTCCCCGGTGGGCGGCACGAACCGGTCCTGGCGCGGCCCGGCCCACCCGGAGAGGACGCCGTCCTCGTAGGACCAGTGGCCGTCGGGGCCGTACGTGCGCAGGGAGAAGGGGAGTTCGGGAAGCTCGACATCCATGGCCACAGTTTCCCAGTCCTCTTCTCCCTTGCCGCGTCGGGGTGTTCAGCGTTCGAGGCGGCCGTTGAAGCGGCGCGGCAGTCCCAGCTCGTTCTCGTCACGGAGCTCCACCGGCAGCAGCGCCTGCGGGGCGTTCTGGTACACCACCGGCCGCAGCCACCGCTCGATGGCCGTACCGCCCACGGAGGTCGACGTGGAGGTCGTGGCGGGGTACGGGCCCCCGTGGTGCTGGGCCGGCGCCACGGCGACCCCTGTCGGCCAGCCGTTGACCAGCACACGCCCGGCGAGCGGCGTCAGCTCCTGAAGGATCTCCGCGCCCCGCCCCTCGCCGGCGGCCTCCGCCTCGGAGAGCTGCACGGTGGCCGTGAGGTTGCCCGGCAGCCGGGACAGGACGGCCTTGACCTCGGCCTCGTCCTCGTAGCGGGCCACGACGGTGACCGGCCCGAAGCACTCCTCGAGGAGCAGGTCGTACTCGCCCTCGGCCGCCAGCTTCTCCGCCGGCACCGTGAGGAAGCCGGCGCTGACCGTGTGCTCGCCGCCCGCACCCGGCGTCACCGGCGAGTCGACGCCGTCGAGGCCCGCCCGCTCGGCGACCCCGGCGACGAAGTTGTCCCGCATGCGATGGTCGAGCAGGACGCCCGCCTCGGTGTCGCTGACCGCGTCGGTGAGCGACTTGACCAGCCCGTCGCCGGCCGCGCCGGACGGTACGAGCACCAGGCCCGGCTTGACGCAGAACTGCCCGACGCCCAGCGTCATCGACCCGGCGAGCCCGGCGCCGATGGCCTCCGCGCGCTCGGCGGCCGCGGCCTCGGTGACCACGACCGGGTTGAGCGAGCCCAGCTCGCCGTGGAAGGGGATCGGCACGGGGCGCGCGGCGGCCGCGTCGAAGAGGGCCCGGCCGCCCTTGACGGACCCGGTGAAGCCGGCCGCGGTGACCAGCGGGTGCCTGATCAGCTCGATGCCGGCCTCGAAGCCGTGGACCAGACCGACCACGCCCTCGGGGATGCCGTGCTCGGCGGCGGCCCGCCGCAGCACCTTCGCGACCAGCTCGGACAGCGCCGGGTGGTCGGGGTGGGCCTTGACCACGACCGGGCAGCCGGCCGCCAGCGCGCTCGCGGTGTCACCGCCGGCGACGGAGAACGCGAAGGGGAAGTTGGACGCCGAGTAGACGGCGACGACACCCAGCGGCACCTTGTAGCGGCGCAGGTCGGGGATCGGCGGGGTGGCCGTGTCGTCGGGGTGGTTGATGACGACGTCGAGGAAGGCGCCCTCGTCGACGATGTCCGCGAAGGCGCGCAGCTGGTAGCAGGTGCGGGCGAGTTCGCCGGTCAGCCGGACCGGGCCGAGCGCGGTCTCGGCGTCGGCGGTCTCCACGAGACCGTCCTTGGCCGCCTCCAGGCCGTCGGCCGCGCCGCGCAGGAAGGCGGCGCGGACGGCACGGTCGGCGAGACGGTCGCGCGCGTCGTGCGCGGCGCGGACGGCGGCGTCCACCTCCTGGGCGGTGGCCTCGACCGCAACCTGTTCCCGCTGCTTCCCGGTACGGGGGTCGACACTCCAGACTGGTGCTGCTGCCACCGCGGGTTCCTTCCACGTGTATCCAGGGTCACCCACCAGGGCTGTTCGATATACTGAACGCCGTCTCTGATGGTGAATATGCTGTTGGAGACTATTTCCCGCCGAAGGAAGGGGTCAAGGGCGATGTCGGCTGGCGAGACGGGGGGCGGCACGCAGGTCAAGTCCGCGGTACGGACGGTTGAACTGCTGGAATACTTCGCCGGTCGCCCCGGTATGCACTCCCTCGCGGCGGTCCAGGAGGCCGTCGGCTACCCCAAGTCAAGCCTCTACATGCTGCTGCGCACCCTCGTGGAGCTCGGCTGGGTGGAGACCGACGCGACGGGCACGCGGTACGGCATCGGGGTGCGGGCGCTGCTCGTCGGCACCTCCTACATCGACGGCGACGAGGTGGTCGCGGCCGCCCGCCCCACCCTCGACCGGCTGTCCGACGACACCACCGAGACCATCCACCTGGCTCGCCTGGACGGCACCAACGTCGTCTACCTCGCCACCCGCCAGTCCCAGCACTACCTGCGCCCCTTCACCCGGGTCGGCCGCCGGCTGCCCGCCCACTCCACCTCGCTGGGCAAGGCGATCCTCGCCACCTACAGCGACGAGCAGGTGCGCAAGATGCTCCCGGAGACGCTGCCGGCCCTCACCGAGAACACCCTCACGGACCGCGAGAAGCTCATCGAGGAGCTGCATCAGGTCCGCGAGCAGGGCTTCGCCGTCGACCGTGAGGAGAACACGCTCGGCCTGCGCTGCTTCGGCGTGGCGATCCCCTACCGCACCCCGGCCCGCGACGCGATCAGCTGCTCGGTGCCGGTGGCCCGGCTCACCCCGGCGCACGAGCAGATGGTGAAGGACGCCCTGTTCGACGCCCGGGACCGGCTGACACTGGCCACCCGTAGGCTCTGAGGCATGCATGTCGTCCTGCGTGAGGTCCATGACAGCGATCTGCCTGTTTTCTACCGGCAGTTGAACGACCCGGAGGCACTCCGGACGGCCGCCTTCACCCCCGAGGACCCCGCCGACCGGGACGCCTTCGAGGCCCGCTGGCAGCGGATCCGCGCCTCGTCCGACGTGTCGCGCACGATCCTGCTGGACGGCGATGTCGTCGGCAGCGCCGCGGTCTACGGGGAGCCGGGCGAGCGTGAGGTCACCTACTGGGTGGACCGGGCGTACTGGGGGCGCGGTGTCGCCACCGCCGCCCTGCGCGCCCTGCTCGCCGAGGTGCCCGAACGCCCGCTGTACGCACGCGCGGCGGCCGACAACACCGCCTCGCTGCGGGTGCTGCACAAGTGCGGCTTCCGGGAGACGGCACGGGCGCGCGGGTATGCCGCCGCGCGCGGTGCGGAGATCGAGGAGGCGGTGCTCGTCCTGGAGGACTGAGCCCCGCCCCGGTGGCCAGGGCGGTGAGGGAGGCAGCGCTCAACCGACGCCGAGGATCTGCTCGATCGGGTCGATCGCGAAGTACACGGCGAACAGCGCCGAGGCCCCCCACAGCAGCCAGTGCACGTCCCTCGCCTTGCCGAGCACCGTCTTGATCAGCACGTACGCCAGGAAACCCGCCCCGATGCCGTTCGTGATCGAGTAGGTGAACGGCATCACGGCGATCGTCAGGAACGCCGGGATGGCGATGTCGTACCTGTCCCAGTCGATGTGCTTGACCTGGGTCATCATCAGGAAGCCGACGGCGACCAGCGCGGGCGCGGCGGCCTGCAGCGGCACGATGGTGAGCAGCGGCGTGAACAGCAGGGCGAGCGCGAAGAGTCCGCCGGTGACGAGGTTGGAGAAGCCGGTCCGCGCGCCCTCGCCGACACCGGCCGCCGACTCGATGTAGGAGGTGGCGGAGGAGGCGGACGCCGCCCCGCCGACGGCGGCCGCGGCGCTGTCGATGAGCAGGACGCGGCCGAGGCCGGGCACCTTGCCCTGCTCGTCGAGCAGCCCGGCCTCCGAGCTGATGCCGACGACCGTCCCCATCGTGTCGAAGAAGTCGGACAGGATGAGGGTGAAGACGAGCAGCACGACCGTGACCGCGGTGGTCTCGCCGAACGCGCCGAACAGGCTGAAGTGACCGAGCAGTCCGAAGTCGGGCGTGTCGACGATCTCGTCGGGCCAGTCGGGCGTGGTCAGCCCCCAGCTCTCGACGTCGGCGACCGAGTTGACGAGGATCGCCACGACCGTCATGGTGACGATGCTGATGAGGATGGCGCCCTTGACCTTGCGGGCGAGCAGCCCGACGGTCAGCAGCACACCGAGGCAGAAGACCAGCACCGGCCAGCCGCTGAGCGTGCCGGTGCCGCCGAGCTGCACGGGCACGGTGGTGTTGGCGGCGTCGGGGATCCGGGTGACGAAGCCGGCGTCGACGAAGCCGATGAAGGCGATGAACAGGCCGATGCCGACGCTGATCGCCTGCTTCAGGGCCTGCGGGATCGCGTGCATGACGGCCTCGCGCAGCCCGGTGAGGACCAGCACGCACAGCAGCAGGCCCTCCAGGACGACGAGGCCCATGGCGTCGTCCCAGCTCATCAGCGGGGCGATCTGGAAGCCGACGACGGCGTTGAGGCCGAGGCCGGCGGCGAGGGCGAGCGGCAGGTTGCCGCCGACGCCCATGATGATCGTCATCACGGCGGCCACCAGGGCGGTGGCGGTGGTGAGTTGGACCGGGTCGAGCTGCTGGCCGAACTTGTCCTTCGCGCTGCCGAGGATGATGGGGTTCAGGACGAGGATGTAGGCCATGGTGAAGAACGTGGCGAAGCCGCCGCGTATCTCACGGCCGAAGGTGGATCCCCGTGCGGAGATCTTGAAGTAGCGGTCGACGCCGTTCACGGACACTCCCGGAAGCCTGGTTGATCAGTGCGGATGCTGGCTGGATTGTGCCCGCGCCGAACCGGCTTCAGGTTTTCTCCGTGTTACGTCATCGGATGACCGCACATCGGATGACCGTACAAGGTTCGAAGTTCTGTACGATCACATCCCGTTCCCATCCCCCTTCCCAGGCAGGAGAGGTCACCCGTGGGCACAGTCGTCGACGACGCCGCCTCCGTGGAGTTCCATGCCTTCTTCGAACGCCACTACGCCGAACTGTCCCGTCTCGCCTATCTGTTGACGGGCGAGTCGGACGCCGCCGACGATCTGGCGGCGGATGCGCTGCTGGCGCTGTGGCACCGCTGGGACCGGGTGCGCGCGGCCGACCATCCGGTGGCGTACGCGCGCGGTGTGGTGGCGAATCTGGCCCGCACCCGTATCCGCAGCACCGTCCGCGAGCGCCGCAGGATCGCGCTGTTCTGGTCGCAGCGTGAGGAGAAGACGGAGAACCCCGACATCGCGGGCGTTGTGGACGTCCAGTCGGCGCTGCGTAGACTCCCGTTCCGCAAGCGGGCCTGTGTGGTGCTGCGGCACGCCTTCGACCTCTCGGAGAAGGACACCGCGCTGGCCCTCGGTGTCTCGGTGGGTACGGTGAAGAGCCAGACCTCGAAGGGAATGGCCGAGCTGAGGAAACTGCTCGGCACCGCAAAGGGAGCTCCGCAGAAGGTGCACGCGGTGATGGCGCGCACCGAGACCGCAGGAAGGGACCGATGACCATGCAGCGGGACGTGCACGACGAGCTGCGCGCCCGGCTGCACGAGGCGGCCGAGGCGCACGAGCCGAGCCGGGAGCGCATGCTGGCCCGCATCGAGCGGGGCATGGCGGCGCAGGAGCGGCCCGACCACCGCGCGACCCGGCCGCCGGTGTGGGGCTGGGTGCGGATCGCGAGCGCCACGGCGGCGGTCGCCGGCATGCTGGCCGTCGGCGGCTACGCGGTCGCCTCCGCGGTGAAGAGCGACCCGCCCCCGCCGCAGCAGCAGGTCGCCGTCCCGTCCCCGCCGGTGAACTCCCCCGAGGCCACCAGCCGTCCGCCGGTGTCCCCGCGGGCCACGCCGAGCACGGGCGGCGCCGAGCCGTCGAGGCGGCCGAGCAGCCCACCGGCCGGGGACACGCCGCCGACGCCCTCGGCGCCTGCGGACGTCCCGCTGCTGCCGGACACCGACGACGTCGAGAACGGCCCGCTGTCGTCGGACGGTTCGGTGGACCCGCACAGCAACGACTTCTGGGCGCAGAGCAACATCACCCTCAGGACCTCCGAGGAACTCACGGCGCTGACCGTGCAGTTGAAGGTCGCGCAGACCGGCGGGGTGTCCTCGACGGGTGCCTGGCGCTCACTGCCCGAGGACGACTTCACCACGACCGTCGAGGAGCGGGACGGCTTCCTCGTCTACACCTGGGTGCTCAAGGAGGGCCGTAAGGTCGCCGCGGGCGAGTGGGTGTTCGCGGGGCAGTACGACCACGACCGGGGCGGCCGGGACGCCAGGGACGACCGGTACGCGATCAGCGGCACGGCGGGCGGCGAACAGCGTGCCGTGGGCGGCGACTTCGCCGCCCAGGACGACAGCGCCGGCGACTCGTAGAGACTTCTCTCGCAAAGAACTCCTCGTAAGAAATTCCTGGAGACACGGCAACCTCTTCCTCACCGGTGGCGACCACAAGGAGCAAGAGTCACCACCCACTTGAGGAATTGGTTCATGACTGCACCTGCAGAACCGCACGTCCGGCACCGCCGCAAGGTCACCAAGCGGCGGGCCCTGATCGCGGGCTTCTCGGCCCTCGGCATCACGGGCGCGGCGATCGCCACCACAACGCTGCTGTCCCCCGCGGGCGCCGCGTCCGCCTGGCCGACGGCCAAGGGCAGCAAGGCCGTGTCCTCCACGATCAAGGTGTCGGGCACGTACGACGGCAAGCTGACGAAGTTCTACGGCGCCGGCGCGCTGGGCACCTCCGACCAGGGCGAGTCGCAGAAGGCGATCTTCGAACTGGAGGACGGCGCCGTCCTGAAGAACGTCATCATCGGCACCCCGGCCGCCGACGGTGTGCACTGCAAGGGTTCCTGCACGCTGCAGAACGTCTGGTGGCTGGACGTCGGCGAGGACGCGGCCAGCTTCAAGGGCAAGTCCGCGTCGGCCGTGTACAAGGTCTACGGCGGCGGCGCGAAGAACGCCGACGACAAGGTGCTGCAGTTCAACGGCGCCGGCAAGCTGGTCATCAGCAAGTTCCGGGTCGAGAACTCCGGCAAGCTGGTCCGCTCCTGCGGCAACTGCAAGACCCAGTACAAGCGCACCATCATCATCAACGACGTCGACGTCGTCGCGCCCCTGGGCGCCATCGCCGGCGTGAACGCCAACTACGGCGACACGGCCTCCCTGCGCAACATCCGCATCGAGGGCGACCCCAAGAAGAAGGTCAAGACCTGCGTCCGCTTCGAGGGCAACAACTCCGGCAAGGAGCCCAAGCAGCTGGGCGTGGGCCCGGACGCGAAGTCGTGCCTGTTCACGGGCTCTGACATCACCTACAAGTAACGACGAGTTCCCCGCGTCCCTTTGGGGCGCGGGGAACCGCGCTCCTGGTGGATCCGGTCACTCGCCGTCCCAGGTGTTCGCCTCGTTCACCGTCGACGGGCCCAGCTCGGCCGGGCCGCCCTTGTTGTCGGCCGCGTGGTTGCGGGTCAGGCGGGCCTTGCCGGTGGGGAAGTGGAAGCCGGACTGTCCGTTGGCCCGGGCCGTGTTGGCGTCCAGGGCGATCGCGCCCGGGTTGGAGTTCTCGGTGAAGCCGTGCAGGGTGTTGTCCCGGGCGGTGTTGTCGTGGACCTGATGGGCGACGACGGCCCCGCCGCCGCCCAGGTTGAAGCCGTTGCCGTTGCCGTAGGCCCGGGAGTTCCTGATGGTGACGGGGGTGGAGAACTGCCAGAGGTCGATCCCGTCGGACGCGTTGTCATGGAGGCGCGCGCCGTCGACGACGTTGCCGCTGCCCGAGCCGAACGTGATGGCGATGCCGTCGCCGGCGGCGTGGTTGTCGTGGCTGTCCAGGTTCCGCACGAGGTTGTCCACCGTGTTGTCGCCGCGCAGGGTGAAGCCGGAGTCGCCGTTGCTCGCGGTGACGAGGTTGCGGAAGACGCCGCCGGTCGAGGAGGTGACCACGAGTCCCTGGGCCGGTGACTTCTGGAAGGTGAGGTTCTCCACGGTCCAGTAGCTGCCGTGGATCCCGGCGAGCCAGGACCCGGCGGGCAGCCTGGAGCCGTCGACGCGCACCGTCTCGCCGCCGCGGGCGCGGAGCGTGATGCGGCTGGTCGGTGTGCCGCTCGCCGTCGACCGCAGGGTCGCCGACGGGTAGTAGGTCCCGCCGCGGACCTCGATGACCGTGCCGGCGGCCGCGTTCCGCACGGCCGACTCCAGCTGCGCGGTGGAGGACACGGTGACCGTCGCGCCGGCCGCCTGGGCGCCGCCGTTCGACAGACCGAGGTGGACGCCGCCCGCGCCCGAGGCGACGGCCACCGCCGCGGCGATCGAGACGGTGCGTGTCCTGCGGTGGCGTCCGGTGCTCTGACGCACTGGGCGGTTCCTTTCCTCGGGGCCTGTTTCCGCACCTCGGTCGCCGCCATGACGGGAAAAGGTTGCCGCACCCCGCTGAAGAACACCCGAAACTTTCGCTGACCCGCGTCCCCCGCACACCGGTTGACGCACTGTTCCTCACTGGTGACACTCCGAAGGCGCGCACCATCGAACAGAAACCACACCCGGAACCCCCACACCCCCACAGGACGGCCCATGCGCCCCAGAGCACTGCTCCTCGCGTGTCTCGCTCTCCTCCTCGGCCTGTTGACCGCCCCACCCAGCACCGCGAACTCCGGAGCCCCACCCGTGAACCACTCCAAGTACGCCGGCTACCTCTTCGCCTACTTCACCGGCGAGGGCACCGCCGACGGCGAGCAGATCCGCTACGCCCTGAGCCGGGGCAACGACCCGCTGCACTGGCGGGAGTTGAACGCGGGAGCACCCGTCCTCACCTCCACCATCGGGGAGAAGGGCCTGCGCGACCCGTTCGTGATCCGCTCCCCCGAGGGCGACAGGTTCTTCCTCATCGCCACCGACCTGCGCATGTACCGCAACTCCAGCGGCAGCTGGGACGAGGTCCAGCGGCACGGCAGCAAGTCGATCATGGTGTGGGAGTCCACCGACCTGGTCCACTGGACCGACCAGCGCCTGGTGCGGGTCGCCCCGGACAGCGCGGGCAACACCTGGGCGCCGGAAGCCTACTGGGACGACGCCCTCGGCGAGTACGTCGTCTTCTGGGCGTCGAAGCTGTACGCCGAAGACGACCCCGACCACACCGGCTCGACGTACAACAAGATGCTGTACGCGACGACGAAGGACTTCCGCACCTTCAGCGAGCCGAAGATCTGGCACGACCCCGGCTACTCGGTGATCGACTCGACGGTCGTCGAGCACCGGGGCACCTACTACCGGTACACCAAGGACGAGCGGGACCCGGCCTCCGGCTCGCCGTGCGCCAAGTTCATCACCGGTGAGAGGTCGACGAGCCTGACCTCGACCGCGTACGACCTGGTCGCGGACTGCATCGGCAGCGGCGCGATGGACCGCGGTGAGGGCCCCACGGTGTTCAAGTCGAACACCGAGAAGAAGTGGTACCTGTTCATCGACGAGTACGGCGGCCGCGGCTACGTCCCCTTCGAGACCACCGACCTCGACTCCGGCGAGTGGACCCCGTCCACGGACTACCAGCTTCCCGCGAGCCCCCGGCACGGCACGGTACTTCCCGTGACCCAGGCGGAGTACGACCGTCTGCTGGCCGCGTATCCCTCCACCCCCACCTCGGTCGTGGACGCGACGGCGAAGGACCAGAAGGGGTACGCCATCGTCACGGAGGCGTCCTCGAAGGTCGTACTGCCAATGGAGCCGGGAGCCGATCTCACGCGCCTCGCACCGAAGCTCCACGTGGCTGAGGGCGCCACGCTCAGCCCCCGGTCCGGCACCCGGCGGGACTTCCGGAGGCCGCAGACGTACACGGTGACGGCAGCGGACGGCACCAGGCGCAGCTGGACGGTCGAGGCCGTCCCCACCGGCAGCCCCGTCCTGCCCGGCCTCAACGCCGACCCGGACGTGCACCATCTGAACGGCGAATACTGGATCTACCCGACCACCGACGGCTTCCAGGGCTGGAGCGGGACCCGGTTCAAGGCGTACTCGTCGAAGGACCTGGTCCACTGGAAGGACCACGGGGTCATCCTGGACCTCGGGCCGGACGTGAGCTGGGCGGACACGTACGCGTGGGCGCCGGCGATCGCCGAGCGCGACGGGAAGTACTACTTCTACTTCTGTGCCGAGCAGCAGATCGGCGTGGCGGTGGCCGACTCCCCCGCCGGCCCCTTCAAGGACGCGCTGGGCAGGCCACTGGTGGCCAAGGGCGGCTCGCTGTCCGGGCAGATGATCGACCCGGCGGTCTTCACGGACGACGACGGGCAGGCGTACCTCTACTGGGGCAACGGGCGCGGGTACGTCGTGCCGCTGAACGACGACATGGTGTCGTACGACGCGAGCAGGATCGAGGAGATCACGCCGGACGACTTCCGCGAGGGGTCCTTCGTGATCAAGCGGAACGGGACGTACTACTTCATGTGGTCCGAGGACGACACCCGCAGCGAGAACTACCACGTGGCGTATGCGACGGGACCGTCCCCGCTCGGCCCGTGGACCAAGCGGGGCACGATCCTGTCCAAGCGCCCCGAGTACGGCATCCTCGCCACCGGCCACCACTCCGTGGTGAACGCGCCCGGCACCGACGACTGGTACGTCGTCTACCACCGGTTCGCGCTGAACGGGCCCGGACGGCCGGGCGGTGACGGGATGCACCGCGAGACGACGATCGACCGTATGACCTTCGCGGCGGACGGCACGATCGAGCCGGTCGTGCCGACGTTGGAGTCGATCAGGCCGGTACGGGCCTCCTAGTCCATCGTCGCGCCGATGGTGGTGCTGCCCGTGGTCAGGAAGGTGGTCACGGGCAGCGCGCCGTTCGACTGGCGGGCGTTGTAGACCGTGCTCGCGTCCGTGGACCGGAAGGCCGGCGTCGTGATCCCCGAGTCCCAGTTGTTGCCCTGCGAGACGACCGACGAGCCCTTGTTGACCAGCCCGGATCCGTTGCTCACCGCGAGGTTCTTGCCGAGCCGGGCGGCTCCGGTGGCGAAGTAGTAGCCCCACTTGCCGTTGGCGTAGGCGGTCGTGCGGTTGATGACGATCGCGCCCCTGTTGCTGTTCTCGGTGAAGCCGTTGCCCGTGTTGTCCCAGGCGGCGGAGTTGTTGACGACGTGCGCGACGACCTCGCCGTCGCCGCCCAGCTTGTAGCCGTTGCCGTCGCCGGTGAAGGCGGAGTCTCCCCAGCGGTTCTTGCCGTTGCCGAACGCCCAGGTGTGCTCGATCGTGACGGGCGAGGAGAAGGACCACAGGTCGATGCCGTCGTCGGAGTTGTTGAACAGCCGCGCGCCGGTGATCAGGTTGCCGCTGCCGGAGCCGTACTTGACGGCGACACCGTCGGCGTTCTCGCCGTGGTTGGCGGCGTCGTAGTGGCCGTAGGAGTCGATGTTGCGGACGGTGTTGTTCACCGTGCCGTCGCCGGTGAGCGTGAAGCCGGAGTCTCCGCCGTTGATGGTCTTGATGTTGTTCCAGTTGGTGCCGGTGCAGGACTGGCAGACGACCGCGCTGTCCGGGGAGTTCTGGAAGGTGATGTTCGAGACGTTCCAGTAGTCGGCGGTCAGCTTGAAGATCCAGGCGCCCGACGGCAGCGCGGAGCCGTCGATCTTCACGGTCTCCGAGCCGTACGCGGTGAGGGTGATCGGCGAGGAGGAGCTGCCGTTGGCCGTCGACTGGAGCGTGGCCGTCGGGTAGTAGGTGCCGCCGCGGACCTGGATGACGGTGCCGGGGGTGGCGTTGCGAAGCGCGTTGGACAGGTCGGTGGAGTTGCTGACGACGACGGTCGCGGCCTGCGCCTGGGTGGGGAGGACGGCGAGGCCGGTGCCCAGGGCGAGGGCCCCGGCGAGGGTGAGAGCGGTACGACGAGACATGGAGTGCGGGTCCTTTCGTCGTGCGGTTGCCGGTTTCCCGGGGGACTCAGGGACGCCAGTCGCCGAGGTAGGCGGCCGGCGTGTGGGAGAGGGCCTCGGCGTCGGTGAGCTGGGGGCGGTTCTCCGGTACGGAGATCTCGGCGCCGGGGCCGGTGTTGCGGTACTCGCGGAAGCGCATGGTCTGCCAGGGGTAGGCGTCGCGCATGTTGGTGTAGGGGGCGACCGGGTCGATCCCGGGCCCGATCCGGGTGTCCCGGACGACGAGGGACGGCCGGGCGGTCGTCTCGTACGACGGGACCCAGGGCCGGGCCAGCTTGTAGGCGCCGTCCTCCGCTTGCGAGGTGATGCGGGAGCGGACGGCGAGGATGCCGTGCGGATTGGCGCGTGCGGTGGAGGGGGCGAAGACCATGCCCTTCGGGGTGAAGGTCACGTCCCGCTGGAGCGTGTGGAAGTGGCACCGGTCGAACACCGCGGTCGCCCGCCCGAAGACGAAGTCGACATCGCCTTCGATGTAGCAGTGGCGGAAGTACTGCCGGTCGAAGGCGTCGAGCGCGGTGGTGTCGACGAACAGGGTGTCCTGGTGGGCGAGCAGCCGGACGTTCTCGAAACGGGTGCGGTCGCCGTAGGTGTAGGCGGCCACCGCCTGGGTGCCGGTGATGTCGGGGTGGTCGGCGCGCAGCCAGTCGTTGGCCAGGGTCAGATCGCGGACGGTCAGTCCGGCGGCCGCGGAGCTGAAGGTCGCGGAGCCCGCGGTCCCGTACGTGGTGCCGTCGGGCTTCTTCGTCCCGTTCGCGTTGTCGTGGACGATGACGGTGTCCCGCGGATCGCGGGTGGCGCCGCGGATCGTCAACTCCACCGTGTGGGCGGGGACGTTGACGACCTCGCGGTATGTCCCCGGGTGCACGACGATCGTCCGGCCGGGCCCGCCGACCGCGTCCACCGCCGCCTGGACGGAGTCGCCCGGGCGGACGTGCAGGACGCGGCGGCGGGCGTCGGTCGCGAAGGCGGAGGTGGCGGTGGTGGCCAGGAGTCCGCCCGCGAAACCGGTGATCAGGGTGCGCCGGCGCATCTCAGCAGGTCTCCTTCCAGGGCTCCCAGTCGCCGAGGTGCGCGGCGCGGGTGGCGGACTCGGCCTCCGCGTCGGTGAGCTGGGGGCGGTTCTCCGGCACGGGGATCTCCGCGCCGGGGCCGGCGTTGCGGTACTCGGCGAACCGCTGCTCCTGCCAGGGGAAGGAGTTCGACATGTTGGCGTAGGGCGTGACCGCGTCGATGCCGGGGCCGAGCCAGGAGTTGCGGACCGTGAGCATCGGGTGGGCGGTGGTGTCGGAGCTGGGCACCCAGGGCCGGGCGAGCTTGTAGTAGCCGTCCGGGGCCTCGCTGCTGACGCGGCTCTTCGTCACCAGGTAGCCGTACGGGTTGGCGCCGGCCGTCGACGGGGCGAAGACGAACCCGAAGGGGGCGCCGCCGAGGTCGGTGCGGGACAGGGTGCGGAAGTGACAGTGCTCGTAGACGGCGGTGGCCCGGCCGAAGACGAAGTCGACGTCGCCCTCGACATGGCAGTGGGCGTAGTACTGCCGGGCGAAGGAGGCCAGGTTGTTGGAGTCGGCGTACAGGGTGTCCTGGTGGCCGAGGAACCGGCAGTGGAAGAAGGCGCTGCGATCGCCCTGCACCTTGACGGCGACGGCCTGGGTGCCGGAGACGCCCGGGTGGTCGGCGCGCAGCCAGTCGTTGGCGAAGGTGATCCAGCGGGCGGTGAAGCCGTCGGCGCGGACGGTGGTGGTGGCCGAGCCGGTGGTGCCGTAGGTGCCGGAGCCGTCGGGCTTGGGGGTGCCGGCCGCGTTGTCGTAGACGACCACGACGTCGCGGGGGTTCTCGGAGGCGCCGATCCAGGTCATCTCCGTACGGCTGGTGGCGACGGAGACGGTCTCGCGGTAGACGCCGGGGGCGAGGACGAGGGTCCAGCCGCTGCCGGTCGCGGCGGTGACGGCGGCCTGCACGGAGCTGAAGTCGCCCTGGCCGTCGGGGGCGATGTAGAGGGTCTGCGGGGTGAGGCGGGCGGTGGGCGAGCCGAAGCGGCCGAACGGGGCCCGCGCGCCGTACGCCTGGGCGGGACCGGCGGTGAGCGCGAGGGTGGCGCCGGCTCCGGCGCTTGCCATCAGGAAGCCTCTGCGGGAGAGGGGCAGTCGGACGTGGGGCGAGGGCATGGGGAGGTTCCTTCGCGGGTGCGGTCGAGCGGGTGACGAGGGGCCGGGGCGGACGCCGCCCTGATGGGGCCGCGGTGCGGACCGCCCCGGCCGGTTCGGGTGCGAGGGCTGGGTCAGCAGATACGGCCGGCGCCGGCGCGGTGGTCGACGACGCCGGGCACGGCCCTCGGGTGGTCGACGCGGGTGCGCAGGGTGGGGGTCCAGCCCGCGCCGGACTGGAGGATCTCCTCGGGGATCTCCGCGTTGTGCACGGCGATCAGGTCGACGAGCCTGCCGTTGACGTAGTTGTTCTCGGCGGTGAGCGGCGACTCCTTCCACTTCTTCAGCGTCTTGCCGACGCTGACGCCGGGGGCCAGGGAGAAGGCGTTGTGCGAGGCGTACAGCTGCGAGGAGATGCCGATGCCGAAGACGTAGCCGAACTTCTGGTCCTTGGTCACCACGAAGTGGTTGTTGTAGGAGTCGACCTGCCCGAACCGCACGCGCGGCGCCCGCTCCACGATGCCCTCGAAGCGGTTGTGGTGGAGCGTCACCTTGAGCTTGCCGCTGTCGGTGGCCGCGGCGCTGTCGCTGTTGCCGATCAGCATGGTCTTGTCGTGGTCCTTGAAGGAGTTCCACGAGACGGTCACGTAGTTCGCGCCGCGCACGATGTCGAGCAGGCCGTCGTGCTGCTGGAAGACCTTGCCGAAGTAGGTCGGCAGGCTGCTGTCGGGGTAGCGGCCGTCGGTGAGGGTGTTGTGGTCGACCCACACATGGGTGGAGTTGTAGACGACGACGCCGTCGTACTCGGAGTTCCAGGCGCCGGTGTTGTTGTCGTCGGTCGGGTCCCACTGCGGGAAGCAGTCGATCGGGGCCTCGATGGTGAGGTTGCGCAGGATGACGTTGTCGACGTCCTTGATCTGGAGGCTGCCGCCGAGGATCCCGGAGTTCCGGCCGACACCGACGATGGTGGTGTTGGAGGGGACGCTCGCCTTGATGGCCTTGTCCTGGTTCTTGGCGGACGCGGCCCGCAGGTTCTCCTGCTCGCCGCTGACCGGGGTGTCGTACCCCCACACCGCGGGGTCGTAGTCGGCGAGGTACTGCTGGAAGTCGTAGCCCTCGGCCTCGAACGCCTCGCAGCCCTTCGAGACGGCGTCGATCATCCCGTCGACCTTGATGATCTTCGGGGCGTTGCCGCCGGCCTTGAGGGCGGCCTTGAACTCCTCCCAGGTGGTGACGGTGTAGACGTGCTCGGCGTCGGCGGCCGAGCCACCGGTGGTGCCGGCCCCCTCGGAGGCCCAGCCGTCGTTCGCGGCGAGCGCCTCACGGCCGAGGTCCCGCTCGTCCGCCTGGGCGGTGGTACCGGTCAGGGACAGCACGAGGGCGGTGCAACCGACCAGCGCGGCGGCTCTCACTGTGGCATGCCCATGCCACTTCTGTGCGTTCATGGTGCGGCTCTCTTTCTTCAGGGACGGGGGGGTGAGGGGACGGGGTGTTACTGGGCGCTGCCTTCCGGCCAGGTGATCCAGGACTCCGGAACGGCGTCGTCCAGCCGGCGCACGTCACACGGCTCCAGCACACCGGTGCGCAGCAGCTCCCGCGCCACCAGCCGTGCGACCTCGATCGCGCCCGGCGGATTGAAGTGCGTGTTGTCCTGCTCGGTCTCGGTCCAGTTGAAGTACCTCTTGGTCTCCTCGACCCCCAGTTCCTGCCACAGCGCCAGCGACAGCGCCTGGATGTCGAGCAGCGCCACGCCCTCCTGCTCGGCGAGCGCCCGCATGGCCGCCGGGTACTCACCGTGCGTGGTGCGGGCGTTGCCCGCGGCGTCGAACCGCCGCCGTTCGACCGACGTCGCCAGCACGGGCCGCGCGCCCCGGGCACGCGCACCGTCGATGTACAGCCGCAGGTGGTCCTGGTACGTCGACCAGGGCTCGGTGTAGCGGGTGGGGTCGGTGTTCTTCTGGTCGTTGTGCGCGAACTGGATCAGCAGGAAGTCGCCGGGCCGAATGGCCGCCAGGATGACATCCAGCCGCCCTTCGTCATAGAAGCTCTTGGAGCTCCGCCCGTTCACCGCGTGATTGGAGACGGGCCGGTCCCTGTGGAGGAAGAAGGGCAGCGCCATTCCCCACCCGGTCTCGGGCGCGGCATCGGCGTACTTCTGGGCGGCGGTGGAGTCACCGGCGATGAAGAGGGTGCGGGGGCGCTGCGCGGCTCGGGCGGTACCGGACGCCACCATGGCGAGCGGAACCGAGGCGAAAGCGGCGGCGGCGACCTGCCGACGGGTAAGGGACACAGGGTTTCACCTTTCAACGTACGGGAGTGTGCAAGGGGCGCGGGGAACTGCGCGACCAGCCAGGGGCGGCCTGCACCCTGCAGACAACAGGCCGCCCCACGGCGAGATTCAGCTCTTCTTCTGCTGCTTCCACTCCGCCTGCGCCTTGTTGAGCTCCTCGGCCATCCCGTCCAGGAACTCCTTCGCGCTCATGTCCCCGATGAGCACCTTCTGGAAGTTCGCCTCGTTGTCGGACTTCGAGATGTTGTTCCAGTCCGGCAGGTAGTACGGCAGCTGAACAATCGTCGTGGACCCGTCATTCAGTGCGGCAGCAGCGAGCTTCGTCGGCTCGGCCTTCGAGATCCACGCGTCCTTCGCCGCCTCCGTGTTCGACGGAATCGCGCCGGCCGACTCGTTCCACTTGGAGTTCGACTCGTGGGACACGGCGAACTCGATGAACTTCCAGGCGGCGTCCTTGTTCTTGGAGGACTTGAACAGGCCCAGCCCGTCGACCGGGTTGGACACCTGGACCCGCTTGCCGCCGGGGCCGGTGGGCTGCGGGATACCCCGGAACTTCTCGGTGCCGAGCGCCTTCACGTGGTCCTGGTACGACCCCAGGTTGTGGTTCAGCATCCCGATGGTGCCGGAGTCCCACTGGGCGACCATCTTCGTGAAGTCGTTGTTGAGGTCGGCGGCCGGGGTGACCTTCTTGTAGAGGGCCGCGTACTTCTCCAGCGCCTCGACGTTCTTCGGGTCGTTGACGGTGGTCTTCTCACCGCCGGCGTCCCAGAACGAGGTGATCCCGGACTGCCCGTACATCGCGTCGAGCGCCTGCGCGATCGACCCCGCGCCACCGCGGATGGTGTAACCGAACTCGTTCTTGCTGGTGTTGGTGAGCTTCTCGGCGGCCTCGTAGAACTTCTCCCAGGTCTCCGGCGCCTCCAGGCCGGCCTTCTGGAACAGGTCGGTGCGGTAGTAGAGGGTGCCGTTGTTCGCGGAGGTCGGGATCGTGTAGAGGTGCTCGTCGGAGCCGCCGGCGCTCTTGACCGACTCGACCATGCCGTCGTTGAGCTTGCCGTTCAGGGACGACTTGGCGAGCCGGTCCTCCAGCGGCTCCAGCGCGTCCTGGGCGGCTATCCCGGCGAGCATCGCCGCGCCGACGCCGCCGACGTCCGGCAGTCCGCCGCCCTGGATGGCGGTGTCGTACTTGGACTGGGCCTCCTTGGACGGCAGGCCGACGTACTCGACGTCGATGTCCGGGTTGGCCTTCTCGAAGTCGGCGATGATCTCGTTCCAGATGTCGGTGCGGACACCGCCGTTGTTGTCCCAGAAGACGATCTTGCCCTTGCCGCTGCCCTCGGCGCCGTCGCCGCTCCCGCTGCCGTCGTCGCCGCAGGCGGTGGCGGTGAGGGCGAGCGCGGAGCCCAGGGCGACGGCCGCGGCGGCGCGCCGGCTTCTGCGATTGCTGATCTTCATTGGTCGGCTCTCTTCTTCTGGATCCAGCGGAGTGGTGAAGTTGTGGGGGATCAGTGGGTGCGGGCCTGCGGGGCCCAGCCGTCCGTGCCCGCGAGGTAGGCCGCGACGGTGTGGGTCCGCGCGTCCGCGTCGCTCATCTGCGGCCGGTCGGCGGTGACCGCGGCGCCCGGGCCGTAGTTGCGGTACTCGGCGAACCGGGCGTCCTTCCACGAGAAGCCGCTCATGTCGGTCCACGGCGCGGACTTGATCGCGGCCGGCAGCTCGGTCTCCCGGATCAGCACCTGGGCCACGGCGTCCGGTTCCCCTCCCGGATGCCAGGGCCGGCCCAGGTGGAAGGACCCGTCGGGCGCGTCGCTGACGATCCTCGAACGGGTGATCAGGAACCCGTAGGGGTTGCCCGTCCAGGTCGAGGCGGCCGTCACCCAGCCGTTGTTGGTGTCCGAGCCCCGGCTCAGCGCCCGGATCACCGACCGCTCGATCACGGTCGTGGCCCGCCCGTAGACGAAGTCGACATCGCCCTCGATGTAGGAGTCGCGGATGTAGACCCGGCTGACGGTGGTCAGGCTGGGGCTGTTCGTCATCAGGGTGTCCTGGTTGCCCAGGAAGGCGGTGTTCTCGAAGACGATCCGGTCGCCGTTCGTCTTCATCGCCAGCGCCTGCTCGGCCCTCAGCTCGTGTGCGGCCTCGTCGAAGTCGTTGCTGAAGGTGAGGTTGCGGGCGGTGACGTCGTTCGCGTCGATCCGCACCGTGGCGCTGCCGGTGGAGCCGCCGTACTCGGCGGGCGTGTCGTAGACGATGACGGTGTCCGAGCGGTTCTGTCCAGTCCCCTGCAGCACGATGTTCGGCTTTGTCCTGGGGAGGTGGACCTTCTCCCGGTAGGTGCCCGGCGCGACGGCGACGACGACACGCACGTCGTTGCCCGCGGGCACGGCGTCCACGGCGGCCTGCACCGTCGGATAGGCCCCGGGGACATGCAGCGTCACGGCGTCGCCGAGCTGCCGCTGCGGCCCGGAGAAGCGGGTCACCAGTGCCGGTACGGCGGCGGCGGGGTCGAGCCGGTAGTCGTAGAAGTCACGCGGGTCGAAGGCGTCGCCCCATGCCTCGGCGCGTCCGGTGGTGTTCCTCAGGATCGAGCCGCGCTGCACCAACTCGGCCGTGGCGTCGGCCTGGTGGGGATGCTGGACACCGTCGTAGTAGCTGTTCTCGATGACCATCTTTGTGCGGCCGCGCGCCCAACTGCCGTACGTCCACACCGGATCGCCGTCGCTGACCTGTTGCGAGAAGTAGTTGTTGTAAAGGTGCGCGTAGGCGCAGTTGTCCGCCGAGGGGTTGCGCTGTTTGGTGCCGGTGAACCAGTTGTGGTCGATGGTGACCTGGGTCCGGACGTTGTCGGTCCAGCCGATGCCGAGCGCCTTGTTGTGGTCGCTGAACTGGTTGTAGGAGACGGTGATGTACTGGCTGTCCTTGCGGATGTCGAGCAGCCCGTCGCCCATGTGGGTGAGGCGGTTGTGGTCGATCCAGACGTGGTGGACGGTGTCCATCTGGATGGCGTCGAAGTCGGTGGTCTTGCCGTCCCAGTCGCCCTCGACGTAGGAGTCGCGGATCGTCAGATTGCGGATGATGACGTTGTGCGTGCCCGGCTTGAGGTGCAGTTCGCCGTGGACGATCTCGCCGGTGTCACCGACGCCGGTGATCGTCTTGTTCGAGCCGACCACGATGTCCGAGCCGAAGGGCGCCACCTCGATGGAACCCTTGACCCGGATGACGTACGGCTCCTCGGCGGCCGCGTACCGGGCCAGGGACGCCTGGTCGGTGACGGTGACGACCGTGCCGCCGGCGCCGCCGGTGGTGCCGCCGGCGAGGGAGGCGAAGCCGTGCGGCTGGTCGGCCCAGCGGGAGGCGGCCGGGGTGGCGGCGTCCGACGAGGGGACGGCGGCCCTCGCCTCCCCCACCGCGCCGAGGCCGAGGGCGGCGAGCAGTCCTGTGACGGCGGCCAGGACGACACCGTGTCTCGGCAATCGCTTGCTATGGAGGTGCGACATTGCGGCTCCCAACAGGCGTAGGGGGGACGGTGGTTACAGGGATCTGATCCGGAAGTGCGTGAACGTGCCGGCACCGGCGTGCCCTGCCCCGGCGGGCGCGGCCGCGAAGAGCCCGATCAGGGCCCCGACCCAGCGCCAGGGGGTGGCGGCGAAGACCGGGCCGGAGGGCTGGAAGCCGTCGCCGAGGTCTGCGGAGAAGCGGCAGCGGGCGCCCGCGCCGATCTCCACCCGTAGTCGGGCGCGGCCCTCGCGAGCGATGCGCGGGTGGGCGGCGTCCCGTTCCTTCCCCCACTGCCCGAAAGGCGTGGGAGGGACCCCCGTCGCGACCGGCTCGGCGAACCGGTGCACCAGGTGCACCGTCCCGTCGGTGCCCCGCTCCAGCCCGATCCAGCCGAAGGCGTCCCCGAGGATGGCGAGCCCGGCCCTAGCGCCCTGCTCCTTGCCGTGCAGTGCCAGCTCCACCTCGACGACCGAGGGCGCGCCGGGCAGCCGCTGGGTGAGCACCTGTGGCAGCCGGCGCAGGTCGTGCGCGTCGGCCGTGCGGACGCAGGCCAGCCGGAGTCCGTCGCCGGAGTGCTGCGTGGCCCAGCCGTCCCGGGGGTTGGCGGTCCACTGCCACTGCCGGCCGAAGCGTCCGCCGGGGAAGTCGTCGTCGGTGGCGGGCGCGGCGGGCGGCTGCGCCGGCAGATCGGGCTTCGTGTGTACGAGGACGGGGGCGCCGTCGTCGCCGAGCACCGGCCAGCTGTCGGCACCCCAGCGCATCGGCTGGAGGTGCACGACCCGGCCGTACGCGCCGCGCTGCTGGAAGTGCAGGAACCAGTCCTCACCGGCGGGGGTGCGCACCCAGCCGCCCTGGTGCGGGCCGTTGACCTCGGTGTCCTTCTGTTCGAGGACGATCCGCTCCTCGTACGGGCCGAAGAAGTCCCGGGACCGGAAGGCGCCCTGCCAGCCGGTCTCCACTCCCCCGGCGGGTGCCAGGATCCAGAACCAGCCGTCGTGCCGGTAGAGCTTGGGGCCTTCGAGGGTGAACCAGCCGGGTATGCGGTCCGCGTCGACGATCACCCTGCCCTCGTCGAGGAGCGAGGTCGCGTCGGGGTGCATCCGGTGGCCGGTGAGGCGGTTCTTCACGCCCGCGCGGGACTTGGCCCAGGCGTGCACGAGGTAGGCGTCGCCGGTCTCGTCGTCCCACAGGGGGCAGGGGTCGATGAGTCCCTTGCCCTCCTTCAGCAGGTGCGGCCGGGTCCAGGGGCCCCGGATCTCGGGGGCGTTGACCTGGAAGATGCCCTGGTCCGGGTCGCCCCAGAAGATCCAGAAGCGGTCGTCGTGGTGGCGGATGGACGGGGCCCAGACGCCGCAGTCGTGGCGCGGCGTCTCGAACTGGTCCGCAGGCGTGAGGTGTTCGAGGGCGTGGCCCACCAGGGTCCAGTTCAGCAGGTCGCGTGAGTGCAGCAGTGGCAGGCCGGGGGCGCGGCCGAAGCTGGAGGCGGTGAGGTAGAAGTCGTCGCCTACGCGCACGACGTCCGGGTCGGACCAGTCGGCGTTCAGGATCGGGTTGGTGTATGTCGTCGCCGGCACGCCCGTTTGGGGCGTCACCGGCCCGCCCGTGTGGGTCGTCACCTGCTCGTCGGTGTGTGTCGTCACTGGCTCACCGCCTTGCGGGCCAGCGCGGTGGCGTCGTCCCGGCCCAGGCGGCCGTCGGCGACGACGGTGACGATCCGGCGTACAGCGGTGTCGCCGGGCGCGATCGCCAGCCGCTCCTCGGACGCCAGCGAGGAGCCGACGCCGGGGTACTCGGCGGTGCGCACGAACCAGGGGTCACGGCGGGTGGTGTCGGTGGCGCCGGCGAAGACCAGGGTCCAGTTCTCCCCGGTCAGGGCGAGCCAGTCGGCGGCCCGGCCGTGGACCTCGGACTCGCCCTCGCGGTCGGCGGTGAAGACGTCCGGGGCCGCGGCCTCCTTGCGGGCGCGCCAGAAGAAGCCGCCGTAGGCCGCGCCGGGGCGTCCGTTGGTGGCGGGGCTGCCGATGGTGACCGGCGCGGAGGTGACGTTGGTCAGGGCGAAGGTGAAGTCCAGCGACCAGGCGTACTCGGTGAGTTCGGCGGCGGCGACGGTACGGCGCTCACGCAGCAGCTCGGTCCCGGCGGCGACCCAGCGCAGCTCCTCGACGAACCCGTCGGGGCCGCGCAGCTGGAAGCCGGTGTGCCGCTGGGCGCCGTGGTTGTCGAGCTCGGTGGGGCCCTGGTCGCGGACGAAGGTGCGCCCGCCCCAGAAGTTGTGCCCCTCGACGTCGGGAACGGCCACACCGACGCCGAGGTGGTGTGCGTGGTCGGCCGGGGCCAGCTCGGTGACCGTCGTGCCGGCCAGGGTGGTGACCGGGTGCAGACAGGGGCGCGGGGAGAGCCGGGCGGGCAGCTCGGGCCGGGTGGCGTAGCGGCCGACCGGGCGGCCCGCGACGCGCAGGACGGCTGTGTCGTCGGTCGTCATTCGGTACTCACCTCTTTCGGCAGCGCCCAGGGGGCGCCCAGTTCGGAGTAGAGGGAGAGGGTGTCGGCGCAGGCCGCGACCAGTGCGTCGATCCCGGGGACCACCCGGCGGGCCTCGTCCTTACGCAGCTGCCATGCCGAAGCGGGCAGCTGGGAGGGGTCGGGGGCGGTGCGGATCGCCTCGGCGGCCTTCATGAAGGCGCCGGTGGCGTCCGGCGGGACGAGCAGCGGTGTGCCGTCGGTGAGGTGCTCGACGAGGTTCTCCAGCAGGTCGGTGCGGCCGTACTCGAACTCCTCGGGGCCGTGGTCGGCGCGCTGGAGCAGGACGCGGTCCTGCTTGTACCAGTAGGTGATCCGGCCCCGGCTGCCGTGCACCAGGACGTACGGGTCGTCGGGGTGCTCGGCGCACAGGGTCGCGGCGACGGTGATCCGGCGGCCGGCCGCGGTGGTGAGGCGGATGCAGGAGGTGTCGTCGGACTCGATGGCGTTGGCGTGCCACAGCTCGGTCTCGATGTCGGCGACGTCCTCGGCGCGGGTGGCACCATCGAGGGCGAGCGCGGTGGCGACGGCGTGGGCGAGCGGGTTGGTGAGGGCGCCGTCGATGACGTCGACGCCGTTCAGCCGCCGCTTGCCGGCCCAGGGGGCGCGCCGGTAGTACGCCTCGGGTCGGGCCCAGGCGCCGGCCCCGCCGACGCCGGTGACCTCGCCGATGGTGCCGTCGGCGATCAGCTCGCGGATCGCGGGCACGGCGTGCGAGCCCAGCGACTGGAAGCCGATCTGACAGGCCACGCCGGCCGCGGCGACCCCGTCGGCCATCCGGTGGAACTCGGCGTAGGAGGGCGCGGGCGGCTTCTCCAGGAGGAGGTGCACGCCCTTGGCGGCGGCGGTCAGCGCCAGGTCGGTGTGGGTCGGGATGGGGGTGCAGACCACGGCGATCCGGGCGCCGGTGGCGTCCAGCAGCGCGCCGAAGTCGGCGGACTGCTCGGGCGTGCCGAGGCCGTCGGGGATCTCGTCCGGGGTCAGGGGGGTCAGCTCGCAGATGCCGGCGAGGCGGACGATGCCCTTGTCCGCCAGGCGGCGGATGTTGTCCAGGTGCCAGCGGCCGTGGCCGCGCGCGCCCGCCAGGACCAGGGGTACGGCGATGCTCATGGGATCCTCCCTGCGCCCGCGCCGCGTGCCACCTCGCGGTCGGCCACCGCGGCGCTGTCGATCGTTGCGTGCAGGGTAGGCGTCCAGCCGACGTCCGCCGTGAGGTCGCGCTCGCTGCCCGAGTTGTAGGCGTTGTAGATCGTGCGCAGGTCGACCGGGTAGTTGTTGAACAGGGTGCCGCTGTCGTGCAGGGCGCTGCCGTTCCAGCTCTTGACCAGGTCGGCGACCTCGATGTGGCTCGGGGTGTGGAAGGCGTTGTTCTCGGCGTGGAGGGCGGACTCGGTGCCGACGCCGAGGGAGTAGCGGTAGTCGTGGGCGTCGGCCGGGACGACGTACCGGTTGTTGTAGAGGTGGACCTGTCCGAAGCGGACGCGGGGGGCGCGCTGGACGATCGACTCGAACTCGTTGTGGTGCAGGGTGACCCGGAGCCTGCCGCGGTCGCCGGTGGCGCTGTCGCCGCTGCCGATCAGCATCGCCTTGTCGTGGTCGGCGAACCGGCTCCAGGAGACGGTGATCAGGTCGGAGCCGTTGGTGATGTCCAGCAGGCCGTCGTGGCGCAGGTAGTTGCGGGCGAAGTAGGTGGGCTCGTCCTCGTCGAGCCGACCCTTGTCGCCGGCGGTGACGTGGTCGATCCAGACGTGGGTGGCGCCGCGCAGCCAGATGTTGTCGTAGGCGGTCTTCCAGTCCCCGAGGCCGCCGCTGTTGGGCTGCCAGGCGGGGAAGCAGTCGTAGGCGTCGCGCAGGTCGAGGTTGCGGATGATGACGTTGTCGGCGTTCTTGACCTGGAGGCTGGCGCCCTTGAGGACGGCGCCCCTGCCGAGGCCGACGAGGGTGGTGTTGGAGCCGACGGGTAGCTCGACCCGTTCGGCCTGCTTCGCAGCAGACGCCCGGCGGGCCTCCTCCTGCGGTCCGCTGGGTTTGGCGGAGCCCCAGGTGCGGGGGTCGTAGGCCGCCAGGTACCGCTCCAGGTCGTAGCCGTCGGTGGCGTAGTCGGCACAGTCGAGGCGGCGTCCGCGGTCGTCGGTGTTGGCGTCGATCGTGCCCGCGATCTTGATGATCTTCGGGGTGTCGCTGCCGCCGTCGAGGGCCCGGACCAGTTCGGCGCGGTTCCTGACGGTGAGGACATGGGCGTCGTCGGCGGCGGCGCCACCGGTGGTGCCGGTGCCGTACGACGCCCAGCCGTCGCCCGCCGGGAGGGTGTCGCGGCTGATGTCGGGGGCGGTCCCCGCGTGCGCGGGGACGCACAGGACGCCCAGCAGCGCCGCGGCCAGGGTCAGGTGACGCAGTCTCATCCCTTCACCGCCCCCGCGCTGAAGCCGGTGATCAGCCACTTCTGGATGAACGCGAACACGATGACCACGGGGACGGCGGCGATGATGCCGCCCGCGGCCAGGGCGCCGAGGTCGACGCTGTCCGCGCCCATCAGGGTGTTGAGGCCGACCGGGATCGTCTGCTTGTCCTGGTTGTTGAGGAACATCAGGGCGAACAGGAAGTGGTTCCAGGAGTGGACGAAGGCGAAGGAGCCGACGGCGATCAGACCGGGGGTGAGCAGCGGCAGCACGATCACCCGGAAGGCGCGCAGCCGGCTGCAGCCGTCCACCCAGGCCGCCTCCTCCAGGGAGTACGGCACGTTCTTGATGAAGTTGCTGAGCAGGATGATCGACAGCGGCAGCTGGAAGACCGTCTCGGCGATGATGACACTGGCCAGCGAGTTGATCATCTGCAGTTCGGCGAAGATCTCGAACAGCGGCACCAGGAGCAGCGCGCCCGGCACGAACTGGGAGCAGAGCAGGGCGAGCATGAAGCCCTGCTTGACCTTGAAGTCGAAGCGGGCGAGGGCGTAGCCGCCGGCCAGGGCGACGACCGTCGTCATCACCAGGGTGGCGACGCCGACGAGCACGCTGTTCTGGAAGTAGGTGCCGAAGCTCCGCTCGTTCCAGACCTTCTCGAAGTGCTCGAAGGTCATCGGCCAGGGCACGAGCGAGGTCGAGCCGGCCGGGCGCAGCGAGAAGAGCAGGATCCAGTAGAAGGGGATGAGGGTGAAGATCAGGTAGATCGACAGCGGCAGGTAGATCTGCCAGCGGGGTGCCTCGTCCCAGTTGCGGTGGCGCTTGGTCGGGCGGGGGGCCTCGGGTGCCGGGGGCACGGGGGCGGGCGCCGTCCTGGTGGCCTCCTCGGTGATCACTTGGACTCGCCTCCGAACTTGCTCAGCCGCAGATAGATGATCGAGCAGAAGAGCAGGATCACGAACGCGACCGTGGTGAGGGCGGACGCGTAGCCGAAGTTGTGCGCGTCGACGCTGGTGTGCGCGACGTACAGCGGGAGTGTGGTGGTCTCGCCGGCCGGACCGCCGCCGGTGAGGGTGTAGAGCAGGTCGACGTTGTTGAACTCCCACACCGCGCGCAGCAGCGTGGACAGGATGATGGCGTCCTTCAGGTGCGGCAGGGTGATGTGCCAGAACTGCTTGAGCTTGCTGGCGCCGTCGACCTCGGCGGCCTCGTACAGGTCCTTGGAGACGGACTGGAGGTCGGCGAGGATGAGGATCGCGAAGAAGGGCACACCGCGCCACAGGTCGGCGACGATCGCCGCCGGGAAGACGGTGGAGGGGTCCGACAGCCAGCTGGTGCCGTAGGAGCCGATGCCCATGTCGGCGAGGTAGCGGGTGATGCCGGTCTGGGAGTTGTAGAGCAGGACCCAGATCGCGGAGGTCAGCACGCCGGAGACGGCCCACGGGGAGAAGACCAGGGCGCGTCCGAGCGCCCGTCCCACGAAGGTCTGGTTGACGATGAGCGCCAGCGCCAGACCGAACAGCAGTTGGAGGCCGACCTCGACGAAGACCCACTTGGCGCTGAAGGTCAGGGTGCCCCAGAACTGGGGGTCGTCGGTGAAGATGGTGACGAAGTTGTCGAAGCCCGCGTAGCCGTTGCGCCACGGTTTGGTGGGGTTGTAGTTCTGCAGGCTGTAGTAGAAGACGCTGATGACGGGATAGGCGATGAAGCCCAGCATCAGCAGGGCCGCCGGGGCGATCAGCAGGTAGGGGAGCCTGCGGGGCGTGGCGGAGGCACGGCGCCGCCGGGGTGGCGCGGGCGGTTTCGCCACGGCTGCGGCTTGGGCCATGACTGTTCTCCGTTTCTGGTACGTGGTGCGGGAAAGCGCTTACTCCATGGGCAGGGTTGTGCTGGGTGGTGCTCTGCTGTCGGGTCAGCCGGCGTACGGGTCCTGCACCTTGCCCGGCCGGGCCAGGAACTCGAAGTCGCAGCCCGTGTCGGCCTGGGTGATCTGTTCGTTGTAGAGCGCGCCGTAGCCGCGCTCGTACCGGGTGGGCGGCGGCGTCCACCGCGCCCGGCGGAGCTCCAGCTCCTCGTCGTCGACGTCGAGATGGAGGGTCCGGGCCTCGACGTCCAGGGTGATCAGGTCGCCGGTCTCCACCAGCGCCAGCGGTCCCCCGATGTACGACTCGGGCGCGACGTGCAGCACACAGGCGCCGTAACTCGTGCCACTCATACGGGCGTCGGAGATCCGGACCATGTCCCGCACCCCCCGCTTGAGCAGGTGGTCGGGGATCGGCAGCATGCCGTACTCGGGCATGCCCGGTCCGCCCTTGGGGCCGGCGCCTCGCAGCACCAGCACGCTGTCGGCGGTGATGCCCAGCGACGGGTCGTTGATGGTGCGCTGCATGGTCTTGTAGTCGTCGAAGACGACCGCGGGACCGGTGTGCTTGAGCAGGTGCGGCTCGGCGGCGATGTGCTTGATGACGGCACCGTCCGGGCAGAGGTTGCCGCGCAGCACGGCCACCCCGCCCTCGTCGGCGACCGGGTTGTGGCGGGTGCGGATGACGTCGTCGTCGTGGACCTGGGCGCCGGCGATCTGCTCACGCATCGTGTCGTACGAGACGGTCGGCCGGTCCAGGTGGAGCAGGTCCGGGATGCGGGAGAGGAAACCGGGCAGGCCGCCGGCGAAGTGGAAGTCCTCCATGAGGTACTTCCGGCCTCCGGGGCGGACGTTGGCGAGCACCGGGACCGTCCGCGCGATCCGGTCGAAGTCGTCGAGGGTGAGCCGCACCCCGGCCCGGCCCGCCATGGCGATCAGATGGATGACCGCGTTGGTCGAGCCGCCGAGGCCGAGGACGGTCGTCACGGCGTCCTCGAAGGCGTCGCGGGTGAGGATGGTGTTGAGCGTGCGGCCCTTGTGCACCAGCTCGACGATCGCCATGCCCGCCTTGGCGGCCATCCGGTCGTGCCCGGAGTCCACCGCCGGGATGCTCGACGCGCCGGGCACGGTCACGCCGAGCGCCTCGGCGGCGGCCGTCAGGGTGGACGCCGTGCCCATGGTCATGCAGTGGCCGGGCGAGCGGGCGAGGCCGTTCTCCAGCTCCGCCATCTCGCAGTCGCCGATGAGGCCGGCCCGCTTGTCGTCCCAGTACTTCCACATGTCGGTGCCGGAGCCGAGGACCTCGTTTCGCCAGTGGCCCGGCAGCATCGGCCCGGCGGGCACGAACACGGTGGGCAGGTCGACGGACGCGGCGCCCATGAGCAGCGCGGGAGTCGTCTTGTCGCAGCCGCCCATCAGCACGGCCCCGTCCACGGGGTACGAGCGCAGCAGTTCCTCGGTCTCCATCGCGAGCATGTTGCGGTAGAGCATCGGGGTCGGCTTCTGGAAGGTCTCGCTGAGCGTGGAGACCGGGAACTCCAGCGGGAAGCCGCCCGCCTGCCACACGCCCCGCTTCACGGCCTGGGCACGGTCGCGCAGGTGGACGTGGCAGGGGTTGATGTCGGACCAGGTGTTGAGGATCGCGATGACCGGCTTGCCGAGGTGCTCCTCGGGCAGGTAGCCGAGCTGGCGGGTGCGGGCACGGTGGCTGAAGGAGCGCAGGCCGTCGGTGCCGTACCACTGGTGGCTTCTGAGGTCCTCCGGTCGGCGTGTCATATGGACCACCCGACGGCGATGGCGGCGACCTCGGCGCGCTCGGAATCGGGCAGCTGCCGGCTCGGCGGGCGCACCTCGCGGCGGCACAGGCCGAGGGAGGCGAGGGCCTCCTTGACGACGGTGACGTTGTTCGCGGAGCCGTTGGCGGCGCGCAGTTCCTCGAAGCGGCGGATCTGCTCCCAGACCTTCATGGCGGCCGGGTAGTCGCCCGAGCGCAGCGCCTCGATCATGTTCAGCGAGACGGACGGGGCGACGTTCACCAGACCGGAGGTGAAGCCGGTGGCGCCCGCGGAGAAGTAGGACGGGGCGTACGGCTCGGCGAGGCCGGCCACCCAGACGAACCGTTCCAGCCCGGCGTCGCGGGCGAAGGCGGCGAAGCGGGCGGCGTCCGGGACGGCGTACTTCACACCGATGACGTTGGGGCAGGCGTCGGCGAGTTCGGCGAGCCGCTCGCCGCGCAGCTGCGGGTTGCGGATGTACGGCACGACGCCCAGCTCGGGCACCGCCTCGGCGATGGCACGGTGGTAGTCGACCCAGCCGCGCTGTGAGACGTAGGGGTGGACGGGCTGGTGCACCATCACCATCTGGGCGCCCAGGTCGCGCGCGTGCCGCGCGGAGGCGACAGCGGTCGGCACGTCGTGGCCGACGCCGACGAGGATGACGGCGCGGTTGCCGACCTCCTCGACGGTCATCTCGGTGACCAGAGTGCGCTCGTCCGGGGTGAGGGCGTAGAACTCGCCGGTGTTGCCGTTCGGGGTGAGGGTGGTGATCCCGCCGTCGAGCAGACGGCGCAGCAGGGCCCGGTGGGCTTCCTGGTCGACGGAGCCGTCCTCGGCGAACGGGGTCACCGGGATGGCCACCACGTCGGCCAGCGCCGCACGCTGGGTCTCGAACGCCACGCTGCTCATTCCTGACCTTCCTGTTCCGGGGTCTCGGGGAACGCCCGCTGGACGAAGGACGCGATGTGGGAGTGAAGCGCGCGCGCCGCCCCGTCGGCGTCGCCGGCGAGGGCGAGGCGCAGGATCTCGCGGTGCTCGCCGGCCTCCCGCTCCCAGGAGGGCGAGGAGGCCCAGGCGACGGCGGAGACGAGGGCGGCCTGGTCGCGGACCTCGTCGAGCATCCGGCCGAGCAGCGGGTTGCCGCAGGGCAGATAGAGGGCACGGTGGAACTCCCGGTTCGCCAGGGAGCGTTCGGCGGTGTCGGTGGCCTCGTCGGCCCGGGTCAGCGCCTCGCGGGCGGCGTCGAGGGACGCCCCGCGCCGCACGGCCCGCTTGAGCGCCTCCGGTTCGAGGAGGAGGCGCACGTCGTAGACCTCACGCGCCATGTCCGCGTCCACCATGCGCACCGTGACGCCCTTGTACTGGCTCATGACGACCAGTCCGGTGCCGGCCAGGGTCTTGAGCGCCTCGCGCACCGGGGTCTTGGAGACCCCGAACTGTGCGGCGAGTTCGGTCTCGACCAGGGCCTGACCCGGCGTCAACCGCCCGGTGAGGATGCGTCGCTTGATCTCCTCCAGCACGTACTGCGTGCGGGAGGGGATCGGCGTGGGCACAGAGGTCATGCGCGCCTCTCGGATCTTTGGATCGTGGGATCCCGGAGTCGGGACCGGGATCGGATCTCACATATCGCGTCTCATATATGACGTACGAAGTACGACGCGTTGAAGGTAGGAGGGGCCTCGTGTTTCGTCAATGCTTCTGACAAAGGAACTTGGGACTGCCCGTCAGGCCCCTGTCGTCTCGCCCTCACGCGCGGTACGGGTCGGCCCGCCGAACGCGGCGGCGGCGCGGGCGGTCGCGTCCTCGCGGGTCAGAGTCGGCCCGACATGGGTGACGAGCAGCTCCCGCACACCCGCCCTGCGGGCCGTCTCCCCGGCATCCTCCGGGGTCAGATGCACCTGTTCGCCCTCGCTATGCCGGTCGATGTCGGCCTCGCACAGGAACAGGTCGGCTCCGGTGGCGAGTTCGGTGAGCGCGGGGCAGGGTCCGGTGTCGCCGGAGTAGGCGAGGACACGGCCTTCGCACTCGGCTCGCAGTCCGTAGGTCTCGGTGTCGTGGCGGACGGCGCGGGCGGTGAGGCGCAGGTCTCCGTGGCGGGCGGCGTGGCCGTCGTCCAGGGGGCGGAAGTCGAGAACGCCCTTGAGGAAGCCTGCGTCGGGGCGGCCGAAGAACCCGGCGAGCCGGCGGGCGCAGTCGCCTGGGGCGTAGACGGGGATGGGGGCGGGCGGGGTGAGACCGCCGTAGGCGAAGGCGTAGACCGCGGCCAGGAGATCGGCGTTGTGGTCCGCGTGCAGATGGGAGATCCAGATGGCCGCGAGCCGCCGCGGATCCGTGTGCCGCTGCAACTCCGCGAACGTCCCCGGCCCCGCGTCCATCCACACCTCGGCCCCGCCGCCGCGCAGCAGATAGCCGGAGCAGGGGCGGTCGGGGGCGGGGTGGGGGGATGCGGTGCCGAGGACGGTGAGGCTGAGGGGCATGGGGGCGGTCAGGTGCTCTCAGCCGCCGAAGACATCCTGGGCACGCGTGACCTCCCAAGCGCGGTCGAACCAGGCGGTGACTTCGTCGAGGTCGCGGGAGGACAGCACGCGCTCACGCACGGTGTCGGGGACTTCGAGGCCGCGGCGTTCCAGCACCATGAGCACGTTCTGGGCCCAAATCTCCCTGCGGATCTCCCTACGGGCTTCCTCGAACCCCTCCTTGCGCCCCTCCTCACGGACCTGCTGGGCCGCCGCGGAACGGTAGAAGTACTTCAGTGGGCCCAGACCGCCGGTCTCAGTCACCGAAAAGCTCCTGCGCCCGCGTGACCTCCCAGGCGCGGTCCGCCAAAGCGCTGAGCTCCTCGGAGTCATGGCAGGACTGCACACGCTCACGCACATCGTCCGGAACGTCCAGGCCACGCCGCTCCATCACCACGAGTACCATCCGCGCCAACACCTCCTCGCGCCCTTCCTCGCGGCCTTCCTCACGGCCCTCCGCGCGGCCTTCCTCACGGCCCTCCACGCGGCCTTCCTCACGGCCCTCCACGCGGCCTTCCTCACGGACCCGCTGGGCCGCCTCGGAACGGTAGAAGATCGTCATGGCACTCATCAGCTTTCTCCAGATCTCGACGGCTTCGGAGCCCGAGAGGCCGGCCTCCACGTACTCCGCGTAGGCCACCGCTTCATCGGGGTCCATGTCATTGAGTTCCTGGGCCAGTGCGGTCAGTATGCCAGCGTTCGCCGGCCGACGACCATGAACCAGGCTGGACAGCACCCACAAGGCGATGTCGCCGCGCGCCTCCTCCGCGTTGCTGATCAGCGGCACGTTGGTCGGGCCGAGGACCAGCGGCTGGGCGACGAGCGAGGGTCGGTCCGGGAAGCCCGAGGTGATCGGCTGGGCGGCCCATCGCTCGGTCAGGGGCTCGTCGGTGAGCACGATCAGCACGGCGTCGGCGTCGTACCGCTCGCCCAGATAGGCAAGGTAGTACGGCCACGAACGACGCTTGTCCGAGTCCGGCTTGCCCTGGGACTCCAGGGCCACCACGTAGCGCGTCTTCTCCGTGTCCATCTGGAACAGCGCGTCGACCCGTCTCTCCACCGGAAGCAACTCCGTGGTGGCGGTGTCCAGCGGTGTGATCTCCCGGACCGGTCCGACGGAGAGACCGAGCAGGGCCTGCATCGAGGTGACGAGCAGCTTGGTGTCCTGCTGGAACACCTGATGCAGGGATTCGTGGTGTGCACTGACGGGCATGGCGTCGAAACTATCGACGTGCGCCACGCGGGGCGGCCGAACAGATCCGCATCCCCCGAACGAGTGATCACCGCTCCAGGGCCGCCGGTGTAGGGCATCTGCCCGATCCGCGCCGCCCCTCCTCAGGCCCACGATGAGCAGGCATGACGACGACCATGACCGTGCTGCGCGACCGTGCGGCGCGGCTGTATCTGGGTGCCGTGGTGGTGTCGGGGTTCGGCACGTCGGCGCTGTGGCTGGCCTCCGGGGTATGGGTGAAGGACCTCACCGGGTCGGACGGGCTCGCCGCGCTGTGCATGCTCGCGCTGTGGGCCCCGACGGTGGCCGGGCCCGCGCTGGGCACGCTCGCCGACCGCACCCGCCGCAAGCCGCTGCTGATCGCCCTCAACTTGGTCCTGGCGGGCCTGCTGCTGACCCTCCTCACGGTGGACTCGCCCGCCGACCTGTGGCTGCTGTTCACCGTGCTGGCCGCGTACGGCACCGCCTCCGTGGTGCACGAGGCCGCCAAGTCGGCGCTGGTCGCGGCTTCGGTGCGCCCGGAGCTGCTCGGTGACTTCAACGGGCTGCGCATGACGGCCGTGGAGGGCATGAAGCTGGTGGCCCCGCTGGCCGGCGCGGGCGTGTACGCGGCGTACGGCGGGCCCGCGGTGGCGCTGGTGGACGCGGTCAGCTTCCTCGGCGCGGCCGTGCTCTACGCGCGGGTGCGGGTGCGGGAGGAGCCGCGCTCGCGCACCACGCGCGCGTGGTGGAGGGAAAGCGTCGAGGGCGCCCGCTTCCTGTGGCGGCACCCCCGCCTGCGTCCCCTCGTCCTGGCCGGCGGTACGACGATGCTGTTCGCCGGCGTCAACGGGGCGATGGTCTACGCCGTCGTCGAGGGGCTCGGCCGCTCCCCCGCGTTCAGCGGTGTGCTCTACGCCGCGCAGGGCGCCGGGTCGGTCGCGGTCGGGCTGGTCTCCGGGCCGGCGCTGCGACGGCTGGGCGAGCGCCGGTTCGCCGGGTACGGCATCGCGCTGACCGCCGTCGCGGTGGCCCTGCGGGCCGTACCGTCGGACGCGGTCGCCGTGGTGTGCGGCGTGGCGATCGGGGCGGGGCTGCCCTGTGTGCTGATCGCCGCGCTGACCGCCGTACAGCGGGAGACGCCGGACCGGCTGCGGGGGCGGGTCGCCGCCACGGCCAACACGCTGGTCTTCGCGCCGAACGCGGTGGGGCTGGCCGTGGGGGCGGGCCTGGTCGAGCTGGTCGACCTCCGGCCGCTGCTGGTGGCGCTCGGCCTGGGTCAGCTGCTGGCCCGGCTGCCGCTCAGGGCCGCCCGTACGGACTCCAGGTCCGCGTCCGAGGCCAACCCGGCGTGATACAGCCGTATCTCCGTGGCCCCGAACTCACGCGCGCGTGCCGCGTCCACGGCGAGCGTGCCGGGGCTGCCGCCCATCCCGGAGACGATGGTGAAGTTGGCGGCGATCACAGCTCCCGTCCGGGCCACCGCGCCCTCCCCGGCCACCGCGCCCTCCCCGGCCACGGCACCCTGCCCAGTCACCGTTCCAGGCCCCGCCGCCGCTCCCGACCCAGTAACCGCTCCCTCCCCGCTCACCGCGCCTTGCCCACTGACCGCGCCCCTCCCCGCCATCGTCCCCTGCCCGGCCACCGCGCCCCTCCCGGCCTCCACGAACGGCGTCAGCAGACCCGGTCCGCCCCCGCACGGCACGACCACCCCGTCCGCCACGGACAGGATGTGCGCCGGGTCGACCCCCGCGTTGGCGCCGCAGTGGTAGGTCACCGGGTCGGCGTGCAGCAGGATCCGGAAGTCGCCGGGGGCGGCCGCGCGGACGGCGGCGACGGCCTCCTCCTGCAGCGTGCGGGCGGTCTCCTCGCGCCACGCGCGCGTGGCGGCCGCCGTGTCCGCGCCGAGGAGCTTCTCCACGCCCGCCCAGCCCCCGTCGTCGGCCGCCCCCTGCCACAGCGGCTCCAGGGCGGCCCGTACGGCGACGGCCAGCGCGTCGGCGTCCAGGCCGCGCCCGCCGTACCCGGCCCGGCAGGTGGCGCAGAAGCACAGGGACATCAGGTACTGCCCGGCGTCCCCCAGACCGACCCCGCCGGTCTTGTCGTGGGCGTGCAGATGCTGCAGCCCGTACCAGCCGAGGGACTCCAGCTCGGTGCCGGCCGCGCCGGGCCGTACGGCGGCCTCGGCGGCGAGGTCGACGAGGTACGCGCGCGTGGCGGGCTGCGCGATGCACGGCGCCCACGGGTAGCGGTCGCCGTAGGCGTTGACGACGGAGGTGTCCGGGTGCTCGGCACCGAGCCGGGAGTTGTGCGCGAGGACGACCCAGGAGTGCACCTCGAGACCTGCGCGGGCGACGGCGTCGGCGGCCTCCCCGAAGGCGTCCCCGGGGGCCCAGTCGCCGGCCGGGTACGGGCGCAGGGTGCGGCCCTCCCAGCGGCGGCCGAGCGGGTAGAGCAGGGAGGCGTACTCGGCGGTGACGATGCGGTGGCGCGGGTGGCGCGGGGTCAGGGCGCGCGTGGAGTGGTAGGCGGCGGCGAGCGTCACCTGCCCCACACCGAGCGCGGCGATCCGCGCGGGGGCGTCCGGGTCGCCGTTGACGTCCCAGGGGTAGACGAATGCCGATGCCTTCACCGGTTCTCCTTCTCCTCCAGCAGCGCGTGGCCACGCTCGATGATCTGTGCGAGCTGCTTCACATGATCCTGGCTCGGCTCGTGCAGCGGGGGCCGGACCTCCCCCACGTCCGGGCCGCGCATCCGCACGCCCGCCTTGACGAGCGCGACGGCGTATCCGCGCCCCTGGGCGCGCAGTTCGACGAACGGCCGGTAGAAGCCGTCGAGGAGCCGGTGCGCGGTGGCGAGGTCGTCCGTCTCCAGCGCCCGGTGGTAGGCGAGGGCGATCTCGGGCGCGAAGCAGAAGACGGCCGAGGAGTACAGGGTGACGCCGATCGCGCGGTAGGCGAGCTGTGTCTGCTCGGCGGTCGGCAGGCCGTTGAAGTACAGGAAGTCGCCGGGGACCTCGGTGCGTACGGCGCTGACGATGCGCTGCATCAGGTCCAGGTCGCCGTAGCCGTCCTTGAGGCCGACGACGCCCTCGGTGCGGGCGAGTGCGACGACGGTCTCCGGGGTGAACACGGCGTTGTCGCGCTGGTAGACGATCACGGGGAGCGGGGTCGCGGCGGCCACCTCGCGGTAGTGCCGCAGCAGCCCCTCCTGCCCGGCCACGACCAGGTACGGCGGCATCACGAGCAGCCCGTCCGCGCCGGCCTCGTGCGCCACGCGCGCGTACCGTGCGGCGAGCGCGGTGCCGTAGCCGGCGCCCGCGACGACCGGCACCCGTCCGGCGGTCTCCTCGACGGCCGCCCGGACACAGCGCTCGAACTCCTCCGGGGTGAGCGCGTGGAACTCCCCCGTCCCGCAGCAGGCGAAGACGGCCGCGGCGCCCGCCTCGACGCCCCGGCGCACATGCGCGCGGTAGGCGTCCAGGTCGACGGAGCCGTCGGGGCCGAAGGCGGTGACCGGGAAGAACAGCGGCCCGCTGGGGACGGTGAGTCTGACGGCGAGAGGGGCTGGCGTCACGGGCTCTCCCTGAGACAGGCGCTCACACTTATGATTGACGTCTACACTCTTGAACGCGGCCGAATGCGACCACCCTAGGGACCCCCTCGGAGCAGGTCAAGCGAGCCCCCTTGACGAATGCAAGCATGGATCCTTAGCTTGTCCACGCATGTGAATGGTGATCATGGACACCAAGGAGACCGAGGATGCCCGCTCCCCGCACCGTCCTGCTCACCGGCGCCGCCGGTGGCCTAGGCACCCTGATGCGGGAGCTGCTCCCGGCCTACGGCTACCGGCTCCGCCTGCTCGACCTGCTCCCCATCGAGGGCGAACCCGACGCGGTCGTCGCGGACCTCGCCGACAAGGATGCCGTCCGGGAGGCCGTGCGGGGCGTGGACGCGGTCATCCACCTCGCGGGCATCTCCCTGGAAGCCCCCTTCGAGAAGATCCTCACGGCGAACATCGAGGGCACGTACAACCTGTACGAGGCGGCCCGCGAGGAGGGCGTCGGCCGGATCGTCTTCGCCTCCTCCAACCACGCGGTCGGCTTCACGCCCCGGCCCCAGGGGGACGCCCCGCTCATCCCGATCGACACCCCGCACCGCCCGGACACCTTCTACGGCCTGTCCAAGGCGTTCGGTGAGGACCTCGCCCAGTTCTACTGGGACAAGCACGGCCTGGAGACGGTGTCGGTGCGCATCGGCTCCTGCTTCCCCGAGCCGACCAGCGTCCGCATGCTCTCCCTGTGGATGAGCCCTGCCGACGGCGCCCGCCTCCTCCACGCGGCCCTGACCGCCGAGAACGTCGGCCACACGATCGTCTACGGCTCCTCCGCCAACACCCGGCTGTGGTGGGACCTCAGCAGCGCGCGGGCGCTCGGCTACGAGCCGCAGGACGACTCCGAGCCGTACGCCGAGAAGCTGATCGCCGAGCAGGGCGAGCCGGACCCGGACGACGTCGCCCACACCTACCTGGGCGGCCACTTCGTCAGCGAGCCGCCGATCTGGCCGTACTGACCGGATCACACCGTACGAAAAGGGCAGGCGGGCACCGAACGGGCCCGCCCGCCCCCTTATTCAGGCACCGGCCGCGCCCGATCCCACCCTCCGGCGGACAACGGCGCAGGTCCGCGACGCGGCTGCCGACGATCCTCGGCCGCGTGGTGGCTCCCAGACGGCACCCGTCTTCCTGACCGGCTTCATCACCAGCCAGGGACCTGTTCCTGTCGTTGGGAGCCGTCGATTGACTTCCTCTCCCTTCTTGCCCGGTTCGCTCCCTCGCCCTCGGCCTTGCGGGCAAGCTGCCGCTGGGCCTTGGCGAGGCGCGCACGGTCACGCCGCTCGTGCCGGGGGTTGGAGATCTTCTCCCCGGTGGAGAGGGTCAGCAGGTGGTCGAGTCCGACGTCGATGCCGACGGCCGTGTCTGTGGCAGCAAGCGGCTGTACGGACGGGTCCTCACACAGCAGGGACACGAACCAGCGTCCGGCCGCATCCTGCGACACGGTCACCGTGGACGGCGACGCGCCCTCGGGCAGCGCACCGGACCACGCGATGTCGAGCGGCTCCGCCGTCTTCGCCAAGGTCAGCCTGCCGTCCCGGAACCGGAACGCGCTGGTGGTGCACTCCGCTGGCTTCCGCGACTTCTTCCGCGACTTGAAACGCGGGTACTTCGCCCGCTGCCGAAGAAGTTGGCACGGAGAAGACGTCGTTGAGGTCCGCTCCATGGCCGTCCTGCGACCGGCTCCCGCTGGACCGGTACCCCCAGGCACTGGAACAGTTCGCGGCGGGCTTGGGCCGAAAGATCGTCGTCGTCCCGTAGCGGATCCACGGCCGGCGGCATGCGGCGGTCCGGTCACCACGGCAGGCCCTTCAGGTGGGCGGCGACCTGCTCGCGGTCCCAGGCTCCGTCGGCGATCACCACCCGGTAGCGGTAGTCGAAGGACTCCCCCGGCGGCAGCTGGAACTCCTCGAAGAAGGCCCAGGAGAACGCGACGGTCGGGAAGGGCTCGGACCGCACGAACCAGTGGGACTCGTGGACGGCCCGCGCGGGGTCGAGGTTCTCGGGCGCGTGCGCGAAGACGACGGTGGAGTGGGCGTCGACGTCGTCGTGCTCGGCGCTGAAGGCGAGCCACGGGCTCTGGCTGCCCATCAGCCCCCCGGCGTCGGCGGCGTCGTCGTGGGGGGCGAGGACGGTGCCGCCGGTGAAGTCGCGCGGCCCGCGCCACTGGAGGCCCGTGTAGCCGGCCATCTCACGCCCCGCGGTGGTCGGAGAGCCGAAGGTCAGGGGCTCGGCGCGCAGGTTGGTGAGCCGGATCGACCAGTCGAGCGCCCAGGAACCGGCCTCGACGTCGATGGAGTGCACGATGATCCCCCGCTCCTCACGCGCCCACTCCTCCCCGCCGTTCGCGACCCAGACGAGGTCCTCGGCGACCGTCAGCCGGTCGTCCTCGGCCACGAGCACGGGGAAACCGTCGTGCCGCATCGAACCGACCCGCTCGGGCAGCCGCAGATAGCCCTGGCCGTGGACGTAGCAGTTTCCGCCCCAGAAGTTCTGCCCGGACAGATGGCTGGCGGTCATCTGCAGGCCCTTGTGCCAGCGGTGGTCGTTCGGCCGGTAGCCGGTGACCGTGCGCCCGGCGAGGGTGCGCAGGGGGTGGGCGTAGGGCTTGCGGGACTCGAAGGGGTCGGGGTCGGGGCGGTAGACGTAGCGGAGGATCTCGGTGCCGCCCGCCTCGACGGCGAGGTGCTCCCCGGGGACGTGGGTGACGCGGATGCTCATACGGCGGTCTCCTTCGGGGCCCAGTCGGGGTGGTCGCCGTGCATGGCCTCGTAGAAGGGGTCGCCCGGCCGGATCTCCCCCGCACACACCGGGTGCCCGGTGAACGCCGCCTTGTACAGGGCGGCGGCGAATTCCAGGGTGGCGCGGGCGGCGGGCCCGCTGCCGGGCGGCCGTACGCCCTGGTCGTAGGCGTCGAGGAGGGTGCCGAGCTGGGCGGTGTGCGAGCTGGGCACATCGGCGGCGGGGGTGCGCCAGGCGGCGGCGCGCTCGGCGTCGACGTGCGGGGCGGGGGTGTAGGCCCAGTCGGCGTTGGTGTGCCCGTACAGGTGGGTCAGCTCGACGGTGGCGTCGGCGCAGTCGATCCGGATGCGGCTGACCTCGTCCGGGGAGAGCACGCTGTTGACGACGGTGGCGAGCGCGCCGCTGCGGAAACGGACCAGCGCGGTGGAGACGTCCTCGCTCTCGGTGTCGTGGACCAGCCGGGCCGCCATCGCCCGGATCTCCTCCCAGTCGCCGAGCAGATGCAGCAGCAGGTCGTACTGGTGGATGCCGTGCCCCATGGTCGGCCCGCCGCCCTCGGAGGCCCAGCGCCCCCGCCACGGCACGGCGTAGTAGGCGGCGTCCCGGTGCCAGGTGGTCTGGCAGTGCGCGACCCGGGGCGCGCCCAGCTCACCGCCGGCGATCAGCTCGCGCGCGTGCACGGCGCCGGAGCCGTAGCGGTGCTGGAACACCACCGACGCGTACGCGCCCGAAGCCTCCTCGGCCGCCGCGATCTCGTCGTACTCGGCGAGCGACAGACACTGCGGCTTCTCGCACAGCACCCACGCGCCGGACTTGAGCGCGGCGACGGTCTGCTCCCGGTGCAAGGAGGGCGGCGTGCCGATGAGCACCAGGTCGGGGCGTACGGCGTCCAGCATGGCGCCGGTCGAGGTGTACCCGGCGACCTGCGCCCCGTGCCGGCCCGCCAGCTCACGGAAGGCGTCCAGCCGCCGCTCGTCCACGTCGACGGCGGCGACCAGCTCGACCCGGTCGGCATGGTCGGCGAGCGCGGACAGATGGCTGCCGGCGACGATGGCGCCGGTGCCGATCACGGCGGCGCGGCGGCGGGCGGGGGGCAACGGCATGCGGCGCTCCTGGGCTTCCTGGGCGGCGACGGCGGGTGGCGGACGGGAGGACCGTGGGACGTGCTGGACAGTAGGGAACCGATTAGAAAGCGCTTGCCCTCCAGGGAGACCCTAGGCGGCGGGGGAATGTCAGAACAACCCCCAACAGGGAGAATGTCGGCGCGCCCCCGATCGGCGGACGGTAAGGGAACGGTAAAGCGGGCCCGCTCGTTCACGGGTCATGACAGCTATGACCCCCGGCTCGAACATCCCTCTCTCCGCCGCGCGCGTGACGGTGGACGTCGCCGCCCCGGTGCGGCTCGACGTATCGGGCCTGCTGCTCACCGCCGACGGCAAGGTGCGCTCCGACGACGACTTCATCTTCTACAACCAGCCCGCCGGCCCCGGCGTGACCTACCGCTCGGGCGGTGGCACCGCCCCCGACGCGATCACGGTCGACACCGCCTCCGTCCCCCCGGGCATCGAGAAGATCGTCGTCACGGCCAGCCCCGACGCCGCGGGCCAGACCTTCCAGGGCATCGAACCGACGGCCACCATCCGCAACGCGGACGACAACAGCGTGCTGGCCACGTTCACACCGCCCCAGCTCGGCACGGAGACGGCGCTGGTGGTCGTCGAGATCTACCTGCGCGGCGGCGCCTGGAAGGCCCGCGCGGTCGGCCAGGGCTACGCCGACGGCCTGGCCGGCATCGCGACGGACTTCGGTGTGAGCGTGGATGAGCCGGCCGCGCCGGCCCCCGCCGCACAGCCGGTGACGCCCGCCTCCCCGCCCCCGCCGGTGATGCAGCCCCCGGTCACCCCGCCGGCCCCGCCCATGCCCCCCGCGCCTCCCGCGGCCGCTCCCGCCCCCGGCGCCGGGAAGATCAACCTGGACAAGGGCCGGGTCAGCCTCCAGAAGAACCAGACGGTGTCCCTGGTCAAGGGCGGCCGCCCCCTGCTCTCCCAGGTCCAGATGGGCCTCGGATGGGAGCCGGCGTACCGAGGCAAGAGCATCGACCTGGACGCGTCGGTCATCGCCTACGGCCCCCAGCGCAACCACATCGACAGCTGCTACTTCGGCAAGCTGACCATCGTCGGCGGCGCCATCCGCCACTCCGGCGACAACCTCACCGGCGAGGGCGGAGGCGACGACGAGGTCATCACCGTCGACCTCGGCCGCCTCCCCCAGGACGTCACCGGCCTGGTCTTCACCGTCAACTCCTTCTCCGGCCAGAAGTTCACGGAGGTCGCCAAGGCGTACTGCCGCCTCCTCGACGCCTCCACCGGCGAGGAACTCGTCCGCTTCGACCTCACCAACGCCGAGCCCCAGACTGGCGTGATGATGGCGAAACTCATCCGCCAGTTCTCCGGCGAGTGGGAGATGACGGCGATGGGCGACTTCGTGAAGGCCCGCACGGTCAGGAACATGGTGAAGCCTGCGGCCCAGGCGCTGTAACGCACCGACGCACAGCGCAACGGCCCCCATGGACCGGGCAGGTCCACGGGGGCCGTCGGCACGTCTACCCCTTCGGCTGCGGCTTCCAGTCCTGGGCGAGGAGGCCGAGCAGTACCTCGTCCAGGAACTCGCCCATCACCCAGGCCGAGGAGCGCAGCAGGCCCTCGCGGACGAAGCCGTTGCGTTCGGCGGAGCGCAGCATCGCGGCGTTGTCCGCCAGGGTCTCGATCTGCAGCCGCTGCAGACCCCGCACGATGAAGCCGTAGTGGCACAGCACCGCGACCACGTCGGTGCCGTAGCCCTTGCCGCGGGCGGACGGCAGCAGTCCGAGGCCGATGTGCGCGGACCGGTGATGAAGGTCGATGCCCCACAGCGTCGCGGTGCCGACCAGCGTGCCGCCGTCCAGCTCCACCACGGAGAACGTGACGCTCCCCTGGTTCGTGTCGTCCGGCACGAGCCGCGGGTCCTTCGAGCCGGGCGTGATCGGCCGCCACGGCCCGCTTTCGGCCCGCGAGGCGTTGACCACGTCGTCGTAGAGCTCGGCCCGCAGGACCGGGATGTCGTCCTCGTGCCGGGCCCTCAGCCCGACCTTGCTACCCCTCAGCATGCGGTCTTCCTATCCGACCGCGCCGACCCTCGGCAAACCAATAAGAACCCCATCCGACAATGGGCAATGGCCAGTTGAGACACTGTCCTGGGTCTGGGGCGGAGGGGAGACACCAGTGCGGGTGCCCTGGACTCCGCCGAGCGCCCCACTCCCGCCGGCCTCCTGGCCCGGATCGGCCCCGTTCTCGCCGAGCGGCCGCAGGCACGCGGCGCCCAGGACTGGCTGCCGTCGGCCTGGTCGGCCGCGATCGAGCAGCACCGCAGACGCCGTACCGAGGAGGCCGACGCGGCCCAGCGGCGTATCGACCCCGACGCGGCGACGGAGCGTCACGCCCCGGACGACGCCGCCCGCACCCGGCATCTTCCCCACCCGGCACCACCGGCCCGGGCGCCCCGCCGCCCGCGCACCGGGCTGTGGCTCGCCGCGGCCCTGGCGGGGCTGCTCGCCGGCGTCGGCGTCATCTACGTACTGCCGACGCTGCGGGACGAGGACAACTCTCCCTCCAGGACGACGACGCCGAACGGTTCGCGGCCCTCACCGAACGGGCGGCTGAACGGACGTCCCCGATGAACCAGCTCGCGATCGTCCTCGGCGACCGCCTGATCAGCGCCCCCGCCGTCGCCGGACCCATCACCGGCGGCGAGGTGCAGATCGCCGGCGCTTTCACCGAGGAGTCCGCGAAGAGCCTGGCCAGGGAACTCGGAGCGCGCTGAAGGGTCAGGCCGACCGCCGCAGGCCCTCCGTCACCAGCGTCAGATAGCGGCGGATGTCGCCGGGCTCCCCATGGCCCAGCTCCGAGGCCGTGGCGACGCCGTGCGCCAGGCGCAGCAGCTCCACCGGGGTCAGGTCGGTGCGCAGGGTGCCCTCGCGCTGGGCCGCGTCGAGCAGCTTGGTCGCCGCGCCGGTGACGGCGGTGCCGCAGGCGGTGCCGGCGGCTGTGCTGCCGTCGGTGACGGCGGAGCCCAGCAGGGCCTTCAGGCCGCGCACCTGGATGCTGCCGACGCACAGCTCGTACAGCCACTCCAGCAGCGCCTCACCCGGCGGCAGCCGCTCCGCCAGCTCGTCCGCGCGGGAGGCCAGCGCCTCGACCCGGTCGACGTAGGCGGCCTCCAGCAGCGCCTGCCGGGTCGGGAAGTGCCGGTAGAGCGTGCCGGAGCCGACCCCCGCCCGCTTGGCGATGTCGTCGAGCGACGCCCGCTCCCCATGCTCGGCGAACGCCTCCACGGCCACCTTCAGCAGCCGCTCGTAGTTGCGGCGGGCGTCCGCGCGCATGGGCCTGACCCGCGTCATCCGTCACTCCTCGCGCCGGTCACCCACTGTAGCCGCCTCTGGGAACAGCGCGCTGTACGCGTTGAGGGCCGGCTGGCCGCCGAGGTGGGCGTAGAGGACGGTGGAGTCCTGCCCGATCTCCCCACGGCCGACCAGATCGATCATCCCGGCCATCGACTTGCCCTCGTACACGGGGTCGGTGACCATGCCCTCGGTGCGGGCCGCGAGGCGCATCGCCTCCAGCGTCGTCTCGTCCGGGACGCCGTACGTGCCCGCGTGGTACCGCTCGTCCAGCTCCACGTCCGACTCCGTCAACTCCCGTCGTACGCCGATGAGTCGGCCGGTGCGGTGGGCGATCCGGGCGATCTGCGTCCGGGTCTCGGCGGGCTTGGCCGAGGCGTCGACGCCGAGGACACGGCGGGGGCGTCCGCCGGCCTCCTCCAGGGCGGCGAACCCGGCGATCATGCCGGCCTGGGTGGAACCCGTCACCGAGCACACCACGACCGTGTCGAAGAAGACGCCCAGCTCCCGCTCCTGCTCGGCGACCTCGTAGGCCCAGCCCGCGAAGCCCAGCCCGCCGAGCGGATGGTCGGACGCGCCGGCCGGGATGGCGTACGGCTTGCCGCCCGCCTCCTCGACCTCCCGCAGCGCCTGCTCCCAGCTCTCCTTGAAGCCGATCCCGAACCCGGCCCGGACGAGGCGTACGTCGGCTCCGGCGAGGCGGCTGAGCAGGATGTTGCCGACCTTGTCGTACACGGGGTCCGGCCAGTCCACCCAGCTCTCCTGCACCAGCACGCACTTCAGCCCCGCCCGGGCGGCCACGGCGGCCACCTGGCGGGTGTGGTTGGACTGCACCCCGCCGATCGACACCAGGGTGTCGCAGCCCTGTGCTTGGGCGTCCGCGACCAGGTACTCCAGCTTGCGCGTCTTGTTCCCGCCGTACGCGATCCCGGAGTTGCAGTCCTCCCGCTTGGCCCAGAGGGAGGCGCCACCGAGGTGGGCAGTCAGCCGCTCCAGGGGATGCACCGGGGACGGGCCGAAGAGGAGGGGATAGCGGTCGTACGAGGAGAGGGACATGGGGCCTCCTGGGCAGTCAGTCGGGGTCGGAGCCGGTGCCGGACTCGGCGTCGGACTCGGCGTCGGACTCGGCGTCGGTCTGTGCCTCGTCATCGGAGTCGGCCAGATGGACGAGGGTGCGCCAGATCTCCGCCGTGATCCGTACGGCCTCCTCCGCGTCACCGGCGGCGCACGCCTCGATCAACCGCTCGTGCAGCCCGGCCGAACGGCAGCTGCCGCCCTCGCCGAAGCGCCGCCGCTCCAGCCGGCGGACGAGCGGGGTGTATCGGGCGACGGTGGCGGCCGCCGCGCGGTTGCCGCTCACCCGGACCAGCACGTCGTGCAGCTCGTCGTCGGCGTCCAGCGCCGCGTCCACGTCACCGGCTCGCACCGCGGCGGCGAACCGCTCGTTGGCCGCGCGCATGACCGCCACGTCGGCGGCCGTCAGCCGGGGCACCGCGACCCGCGTCACCAGCTCGTGCATCGCCCCGACCACCGCGGCCGCGTCCCGTACGTCGGCGGCGACCAGCGGCGTGACCCGCGTGTAGCTCTGCGGCTTGCTCTCCAGCAGCCCCTCGTCCACGAGCCGTGAGAACGCCTCCCGCACCGGCGCCCGCGACAGCCCCAGCCGCTCGGCCAGCTCCACGTCCCGCACCACCGCACCGGGCGCGATCTCCCCGGCCACGATGGCGTCCCGGATCGCCGCGCAGGCCCGATCCCGCAGCAGGGTCCGGGCCACGGGGCGCAGCGCCCTCCGCGTCGCCACGTGGTCGTCCAGGTCGTCCAGGTCGTCCATGACTGAAATGTTAGATGTCAGCAAGCCGCGCGGACAAGGGCCCGCATCCCCCTCACGGAGTGACGCGGGCCCCGGCTCCGCTCAGGCCGCCGCCACCCACGGCCAGTCCGCGTCGCGAGCCGCCTCAAGCAGCGGAACCATCCGGAACGCCGCGTCGGAGAGTCCTCCGAAGGTGTGCCTGTTGCCCGTCCCGGACGGGCCGTGGGCCGCCCGGTAGCCGGCGAGGTTCCAGGTGTAGACCGGCACGCCGGCCGGGACCTGCGCGGTCGGGTCGCCGTACTGGCTGTACGTGTACTGCTCGTCGGTGATGATCAGTACCCGGTCCTGCCCGCGGTAGTGCGCGCGGACCGCCGAGGTGGTGTCGGTGCCGCCCAGGTCGGTGAAGCGCTCCAGGATCTTGAGCACCGACTCGCCCTTGCCGAGGGTCAGACGCCGGCTGGTGGTGCCGAACTCGACGAGGTCCGCGTCCGCCGCCCGCAGCGCGATCGCCGCGCCGAACACCGCCGCCGCGTCGGCCCGGGTCAGCTCCGAGCGGTCGGACAGCCGCGAGTAGAACATCGAGCCCGAGCGGTCGACGAGCACGAGTGTGCGGCCGGGCAGCGCGGGCACGTTGGCCAGCGAGTGGCCGAGCGCCCGCTCCAGCGGGTACGCCCAGCGCAGCGAGGGCGTGTGCTGGTACGCGGCGAGGTACCGGAAGGGGAACTGGCGCGACCGCGCGACCTCCGCCGGGTCGCTGATCCGGGCGGCGACCTGGGCCGCGACCTCGTCGGAGACCCCGGCCTCGTCGAAATTCCTCAGGTTGCGGACCAGTCCCATCGGCCCCATCGACGGGATCACGGCCTCCCATGCCTCCTTGTCCATCGGCCCCTGCAGCCACCCGGCCAGCGCCTCCCACGTCATCCCGGCCGCCGCGAGCCGCTCCGCCCCGCCCGTCGAGGTGACGACCGCGCGCCGCTCCCCGACCGGCAGCTCCATCAGCTCTCGGTGCGCGACCAGCGTCCGGTTCGACGCGGGCGGCACGGCGGTGTCCGGGTGGTGCCGGCGGTCGAGCGCGTACTGGAACAGCTCGCCCTGCCACGGCTTGTCCGGGTCCGGCGCCGCGTGCACCAGGTTCAGGATGTCGCCGAAGCGGTAGCCCTTGGACGCGGTGTCGTACTTCAGCAGCGACTTGCCGTTGTAGAGCCGTCGTACGGCATCGGCGATCCCTCGCTTGACCGGCTTGGGGACATTGCGGCCGTACGTCGCCGTCCAGTACGCCAGCAGCTCGCCGGGCTCGTCCGGGCGCTGGAGTACGGAGTCCACGACCCACCGGTTCGAGGGGCCGTCGGTGGCGCCGGCCTCCAGGCGTGCCTTCACATACTCGGCGGCGCCCACGACGGCGGCCGTACGGAGGTTGCCCTCGCCGCGCAGCCAGCCGAGCAGTCCGGCCGTCCAGGTCGGGTCGGTCACGGCGAGTTCACGCACGAGGCGCGTGAACCGGTCGTCGCGGTCGGCGCCGCTCTCGTAGAAGGTCTGCTGGGAGACGAAATTCGACACCGCGAGCAGAAAGAGCTCGGAGCGCGCGTCGCGCTCATGCCCACGCCCACCCTGGTAGGTCCGCAGCACCCGGCCGGTCGAGGTGACCCGCGAGGTCGGCTGCGCCTTTGCGGTACGCGTGTTGAATCGCGCCATGGTGAATTCCCCCCGAATTCAGAGATGTTGCCGGAGGAGGCGCAGCAGAAGGAGGGCGCCCGAGGTCAGAAGTCGGCGACGGAACGAGCCAGGTGCTCTTCCACTTGAGCTACACCGACCCGAAGTCGATGACGGGACTCGAACCCGCAACCGCCTGATATGAAGTAACCGTTGCCTGCGCACCGGGCACCCACCATGAGCTGCGCCTCCCGAGATCAAGTCGGCGGCGGAACGGGATTCTCTTTGGAAAGAAGTAGCCGTCGCCTGCGCACCGGGAGGTGCAGGAAGTCGTGCTGTCCAGGCCCTGCTTTCGCCCCTGGACGTGTGCATCACTCTAGGAGGACGGCTGTAGGGCGGGCGAATGAATTAATCACGTACGGGAGTTCAGCCGCGCGGCTGCCGCTTCCACAGACGTAGAGGGTGCCGCCGTCGGGGGAAAAGGTCACGCCGGTGAACTCGGAATGCTCGCTGCGGGCGAGGGGGTAGGTCCGGCCCCTGTCGGTGGCGCCGAACAGGTGCGGGGCCGTCGAGCAGCACCTCGAGGGTCAGGGTGCGATGCATGCCCGCCGGCTTGCGGGCGCGGGTGACCTCGCCGGGGCCGAACTGCCGCCGTACAGGGGTGGGCTGGGCGTCGCACTCGGGTACGTCCACCCAGTCGACGCCGTACACCGTGCCGGTCCGCGTGGCGCGGGAGAGGTCGTCGACGAAGCGGCCGCCGGAGTCGTAGCACTGGCTCTTGCCGATATGCGGCTGCGCCGCGTGGGCGCAACCAGCCACAGGCAAGCCGCACTCGCCAATAACCCTCAACCCCCCTGTTGCGACCGCGCCTTGAACGCCGCCTTACGCGCCGCCTTCGCCACCCTCTTGTCCGGATGCAACCGCCCCATCGCCTCCAGCACATCCGCAGTCGCCGGATGCCCCACCCGCCAGGCCGCCTCGAAGAACCCCTCGTGCTGAGCCGCCAGCCCCTCCACCAGCGCCCGCAGCTCCTCCGAGTTCCCCTCGGCCGCAAGCTGGGCGGCCACCGTGTCGATGGTCAGCCAGAACACCAGGTCAGCCGAAGGCGCGGGTACATCCGCGGCCCCCTGCTCGGTGAGCCAGACCCGCGCGAGACCCCCCAGCTCCGCGTCGTCCAGTACCTCCCGAAGCGCAGGCTCCGCGGGTGCCCCCACCAGCGACAGCGCCTGCTGACACCGCAGCCGCCGCAGCGGCGCCCCCGGGTCGGCGCCCCGAGCCGCCGCCAGCAACTCCCGTGCCGCCGCGAGGGGTTCGCGTCGGCCGAGCCAGTGCAGGGTCTCCGCCTGTGCGGCCCGCGAGCCGTAGTGGGCGGTGCCGTCGAGCAGCGCGTCGGCGCCCTTGTCTGCGAGTTCGCCGACGGCCGGGGCGGTGAAGCCGGCTTCCAGGAGCCGTGCCCGCAGCCCGTACAGGCCGAGCGGGGTGAGGCGGACCATGCCGTAGCGGGAGACGTCGGTGTCGTCGACGGGGGCGGCGGCCAACTCCTCTTCCGCGGCGGCCGGCTCGCCCTCCGCGTCGGCCATGAGTGCCTCGTCGACGGGCTGGTACTCGACCAGGCCGATCGGCTCCAGCAGCCGGAACTGGTCGTCGAGGCGCATCATCGCGTCGGAGACCTGTTCCAGGACGTCGTTGGTGGGCTCGCCCATGTCGCCGGGGACGAGCATCGAGGCGGCGAGCGCGGGCAGCGGCACCGTGCCGTCGCCGGGGCCGTCCTCGCTGACGGTGAGCAGATAGAGGGCGCCGAGCACGCCGTCGAGGAATTCCGCCTCGCCCTCGGGGTCCCAGTCGAGCTGGGAGAGGTCGACCTCGCCGCCCTCGTCCAGCGCGTCGACCAGGTCGTCGAGGTCGGGCACGCTCGCGTCGGCGAGCACGGTCTCCAGTGCGGTCTGCCAGAGGGCGAGGACGTCGTGCGGGGAGCCGCCGGTCAGCAGGGCGAGGTCCTCGCCTGCGGTGACGGTTCCGGCCTCCTCGTCCACGATCTCGACCAGCCCGGTGTCGACGGCGACCCGCCACGCCTCGCTGGCGAGGGCGGCGGCGTCGGTGAGCCCCGACGCCTCGGCGGCGTCGTCCCCGGTGAGCCCCAGTGCCTCGGCGGCCGCGGCCAGCTGCGCGTCGACCAGTCCGCCCCCGGCGTCCACCCGGGTGTCCGGTCCGGCCCAGCGGGCCAGCCTGGCGGCCCGGGCGAGCAGGGGCGTGGACAGCGCGTCGCGCGCCAGCTCCGCTTCGGAGGTCAGCCGCACGGGCGGCAGGGGGGAGCTGTCTGACATCGGCCGTTTCTCCTAGGGCACCTCAAGAACCGTACGCATCACGGCTCAACCGCTCAGCCTAGACGGATTTCGACCCATGCCGCCCGGTTCATCTCCCGGACAGGAGCTGGACATGGCCGAAACCTTGACAAGTGGCCGGGGCACGCTGGAGATTGACGCGCGTAGAAATTGGGGGGACAACTGTTCACTCGGTCCCACGCGTGACACGTACACCTCAAGACCACTGAGGTCCCACCCCCGTCCCGGCGCTCATGTACGTCCCCGGAGGGATCCCGTTGCCGAGCAAGAACTCCGCGCGCCTCGCCGCGCTCACCGTCGCCGCCGTGTGCTCAGCGGCGTCCACCATCGTCCTCACCTCCCCCGCGCAGGCCGACTCTGCGGTGCGCATCCATGACATTCAGGGCACCACCCGGACCTCCCCGTACGCGGGCCGGCAGGTCACGGACGTGGCCGGAATTGTCACCGGGGTGCGCACCTACGGCTCGTCCAGGGGCTTCTGGATACAGGATCCGCATCCGGACAGCGACCAGGCCACCAGCGAGGGCGTCTTCGTCTTCACCAGCTCCACGCCGAAGGTCGCGGTCGGTGACTCGGTCACGGTGTCCGGCACGGTCTCGGAGTTCGTCCCCGGCGGCACCGCGTCCGGCAACCAGTCGATCACCCAGATCACCCGGCCGACGATCACGGTCCTGTCCGGCGGCAACGCGGTCCCGGCCGCCACGGTGATCGACGCGGGCTCGGTTCCGGCCGCGTACGCCCCGGCCGGCGACGCGGCCGCACAGGGCTCGATCAACTCTCTGCCGCTGGAACCGGCCAAGTACGCCCTGGACCGTTACGAGTCCCTGGAGGGCATGAACGTCCGGGTCGCCGACACCCGCGTCGTCGGCGCCACCGACCCGTTCACCGAGCTGTGGGTCACGGTGAAGCCGGACGAGAACGCCGGCCGCCGCGGCGTCACCGTCTACGGCTCCTACGACGCCCAGAACACCGGCCGGCTGCAGATCCAGTCGCTGGGCGCCAAGGCCGACTTCCCCGTGGCGAACGTCGGTGACGTCCTGACCGACGCCACCGAAGGCCCGCTGGACTACTCCCAGTTCGGCGGCTACACCCTGGTCGCCCACACCATCGGCACGCTGAGGAGCGCCGGGCTGGAGCGGGAGACCACCCGCAGGCAGAAGGCCCACGAGCTGGCGATCGCCACGTACAACGTCGAGAACCTCGACCCGTCCGACGCCACGTTCGACGAGCACGCCGCCGCGATCGTGCACAACCTCCGCTCGCCCGACATCGTGTCCCTGGAGGAGATCCAGGACAACAACGGCACGACCGACGACGGCACGGTCGCCGCCGACGCGACGATGCGCAAGCTGGTGGACGCGATCGTCGCGGCGGGCGGCCCGGCGTACGACTGGCGGTCCGTCGACCCGGTGGACAAGACGGACGGCGGCCAGCCCGGCGGCAACATCCGCCAGGTGTTCCTGTTCAACCCGCAGCGGGTCTCCTTCACCGACCGCGCGGGCGGCGACGCCACCACCGCCGCGGGGGTCACCAAGGTGCGCGGCAAGGCGGCCCTGACGGTCTCCCCCGGCCGGATCGACCCGCAGAACGCGGCCTGGGAGAACAGCCGGAAGCCGCTGGTCGGCGAGTTCTCCTTCCGTGGCAGGGCGGTCTTCGTGATCGCCAACCACTTCAACTCCAAGGGCGGCGACCAGTCCCTGCACTCCCAGTACCAGCCGCCGACGCGCGGCTCGGAGATCCAGCGCGCGGCGCAGGCGACGGCCGTGCACTCCTTCGTCAAGGACATCCTCGCCAAGCAGAGGAACGCGCACGTCGTCACCCTGGGCGACATCAACGACTTCGAGTTCTCCGGCACCGCGAAGATCCTGGAGGCCGACGGCGTGCTCTGGTCGGCGATCAAGTCGCTGCCGAGGAGCGAGCGTTACTCGTACGTCTACCAGGGCAACGCGCAGACCCTGGACCAGATCCTGATCAGCCCGTCGATCCGCCGCGGCTGCGCCTTCGAGTACGACAGCGTGCACATCAACGCGGAGTTCAACGACCAGATCAGCGACCACGACCCGCAGGTGCTGCGCTTCCGCCCGTAGCTCCGTCCGCTCGGGATCAGGGCCGGCTGAACACCCCGTTCAGCCAGCCCTGCCAGGCGTCCTCGTCCGCCTTGGCGTCGGCGCCCGGGGCGAAGTCGTGCACGGAGATGCCGACCGGGTAGCCCCAGTGGTTACGGCCGAAGAACCGGACGAGGGCGTTCTCCGTGCGCAACCCGAGGAAGTAGGGGTTGCGGAAGTCGACCACGGCGTCGAGGAGTTCGCCCTCCGGGCCGCGCACCCGCACCCGCGCCCCCTCCTCAGTGTCGTCCGCGAGCCCCAGCGCCCGTCCTACGGCGGCGAAGGCGTCCGGCGCCTGCGACGCCTCGGGTCCGTCGAAGGTCGCGAAGGCGACGACCGGCCGGCCGCCGAACTCCGTCAGGTACTGACGCAGGGTGTGCAGATAGAAGTCGGTGTGCCGCCCGGCCGCGTCGTACTGGTTGTCCCAGTCCTCGACCAGGATGCCGCTGTGCACGTACCGCACCCAGGCCCGGCGGCCACCGTCGCGCGGCTCGATGGTGTAGTCGAGCTGGTTGAGGGTCTGCTCGGCGATCTCCTCGACGTTCTCGGTCCGATTGGTGTAGCGGTGCGGCGGGTCCCAGGCGGTGACCGTCGATCCCATGGCCCCCTTCCCGCCGACGCGCGGCTCGGGCAGCTCCGACGGCCACAGCCAGCCACCGGTGTTGTTGGTGACCGCGTCCCACACCTGCTCCGGCGTGGCATCGACCTCGAACTCCCGGGCGATCTCGAATTCCTTGGACATGGCGGGGCTCCTGGGTGCTATTGCTGCTGCTCTGCTTCCGGGACGGGCTGCTGATCCGTGACCGCGCCGCGGGCCGTGGGGCGGACCGCGGTGTCGGCCGTGGGGTGGACCGTGGGGTGGACGGCGATGACGATCCGGTGATCCCGGCCGCCCTCGGCGTCGGGCGCGTCGTACTTGCGGATCAGCGCGCTGACGCCCGCCGTCAACTCCTCGACGAACGCGGCCCGTTCGGCGGCCGAGGCGAAGCGGACCTCGCCGTCCAGGGCGTACGTCGCCAGCCGCTTGCGGGCCTTCGCCGCACCGGTGATCAGCGAGCCGACGTCCCGGACGAGACGGGCGCCGAGCGCCAGCAGCCAGCGGGCGGAGAGCTGGTCGCGGAAGCGGTCCGGGTCGGGCTGTACGTCGGCGAGGGCGAGCGGCGAGATCACGTACGACGCCGCCGTCGCCCGCATCAGCCGCTCGGTGACATTGCCCTTGCGCCGCTCGCCGGCCAGCTCGACCAGGCCGTGCCGCTCCAGCGCCTTGAGGTGGTAGTTCACCTTCTGCCGGGGCAGTCCCACCTTGCCGGCCAGCATCGCCGCCGACGCGGGTCCGGCCGCCAGCTCGGCCAGCAGCCGGGCCCTTATGGGGTCCAGTGAGACGGCTGCGGCCTCGGGATCCTCGATCACGGTCACGTCCAGCATGCGTCCACCGTCTCACCGAAAACTTTTTTTGTCCAGGAGGCTGCGCTTTTCGGTGAGGTTCAGTCCGGGACGAGCCCGAGGGCGTGCGTGTACCGGCTTCCGGTGGAGCCCTTGAAGCCGGGGTACGTCCGTACGCGCTCCCACTGCGGCGACTGCGACTCGGGCACGGCGATGGCCTCGTCGTACGCGCGGTCGCTCTCCCACTCCGCGTAGTTGAGGACGTGGCTGCCGTCGGTACTGAGATGGAAGTGGGCGGAGATGAGACCGGCTTCGGTGCCCAGGGCGGCAAGAACGGTGTCCACCCAGTCACCGCGCCGCTCGGCCGCTGCCGGCTCGAAGTCGATCCGTACGGTGATGATCAGCCCCGGCACCCGTACGTCCCCGACGGCACGCTCACGGCTGCGGTAGCGGCGGTAGCCGTTCAGCTCGACGCGCTCGATCCCGGGCACGGCGGTGTCGATCTCGTCGACGCGCTCCTGGCGGTGCGCCTTGACGTATGCCTCGAACGCCGCCGCGGCGGTCCACTGCGAGTAGTGCAGCAGGGTGGAGCCGTCGTGCCCTGCGTACACGTGATAGCCGAGCAGACCGGCCGCGGGCCAGGGACGACGCTCCCAGGTCTCACCGATGGCCTCCACCGCAGCCCGCTGACGCTCGGGGGCACCGAGCCGCCAAGAACTGAAGAAGGGGGCGGCGACGCGGGGGTCGGTGGGGTCGGGGTGGGTGTGGGTACGGCGGGTCATGGCGGCCTCCGGTGATCGGCGCTGCGTTGCGGTGTGTACGCCGATCAGCTTTCGACCTCAGGTTTGGTTGAGGTCAAGAGGGGCCGGGGGTGAGGGCGCTGTCCGTGCGCGGCCGAGCCGCCACCCTGCCCGTTCCCGTCGAGCCGGGCCAGCTGGGTTTGGAACCAGTCGAGGCGGGCCTGCAACAGGGCGGCCTCGGCGGTGAGTTCGGGCACGCCCAGCTGCTCTGCGGGAGCCCCGGCCCCGGTCCGGGGGCCGCCACGACCCGTAGCCCGTCCCCGGCCAGCCGGGCGAAGGAGGCGAGCGAGACGGACGTACGGGCGCGCACGCAGGGCGCGCAGGAAGGGGCGAGCGCACGCCACCCCCGGCCGCCCCCACCCGGCATCGGCGAGCGCGACGGCCGGCGCCGCACAGGCGCAGGACCTCACGGTCGCCGTACGGACCCGCTGGCGGGCGTAGCGGAAGCCGCGCTCGAAGCGGATGTAGGCGCCGAGGGCGTGACGTCGAGGAGGACAGCGGCGCGGTGCTCGGCGCTGCACAACGCCTCGGCGACCGCCCGGTCGTGCGCGCGGCGGAAGCCGCAGTCGCAGCGGCGGTGCGGTGCCGGGTGCCGGCGGCCCGGGTGGTGGGCGGCTCCGCGGGGCGTTCCTCGGGAAGCCGCAGCCTCATCGGGCGGCCGGCACCTCTTCGGCGGCGGGCTCCCTGTCCGTCGTCCCCCAGGGACCCGGAGTTCCTGCTCCCGGGTGACCCAGGAAGGGCCGAGTGGGACACAGGGCCTCGCAACGGCCGCCGGGCGACCGGAACTCCTCAGCAACCCTTACTCGTACCTGGTAGCAGATTTAAGTAGAGCTTCACGATCAAGCCGCCGAGACTACTCCCATGAACCCCAGGACACATCCGACCTCCCCACAGCCTCCCTTCGGCCGCGCCCTCTGCGCCATGATCACGCCCTTCACCGAGGACGGCTCCCTCGACCTCGACGGGGCGCAGCGGCTCGCCGCCCAACTGGTGGCGGATGGCTGCGACGGGCTCGTCCTGTCCGGGACGACGGGCGAGTCGCCGACCACGACGGACACCGAGAAGGCGAAGCTGATCCGGGCCGTGCGCGCGGCCGTCGGCGACACCGTGCCCCTGATCGCGGGCGTGGGCACGGCGGACACCGGGCACACGATCGACCTGGCCCTGTCCGCCGCGAAGGCGGGCGCGGACGGCGTACTGGTCGTGACCCCCTACTACAGCAAGCCGCCGCAGGACGCTCTTGAGCACCACTTCCGCGAGGTGGCCGACGCGTCCCCCCTGCCCGTGATGCTGTACGACATCCCCGGCCGCACCAGCACCCGCATCGAGCCGGAGACGATGCTGCGACTCGCCGAGCACCCCGGGATCGTGGCGGTGAAGGACTGCTCCTACGACCTCCTCGGCACCCAGAAGGTCCTGTCCCGCACGGAGGCGCTGGCGTACTACGCCGGCTGCGACGAGCAGATCCTCGCCCTGTACGCGGTGGGCGCCACGGGCTACGTCAGCACGGTCGCCAACGCCGCCCCGCGCCAACTCCGCGCCATCCTCGACGCGTTCGACACGGGTGACACGGCGAGCGCCACCCGCCACCAGCTCCGGGCCATGGAACTCATCGAGCTGATGATGGCGTCGGGCCTCCCCGGAACGGTCACCGCCAAGGCACTCCTGCCGACCCTCGGCCTGCCCGCGGGCCCGCTCCGCCCGCCCCTGCGCCCGGCGGACCGGACGACGGTGGACAGACTGCGCGCGGCATACGACCGGCTGACGGTCGACTGACGGCCCCCTGACATGAATCGGCCGGGGCCCGCGCCACAACCCGAACGCGGCACGTCCCCGGCCGACCCGGGGTCCAGGGTCTGGGACGAACGCCGACGCGTCAGCCGGTTCAGTTGTGGCTGTGCAGAATCTCGTTCAGGCCGCCCCAGACCGCGTTGTTCGGGCGGGCCTCGACCGTGCCGGTGACCGAGTTGCGGCGGAAGAGGATGTTGGAGGCGCCGGAGAGTTCGCGGGCCTTGACGATCTGGCCGTCGGGCATGGTGACGCGGGTGCCGGCGGTGACGTACAGGCCCGCCTCGACCACGCACTCGTCGCCGAGGGCGATGCCGACGCCCGCCTCGGCGCCGATCAGGCAGCGCTCGCCGATGGAGATGATGACGTTGCCGCCACCGGAGAGGGTGCCCATCGTGGACGCGCCGCCGCCGATGTCGGAGCCGTCGCCGATCACGACGCCGGCGGAGATGCGCCCCTCGACCATCGAGGTGCCGAGCGTGCCGGCGTTGAAGTTGACGAAGCCCTCGTGCATGACGGTGGTGCCCTCGGCGAGGTGGGCTCCGAGGCGGACCCGGTCGGCGTCGGCGATGCGGACGCCCTTCGGGGCGACGTAGTCCGTCATGCGCGGGAACTTGTCGATGGAGGTCACCTGGAGGTGCAGGCCCTCGGCGCGGGCGTTGAGGCGGACCTTCTCGATGTCGTCGACGGCGACCGGGCCGAGCGAGGTCCAGGCGACGTTCGCGAGGAAGCCGAACTGGCCCTCCAGGCTCAGGCCGTGCGGCTTGACCAGGCGGTGAGAGAGCAGGTGCAGGCGCAGGTAGACGTCGTGCGCGTCGACCGGCTTCTCGTCGATCGAGGCGATGACCGTGCGGACCGCGACGACCTCGACACCACGCCGGGCGTCCGGGCCGATCGCCTTCGCGGCGCCTTCGCCGAGCAGCTCCACGGCCTTCTCGGCGGACAGCCGCTCGCTGCCGGAGGGGCCGGGCTCGTCGACGAGCTCGGGCGCGGGGAACCAGGTGTCGAGAACGGTGCCGTCGGAGGCGAGGGTGGCGAGGCCGGCGGCCACCGCCCCGGTGGTGCGAGGTGCAGTCGTGTCGGTCATGAGGGCAACCTAACGTGGCCCCGGCCGATGGGGCGAACCGGCGGGGGCACGTCTCACGTGCCGGGCGGGCCCAGGGCACCGGGCGTCCGGGGACCGCCGCCTTCGGCCCCCGCTTCCAGGTGGCTGCCTCCCAGCACCGCCGCCCCCAGAGCCCCCACTTCAGAGTGACCGCCCCCGGGCCCCCGCTTCCGCACGAACGGCCTGGTTCTCGATCGCCCGACGGGCGGCTGAGCCATGCCGCCCCGCGGCCAGCACCGCGCCGCCGGCCATCACCCCCAGCCCCGCGCACAGCGGCCACAAGACCCCCGGCGCCGCCTCGTACACCGCCCCGCCCACCGGCGCCGCCAGCACGACCCCGCTGATGGACACCCCGGAGTACAGCGACTGGAACCGCCCCTGCACCCGCTCCGGCGCCTGGTCGGCGACGTACGCGGTCGCCGTCGTCTTGTAGAGCAGTTCCCCGAGCGTGAGCAGCGCCATCGTCACGACGGCCGTGCCGATCCCCACCGGGCCGACCGTGAGCGCGCCGTACCCGGCCGCGACCAGCAGCAGCCCGCACGCCACGATCCGCAGCGGCGCCCGCCGGCGCAGTGCGAGCGCGGCGGGCAGCTCCAGGCAGAGCAGCACACCGCCGTTGATCGCCAGCAGGGCCCCGTACACGCGCTCGTCGAAGCCGTGGTCGGTGAGGAAGACGGGGAAGGTGGTGTACTGCTGCCGGTAGACGACGTCGATGACGAGGATCGCCGGCAGGAGAACCAGTACGCCCGGCCGGGCCCGCAGCGCCGCCCACAGACCGCCGGCGTCCCGGACGGCACCCCGGTCCACCGCACCTCGTACGGCCACCCTGCCGACCGGCACCACCCGCGCCGTCCACGCCGCCAGCGCGACCCCGGCGATGCCCTCGCCGACGTACAGCCAGTCGTACGAGAACCTGGTCGCGACGAACGCCCCGAGCACCGGCCCGACCGTGAACCCCCCGTTCGCCGCCGCCCGCATCACCGCGAACGCCTGTCGCCGCGCCCCGGCCGGCACGATCACCGCGACCAGCGCCGAGTTGGCGGCGCGCTGCACGCCGGACGCGTACTGGGCGAGCGGCAGCACGGCGTACAGCGCCGGTGTGGGCAGCGCGGGCACCGCCACCAGCAGCAGCCCGGAGGCGGTGGCGGCGGCGAGCAGGACACGCCGGTGCCCGAGGCGGTCGCCGTACCAGCCGCCGGTGAAGTTCCCGGCGACCAGCCCCATCCCGCCGAGCCCGGCGAGCAGCCCCGCCGCGCCGGGGTCGAGGCCGCGCGGGCCGGTCAGGTAGAGGAAGACATAGGCGAAGCAGACACTCACCACCATGTTGGCGAAGGTGCCGCCCGCCAGCAGCCACACCGTCCGCGGCACCTCCCGCAGCGCGCGCACCGCCCACCCCCGATTCCCCGCAGCTAAGTTCCTTTTGGGAACTCACCATGTCAACATGGCAGCCTCAGGTCAACTGAGAAAGGGGCTGATGGCCATGGCCCGCAGGACGAGCCTGGAGGACTCCACCTGTGCCATCGCGCAGGCCCTGGACGTCGTCGGCGACTGGTGGACCCTGCTGATCGTGCGGGACACCGCCCGCGGGGTGCATCGCTTCGACGAGCTGCAGCGTGAACTCGGCCTGTCCCGCAAGGTACTGACGGAGCGTCTGCGCCTGCTGGTGGAGGCCGATGTGCTCACCCGGGTGCCGTACCAGGAGCGCCCGGTGCGCCACGAGTACCGTCTCACCCCGCGCGGCCGCGCCCTGCTGCCCGTGCTGGTCGCCCTCCAGGACTGGGGGGACGCCTGGGTGCTGGGCGAGGGCGATACGACGGCCACGGCGGCGGAGGCGTCCACGGAGGCCGGACGGGTGCACGCGCTGCGCGGCACGCGGGTGCCGGAGCTGCGGCTGCTCGACCACACCGGCGAGCCGCGCGATCCGGTCGCCGCCGACACGCCGTACACCGTCCTGTACTGCTTCCCCGGCGCCTACGCACGCCCCGACGCCTACCCGCCCGGCTGGGCGGAGATTCCCGGCGCCCCCGGCTGCACCCTGGAGTCCCGCACCTACCGGGACCGGCTGGCCGAGTTCACTGCCGCGGGCGCGACGGTGCACGGCGTGTCCACCCAACGCCCGGACGAGCAGCATGCTTTCGCCGAGAAGGAGGGCCTGCGCCTCCCCCTGCTCTCCGACGGCGAGCTGTCGCTGATCGCCGCGCTGCGCCTGCCGACGTTCCGCGTGGCGGGCGCGAGCCGGCTGAAGCGGCTGACGCTGGTCGTGGACCGGGAGCGGGTGATCCGGGAGGTGCAGTACCCGGTGGCGGACATCACGGGCGGCGTCGATGCGGCGCTGGCCGCCGTCAGGCGCCTCGGCGCACCGGGATGACCCGGGCCAGCACCTCCCGCGCGTACTCCTCGTCGTAGACCCCGTCCGTCAGCAGGACCTGCAGACAGATCCCGTCCATCAGCGCCACCAGCGCCCGCGCCGTGACCGGGTCCGTGCGGCGGGCCAGCCGGTCGGCGAGGCCCTGGGCCCACTCGGCGGCCACCGGGCGCAGGGCGGGGCGGCGCAGGGCGGCGAGATAGAGCTCGTACTCCAGCTCGACCCCGGTGCGCTCGCCGCCGAGCCACTCGCCCAGCAGGGCCGCGAGTTCGGCGGCCAGGTCGGCGCCGGTGTCCGTGAGGTCCCCGCGGGTGGCGAGCGCCTTGTCGAAGCCCTCGTTCGCCTGCCGCAGGGCGGCGACCATCAGGTCGTCGAGGGTCTTGAAGTGGTACGTCGTCGAGCCGAGCGGTACGTCCGCCTCGGCGGCGACGCTGCGGTGACTCAACCCGGCGAGCCCTTTCTTCCCCACCACCCGGATCGCCGCGTCGATGATCCGCTGCCGCCGCTCGGGGTCGTGGCGCCGGGCCATCAGTGGGCACCGCCGAGGTTCAGCACGACCACTCCCCCGACGATCAGCAGGATCCCCGCGGCCTTCACCGGACCCAGCCCCTCGCCGAACAGTGCGAGCCCGATGACGGCGACGGAGGCCGTGCCGACGCCGGACCAGATGGCGTAAGCGGTGCCGATGGCCAGCGACTTCAGGGTCTGGGCGAGCAGGGCGAAGGAGACGACGTAGCCGACGGCGGTCAGGACCGAGGGCCACAGCCGGCTGAAGCCGTCGCTGTACTTCATGGCGGTGGTCGCGGCCACCTCGGCGGCGATGGCGCCGGCGAGCGTCAGATATCCCATGTGTACGAGCGTACATAACGCCGAAGGGTCGTACGGGCGACGGGAGATGGCCGGCGCGGGTGCGATGGGAAAGCGTTGCGGGGTGCGATGAGAAAGCGTTATCGAAAGCGCTCCGGAAACTGCTGCTGGCGCGCCTCGGCTTCCTCTAGTGTTTCAGCGTTCACCTACCCGGGCCGTCGCCATACCCGGGCCTTCGCAGCCGCGGCCGCCGTCACGCGCGCCGCTGGAGGAACAGCGCATGCCAGACAACGAGTCCCGGCCCTCTCTGGACAGACCATGGGAGAACGGCTGGACCCCGGAAACCTCCCGGGCCCCCGGAACCCGCCGCCTCTGGCTGGCCGGTGCCCTCGCCGTGGCCACGGTCGCGGCCTGCTTGACGGCGATAGCCCTGAACGACAAGCCTGCTGACGAGACATCAGCGAACGATGCGGCGGGACAGGCGACGGCGGACACCAAGAACGGCCCCGGCCTGATCACCTTCGCCAGCCCCTCCCCAACGGACGGCGACCGGCCGAAGCCGCCCCCGGCGTCGCACGGCTCCCCCTCCCCTTCCTCCTCCCCCACCCCGCACGACGGTGCCTCACCCGCCCCGTCCGCGTCCCCTTCGCAGCAGACGCCGAGCGCCAAGCCCACGCCGGCCGAACCGAGCGCCCCCGACCCCGCGCCCGACTCCTACCGCCGCTCGGTCCGCTCGGTGAACTACCCCGACCGCTACTGGCACCTGAGCGGCGGTCAGGTGAAACTCGACCGGGCCGGCGGCTCGGAGTTCCGTGAGGACGCCACCTTCACCGTGGTCCCGGGCCTGGCCGACGGCTCCTGCTTCTCCTTCACCACGTCCGACGGCGACTACCTCCGCCACCGCAGCTTCGTCCTGCGCGCCGACCGCCACGACGGCTCCGCCCTCTTCGCCAAGGACGCCACCTTCTGCTCCCGCCCCTCCCCCCACTCCGGCGCGGTCATGCTGGAGTCCCTGAACTACCCGGGCCGCTTCCTGCGCCACGAGAACTTCCAGGTGAAGCTCGACCCGTACCAGCGCAGCAGCATCTACCTCGCGGACTCGGCGTTCCACTTCGTGACGGCGCTGGACTGAGGCACGCGTACGAGAAAGGGCGACACCCGAAGAGTGTCGCCCTTTCCCACGTGCCGAGGAGGTGTCACACGTTGAAGCCCAGCGCCCGCAGCTGCTCCCGGCCGTCGTCCGTGATCTTGTCGGGGCCCCACGGGGGCATCCAGACCCAGTTGATGCGGAGTTCGCTGACGAGGCCGTCCGTGGCGGACTTGGCCTGGTCCTCGATGACGTCCGTCAGCGGACACGCCGCGGAGGTCAGAGTCATGTCGATCGTCGCGATGTTCGCGTCGTCGATGTGGATGCCGTAGATCAGACCCAGGTTGACGACGTCGATGCCCAGCTCGGGGTCTACGACGTCGTACAGCGCCTCGCGGATCTCCTCCTCCGAGGCCGGCTTCATCTCAACGGTCTCAGTCATGCCGTCTTCCTTTCGGCGTCGGCTCCGCCCAGCGCCTGAGCCGTCGCGTCCTTCCACGCCATCCAGCTCAGGAGGGCGCACTTGACCCGGGCGGGGTACTTGGAGACCCCGGCGAACGCGACCGCGTCCTCCAGGATGTCCTCCATGGCGTCGTCGGGCTCGATCCTGCCCTTGGACTGCATCAGCTCCAGGAAGGTCTCCTGGATCCGCTGCGCCTCGGACACGTCCTTGCCGACCAGCAGGTCGTTCAGCACGGAGGCCGATGCCTGGCTGATGGAGCAGCCCTGGCCCTCGTACGAGACGTCCTCGATCGTCGTGCCGTCGTACTTCACGCGCAGGGTGATCTCGTCGCCGCAGGTCGGGTTGACGTGGTGCACCTCGGCGTCGCCGTCCCTCAGACCACGCCCGTGCGGGTTCTTGTAGTGGTCCAGGATGACTTCCTGGTACATCGAATCCAGCTTCACGACAGCCTCTCAGCCGAAGAAGTTCCGTACGTGCTCCAGGCCGTCCACCAGTGCGTCGATCTCGGCCGGCGTGGAGTACAGATAGAACGACGCTCGCGTGGTCGCAGGAATTCCGTACCGGAGGCAGACGGGCCGCGCGCAGTGGTGGCCGACGCGGACCGCGATGCCCAGCTCGTCGAGGACCTGGCCCACGTCGTGCGGGTGGATGTCGCCGAGGGTGAAGGAGATCGCGGCGCCCCGGTCCTCGGCCGTGGTGGGGCCGATGATCCGCAGGTCGGGGACGTCCGCCAGCCGCTTCACGGCGTACTCGGTGAGCGCGTGCTCATGGGCGAGGATCTTGTCCATGCCGATCGAGTTGAGGTAGTCGATCGCCGCGCCCAGGCCGACCGCCTGCGCGATCGGAGGGGTGCCCGCCTCGAACTTGTGCGGGGCGGGAGCGTACGTGGACGAGTGCATCGACACCGTCTCGATCATCTCGCCGCCGCCGAGGAAGGGGGGAAGGTCCTCCAGCAGCTCCTGTCGGCCCCAGAGGACGCCGATGCCGGTCGGGCCGCACATCTTGTGGCCGGTGAAGGCCACGAAGTCGGCCTGCAGGGCCTGCACGTCCATCGGCATGTGGGGCGCCGCCTGCGAGGCGTCGACGCAGACCAGCGCGCCGACCTCCTGCGCACGGCGGACTATCGCCTCGACCGGGTTGACGGTGCCCAGGATGTTCGACACCAGGACGAAGGAGACGATCTTCGTCTTCTCCGTGATGACCTCGTCGATGTTCGACAGGTCCAGGCGGCCGTCGTCCGTCAGACCGAACCACTTCAGCTTCGCGCCCGTGCGCTGCGCCAGCAGCTGCCACGGCACGATGTTGGAGTGGTGCTCCATCTCCGTGATGACGATCTCGGTGTCGGAGTCCACGCGGTAGGGCTCGTCGGCCCAGCCCAGCATGTTCGCCACGAGGTTCAGCGACTCGGAGGCGTTCTTGGTGAAGATCACCTCGTCGCGGCTGGGCGCGTTGATGAACTCGGCGACCTTGTCGCGCGCGCCCTCGTACAGTGCCGTGGCCTCCTCGGCGAGGACGTGCACGCCACGGTGGACGTTGGCGTTGTGCTGCTCGTAGTACTCGGAGAGCACGTCGATCACCTGGCGCGGGGTCTGCGAGGTCGCCGCGTTGTCGAGGTAGACGAGCTTCTTCCCGTCATGGAGCACACGGTCCAGGATGGGGAAGTCCTTGCGGAGCGCCTCGGTGTCGAGAAGGCCCGGCAGCTGTGTCACTCGGATGCGCCACCCTTCGTGTACGCCTCGTAGCCCTCGGCCTCCAGCTTGTCGGCGAGCTCGGGGCCACCCGACTCGACGATCTTGCCGGCGGCGAAGACGTGGACGTGATCGGGCTTGATGTAGCGCAGGATGCGCGTGTAGTGCGTGATCAGCAGGGTGCCGACCTCGCCGGTCTCGCGGACGCGGTTGACGCCCTCGGAGACGATACGAAGGGCGTCGACGTCGAGGCCGGAGTCCGTCTCGTCGAGGATCGCGAGCTTCGGCTTGAGCAGCTCCAGCTGGAGGATCTCGTGGCGCTTCTTCTCACCGCCGGAGAAGCCCTCGTTGACGTTGCGCTCGGCGAAGGAGGGGTCCATGTTGAGGCGCTCCATGGCCTCCTTGACCTCCTTCACCCAGGTGCGCAGCTTGGGGGCCTCGCCGCGGATGGCGGTGGCGGAGGTGCGCAGGAAGTTGGAGACCGAGACGCCGGGGACCTCGACCGGGTACTGCATGGCCAGGAACAGGCCGGCGCGGGCGCGCTCGTCGACGGACATCTCCAGGACGTCCTCGCCGTCGAGGGTGACGGTGCCGCCGGTGATCGTGTACTTGGGGTGACCCGCGAGGGAGTACGCGAGGGTCGACTTGCCGGAGCCGTTGGGGCCCATGATGGCGTGCGTCTCGCCCTGCTTCACGGTGAGGTCGACGCCCTTGAGGATCTCCTTCGTGGCGTTGTCGGCCTCGACGGTGACGCGCAGGTCTCGGATTTCAAGCGTTGCCATGGGTGCCTCAGGACTCCTGGTTGAGGGAGACGAGCACGTCGTCCCCTTCGATCTTTACGGGGTATACGGGGACGGGGCGCGTCGCGGGAAGGCCGGACGGCTTGCCGGTGCGGAGGTCGAAGCTGGAGCCGTGCAGCCAGCACTCGATCTGGCAGTCCTCCACCTCGCCCTCGGAGAGCGAGACGTTCGCGTGGGAGCAGATGTCGTGGATCGCGAACACCTCGCCCTCGGTGTGCACGATGGACACCGGCGTGCCGTCGAGTTCCACCCGCTTCGGGGTGTCCTCCTCCAGCTCGCTCAGCGCACAGGCGCGTACGTACGTCATGCGACGGACGCCTCCAGCTCCTCTTCGATCTTGGCGATGAGGCGCTCCTCGATGTCCGCGACGCCGATCTGCTGGACCAGCTCGGCGAAGAAGCCGCGGACCACGAGCCGACGGGCCTCGTGCTCCGGGATACCGCGGGCCATCAGGTAGAACAGCTGCTCGTCGTCGAAGCGGCCGGTGGCGGAGGCGTGGCCGGCGCCGACGATCTCACCGGTCTCGATCTCCAGGTTCGGCACCGAGTCGACGCGCGCGCCGTCCGTGAGGACGAGGTTGCGGTTCATCTCGTAGGTGTCGGTGCCCTCGGCGGCGGCCTCGATGAGGACGTCGCCGATCCACACGGCGTGCGCCTCGTCGCCCTGGAGGGCGCCCTTGTAGACGACGTTGGACTTGCAGTGCGGCACGTTGTGCGTGACCAGCAGTCGGTGCTCCTGGTGCTGGCCGGCGTCGGTGAAGTACAGGCCGAACAGCTCGGCCTCGCCGCCGGGGCCGGCGTAGGTCACGCGCGGGTGCAGGCGGACGACGTCGCCGCCGAACGTGACGACGACCGACTTGAAGGAGGCGTCGCGGCCGACGAGCGCGTTGTGCTGGGCGATGTGCACGGCCTTGTCGTCCCAGTCCTGGACGGAGACGACGGTCAGCTTGGCGCCGTCGCCCAGGATGTAGTCGACATTGGCGGCGAGCACGGCGTCACCGGTGTGGTCGATGACGACGACGGCCTCGGCGAAGGCGCCCAGCTCGATCACCTGGTGGGCGAAGGCGGTGCCGCCCTCGCCGTGCACGGCGATCCGGATCGGCTCGGTGAGGACCGTCTCCTTGGGGACGGTGACCACGCCGGCCTTCTCGAACGCCGAGTACGCCTGGGCGGCGATGCGGTCCACCGGGGTGCCCGCCCTGCCGAGCCGCGCGTCGTCGCGGCCGACGGTCTCGACGGTGACGCCCTCGGGGGCCTGTACGTCGACCTTCAGGCCGTCGCCGGTGGCGACCGCGGTGCCGTCGTGCAGGCCGCGCAGCCGCTCCAGCGGGGTGAACCGCCACTCCTCCTCACGGCCGTGCGGGACCGGGAAGTCCGCGACGTCGAAGGAGGGCGGCGCGCTCATGCGGGAGACGACGGTCGACTCGGCGGCCACCGCGATGGCGCCTGCGGTGGTGGAGCCCACCGGGGTGTTCTGAGCCTCAGCCATGGCTGTCGTAGTGCTCTCTTTCAATGAGTAAGACGTGTGCTGACCGGGGGCGGGGTTAGCCGACCGCGCCCTCCATCTGCAGCTCGATCAGCCGGTTGAGCTCCAGCGCGTACTCCATCGGCAGTTCCTTGGCGATCGGCTCGACGAAACCGCGCACGATCATCGCCATCGCCTCGTCCTCGGACAGGCCGCGGCTCATCAGGTAGAACAGCTGGTCCTCGGAGACCTTGGAGACGGTCGCCTCGTGGCCCATGGACACGTCGTCCTCGCGGACGTCGACGTACGGGTAGGTGTCGGAGCGGGAGATGGTGTCGACGAGCAGCGCGTCGCACAGGACGTTCGACTTGGAGCCGGGTGCGCCCTCGCCGATCTCGATCAGACCACGGTAGGAGGTACGGCCGCCACCGCGGGCCACCGACTTCGACACGATGTTGGACGAGGTGTTCGGGGCCATGTGGACCATCTTGGCGCCGGCGTCCTGGTGCTGCCCCTCGCCCGCGAAGGCGATGGAGAGCGTCTCGCCCTTGGCGTGCTCGCCCATGAGGTAGACGGCCGGGTACTTCATCGTCACCTTGGAGCCGATGTTGCCGTCGATCCACTCCATGGTGGCGCCCTCGTAGGCGACGGCGCGCTTGGTGACCAGGTTGTAGACGTTGTTCGACCAGTTCTGGATGGTCGTGTAGCGGCAGCGGGCGTTCTTCTTGACGATGATCTCGACGACCGCGGAGTGCAGCGAGTCCGACTTGTAGATCGGGGCGGTGCAGCCCTCGACGTAGTGCACGTAGGCGCCCTCGTCGACGATGATCAGGGTCCGCTCGAACTGGCCCATGTTCTCCGTGTTGATCCGGAAGTACGCCTGGAGCGGGATCTCGACGTGCACGCCCTTCGGCACGTAGATGAAGGAGCCGCCCGACCACACGGCGGTGTTCAGGGCCGCGAACTTGTTGTCACCGGCCGGGATGACGGTGCCGAAGTACTCCTTGAAGAGCTCCGGGTGCTCCTTCAGGGCGGTGTCGGTGTCGAGGAAGATGACGCCCTGCTCCTCCAGGTCCTCGCGGATCTGGTGGTAGACGACCTCCGACTCGTACTGGGCGGCGACACCGGCGACGAGGCGCTGCTTCTCGGCCTCCGGGATGCCCAGCTTGTCGTAGGTGTTCTTGATGTCCTCGGGCAGGTCCTCCCAGGACTCCGCCTGCTTCTCCGTGGAGCGCACGAAGTACTTGATGTTGTCGAAGTCGATGCCGGACAGGTCGGAGCCCCAGTTCGGCATGGGCTTCTTCTCGAAGAGCTTCAGACCCTTGAGGCGCAGCTTGGTCATCCACTCCGGCTCGGACTTCTTGCCCGAGATGTCGCGGACGACAGCCTCGCTCAGGCCGCGCTTCGCTGCGGCACCGGCCTCGTCGGAGTCGGCCCAGCCGTATTCGTACTTGCCCAGACCCTCGAGTTCGGGGTGGGCAGTCTCCGTGGGGAGAGTCATGCGGGGTTCCTCCCGGCCGTGCTTGCAGATGCGTCAGTGGAATTGGGGGAAATCTTGGGGATGAACGTCGTGCAGACGCCGTCGCCGTGCGCGATGGTCGCCAGTCGCTGCACATGCGTACCGAGCAGCTCGGCGAAGAATTCCGTCTCCGCCTCGCACAGCTGCGGGAACTGCTCGGCGACATGGGCGACCGGGCAGTGGTGCTGGCACAGCTGCTCACCCACGGGCGCGCTCCGCGCAGTGGCAGCGTACCCGTCGACACTCAGGGCCTTGGCCAGGGCTTCGGTGCGCTTGTCGGGGGACACGCCCTCGATCGCCTTGCGGTAGGCGCTCGCCTGGGCGGCGATGCGTGCGCGGGCGAAGGCGGCGATGGCCTCCTGGCCCCCCTCACGCTCGGCGATCCAGCGCAGCGCGTCGGCGGCGAGCTTGTCGTACGACTGGTCGAAGGCGTCGCGGCCGCAGTCGGTGAGCGCGAAGACCTTGGCGGGACGCCCGCGCGTCCGCGCTCCGTACACGCGCTGCTCCCGCGCCTCCACCACGTCGTCGGCGGCCAGCGCGTCGAGGTGGCGGCGGACGGCGGCCTGGGTCAGGCCCAGCCGGGCGGCCAGCTCGGCGACGGTCGACGGCCCGTGGTCCAGGATGGACCGCGCGACCCGGTTGCGGGTGGACCGCTCCCCGGTCGCCAGTTCCTCCTGCGGAGCTGCGCCGACGTTTTTCACAACGCCATTGTTGCGTAATTCCGCGGAGGCGGGCAAGCCGCGCCCGGACCGCCGGACGGTGCCCTGCATCACTTAGGCATACCTAATCTGACCTGCGGAAACGATCTTTGATCGATCAGACGACCGGGCAAATCGCTGGCGCCGCGAGCCCCCGTCCGGGACACTCCCGAGCATGCCGAAACCCCCTCTCACCGGCCCTCTTGTCACTCGGGCCTCCGGCGGTCGGCCGACGGGGGACTCGCTGACTTGTGCGGCTGCACGCTCGATACAGCGCAGGCTTTTCAGCCCGTCTGGGGTCCCCCTCTGGGGGAGTTTGAGGACGAGGCCCGTTCAGGGCCGATACGGGGCTGTGGGGGCGCAGCCCCCAGCGGGGGTCCGGGGCGGCGCCCCGGGATGGGACGGGTAGGGGCGGCGGGGGCGAAACAGCCGGGCGCCCTGCGCAGCGCGCACCCCCACACCTCCTTCGCCGCCCTCGGCCCGCGCACCCCCACACCTCCTTCGCCGCCCTCGGCCCGCGCGCCGCGGAGATCACCGACGACCACGCCCTCGACTGCCGCCTCGGCGAGCGCAGCCCCCTGGCCCGGCTGGAGAAGCTGGGCGCCCGGGTCCTGCTGCTCGGGGCGGGCTACGACAGCTGCACCAGCTTCCACCTCGCCGAGTACCGCATCGACGCCCCGCTCGTCGAGGTGGGCCGGCCCGCCGCGAGTGGCGGATGGGAGACGGTCACCGAGGTGTCGATCAGCGCCGACCGGTTCGACGAACTGGGCCACGACTTCGAACGGGACCGGCCCGTGGTACGAGGCACAGTGGGCGCCGCCGACACCCGGCTGTTCCCGGTCGCCGACGCCGTGGCCTACGCCGAACGCTGGCTCGCCCTGCACCGCCCGCACTGACCGGTTCACGCACCCCCGCGTCCGAGCACCCGCCCGCGAACCTAGACTCTGGACCCATGCGAACTGAGCCTGTCGTCCAGGTCCAGGCCCTGGTGAAGCGGTACGGGACGAAAACCGCGGTGAACGGCCTCGACCTGACGGCCCGGGCGGGCGTCACCGCCGTCCTCGGCCCCAACGGAGCCGGCAAGACGACGACGATCGAGACCTGCGAGGGATACCGCGAGCCGGACTCCGGCACGGTCCGCGTCCTCGGCCTCGACCCGGTGAGACAGGCCGCCGAGCTGCACCCCCGGATCGGCGTGATGCTCCAGTCCGGCGGGGTCTACTCGGGCGCGCGGGCCGACGAGATGCTGCGCCACATGGCGAAGCTGCACGCGCACCCGCTCGACGTGGACGCCCTCATCGAGCGGCTCGGGCTCGGCTCCTGCGGCCGGACCACCTACCGCCGGCTCTCCGGCGGCCAGCAGCAGCGCCTCGCCCTCGCCATGGCGATCGTCGGCCGCCCCGAGCTGGTCTTCCTCGACGAACCCACCGCCGGCCTCGACCCGCAGGCCCGCCGCAACACCTGGGACCTCGTCCGGGACCTGCGCGCCGACGGCGTTTCGGTCATCCTCACCACGCACTACATGGACGAGGCCGAACAGCTCGCCGACGACGTGGCCATCATCGACGCGGGCCAGGTCATCGCCCAGGGCTCCCCCGAGGAGCTGTGCCGCGGCGGCGCCGAGAACACCCTGCGCTTCACCGGCCGCCCCGGCCTCGACGTCGGCTCCCTGCTCAAGGCCCTGCCCTCCGACTCCTCGGCCGACGAGCTGACCCCCGGCTCCTACCGGGTCACCGGCAACGTCGACCCCCAGCTGCTGGCCACGGTCACCTCCTGGTGCGCCCAGCACGGAGTGATGCCGGACCGCATCTCGGTGGAACGGCACACCCTCGAAGACGTCTTTCTGGAGCTCACCGGCAAGGAGCTGCGCTCGTGACCGCCACCGGCATCCACACCCCCCGGCCGGGCGCGGCCCCGCTCCTCCGGATGATCGCGGCGCAGGCGGCGCTGGAGACGAAGATGCTGCTGCGCAACGGCGAGCAGCTGCTGCTGACGGTCGTCATCCCGACGCTGCTGCTGGTGCTGTTCAGCTCGGTGGACATCGTCGACACCGGCGAGGGCGAGGCCGTCGACTTCCTCGCACCGGGTGTCCTGGCACTGGCGGTGATGTCGACGGCGTTCACGGGGCAGGCCATCGCCACCGGGTTCGAGCGCCGGTACGGCGTGCTGAAGCGGCTGGCGTCGTCACCGCTGCCCCGCTGGGGCCTGATGGCGGCCAAGACCGCGTCCGTCCTGGTCACCGAGATTCTCCAGGTGATCCTGCTCACGGCGATCGCCTTCGCGCTGGGCTGGTCCCCGCACGGCAACCCCCTCGCCGTCCTGCTCCTGCTGGTCCTCGGCACGGCCGCCTTCTCCGGCCTCGGCCTGCTGATGGCGGGCACCCTCAGGGCCGAGGCCACGCTGGCCGCCGCCAACCTGGTGTTCCTGCTGCTCCTGGTGGGCGGCGGGGTCGTCGTACCGCTGGACAAGTTCCCGTCCGCCGCCCAGGACGTGCTGGGGCTCCTGCCCATCGCGGCGCTCTCGGACGGCCTGCGGGACGTGCTGCAGGACGGGGCCGGGATGCCGTGGGGTGACCTGGGGATCCTGGCCGCGTGGGCGATCGCCGGGCTGGCGGCCGCCGGACGGTTCTTCCGCTGGGAGTAGGACTCCGGGGAGTCGGACCCTCGTGAAAGCGTGCACAAGCGGCGGCCTACGATGGGGCCCGTGCCAAACGTGACCCGCGCCGACGCCGTAGCCGCCGTGCGCAACCCGCTCGCCTTCCTCGCCGAACGCTGGACCCCGGACCCCCGGACGGTTCAGCGGGCGGCCCTCGCCGCGCTCGTCATGTCGGTGGTCATCGTGGTCACCGGCGGCGCGGTCCGGCTCACCGGCTCCGGCCTCGGCTGCCCGACCTGGCCCAAGTGCACCGACGACTCGCTCACCGCGACCCGCGAGATGGGCTTCCACGGCGCCATCGAGTTCGGCAACCGCATGCTGACGTACGTGCTGTGCGCGGCCGTCGGCTGGGCGATCATCGCCGCCCGCTCCGAGAAGCCGTACCGGCAGGGCCTGACCCGGCTGGGCTGGGCGCAGTTCTGGGTGGTCATGGGCAACGCCGTGCTCGGTGGCATCGTCGTCCTGGTCGGCCTCAACCCGTACACGGTCTCGGCCCACTTCCTGCTGTCCTCGGCGCTCATCGCCGTCGCGACGGTGATGTGGCAGCGGACCCGGGAGGGCGACGCGGCGCCGCGGCCGCTGGTCGGCAGGGCGGTGCAGCAGTTGGTGTGGTTCCTGGTCGCCGGGTCCGTGCTGCTGATCGCGGTGGGTACGGTCGTCACGGGCGCCGGCCCGCACGCGGGTGACTCCAGCGAGGTCGAGCGAATGCCGCTGGACTGGGAGACCGTGGCCAAGCTGCACGCCGTGCTGGCGTGGATCGTGGTGACGCTGACCTTCGCCCTGTGGTTCGTCCTGAAGGCGGTGGACGCGCCCAAGGGTCCGCTGAACCGGACGCGGGAGCTCTTCCTGATCATGCTCGCCCAGGGGGCCATCGGGTACGTGCAGTACTTCACGGATCTTCCCGAGGCCCTGGTCGCGGCGCACATGCTCGGCTCAGCCGTGATGTGGATCTGGGTGCTGCGGGTGCTGCTGGCACTGCGGGAGCGGCCCGAGGTCACGGCCGGGCTGCCGGGTCCGTCGGCCGAGACGGCCGTACCCACGCGCGCGTAGTCACAGGCCGTAGACGCGTCGCGCGTTCCCCGCCGCCACCATCTGCGCCACCCGCTGCGCGTCCCCCAGGGACCACGCGCCCTCGGCCACCCAGCCGCCCAGGACCCGTGCCAGCGCCTCGCGGAACAGGCGGGCGCCCACCACGTGCAGCTCGGGCAGCCCGCCGGCCCCGCTGGAGAAGAGGATCTTGCCGAAGGGGGCCAGCTCCAGGATCTCCGCGAGGACGGTCGCGGCACGGGCGCCGGTGCGGACCAGGGCGGCCCCGGAGTCTGCGTACACATGCGGGAAGACACCAGCGAGGTGGGCGGCGTGGCGGTGGTAGGGGTAGCCGTGCAGCAGGACGAGGTCGGTGCCCAGGCCGGCGGTGGCCCGTACGAAGTCGGTCAGCAGCACCGGGTCCGTACGGTCGATGCGCGCGCCCGGCTCCGCGAGGCCGGCGTGCAGTTGGAGGGGCAGCCCCGACGCGACCGCGATCCACAGCAGGTGCCGTAGGAGAACGGGGTCGGTCAGCTCGCCCCCGACACGGCGGTCCGCCAGCCAGCGGCCGGCCGCGCCCCGCACCTCGCCGGGGCCGGGCGGCTCCGGCGCCAGTGCGAGACCGTGCCGTATGCCCGCGACCGAGGTGAAGGCGACGGCGTGCGCGGCGGCCCCGTGCACCGACTCGGCGAGGTTGGCGAGGAAGGACTCGACGGTGCCGGAGGTGTCGGCGACCTGTTCGGCGAGCAGTTCCAGGCGGACGATCTCGCGGGCGTTCGCGGCGGCCGCGGTCGCCATCTCGTCGGGGCCGGTGAGGTCGCCGGGCAGGCCCGTGTCGACCAGATACGTCGTGATGCCGGATCCGCGCAGCAGCCTGCGGCCCGCTTCCAGGACGCCGAGTTCACGGCGCCGGGCCAGATAGCGGGCCGGCGGGCAGTGCGGCTCCAGGCCCAGCAGAGGGGGGCACCAGCGGCGTACGGCGAAGCCCGTCTGGGTGTCGAAGAGGGTGGTGCCGGGGGCGGGTGGGCCTTCGGTGCGGGACAACTGGGCCTCGAAGGTGCCGAGGCCCAGCTCTGTCTTCAGTACGCCGTGGCAGTACTGGTCCACGAGGGACGGCGTGTCGATCATCCCGGTCTCCCCGTATAGGCGGTGCACTGCACGGACTAACGGGTGAACCGGTGTTCTGGTGATGGGACGATCGGCGGTTCTTGCGCTTCTCAGCCGCCGATCTGAATGCCGGCCATGCGCTTCCACTCGTACGCGCCCGTCGTCACCTTCGCCGCGAACTCGCCGTCGAACGCCTCGTGACGCGTGATGCCGGACTTCTCGACGGCCTTCTCGGCGATCTCGTACGTGGGGGCCACCAGGTCGCCCCAGCCGCCGTCCTCGCCGACGAGGACGATACGGGCGCCGCGCTCGCCGATGTAGGCGATCTGCCCCTCGGCCCCGCCGTGCGCCTTGGAGAAGGTGCTGATCTGCTTGGCGAGCCGGGCCACCTTGCGCTCGGCCTTCGCGTCAACCTGCTGCGTGTCTGCCATGACCGGAATGCTACCGGCCGGTAGCTAGCGGAGGAAGGGGCTGCAGAGGAACGGGCCGCGGAGGAAGGGCTACCGCAGGAAGGGGTCCACCGCCACCGCCACGAACAGCAGCGACACGTAGGTGATGGACCAGTGGAACAGCCGCATCTCCTTCAGCTTGCCGCCCGTCACCTCCGCCTTCGCCCTGTTCTGCAGCGCGTGCGCCTCCCACAGCCACCAGCCGCCCGCGGCCAGCGCCACGGCCGTGTAGAACCAGCCGGTGTAGCCGAGCGGGGTCAGCAGCAGGGAGACCGCGACCATCACCCAGCTGTAGATCACGATCTGCCGGGCGACGACCTTGTTGGAGGCGAGGACGGGCAGCATCGGCACGCCCACGCGCGCGTAGTCCTCCTTGACCTTCATGGACAGCGGCCAGTAGTGCGGCGGCGTCCAGAAGAAGATGACCAGGAAGAGGATGACGGGGGCCCAGGAGAGGGAGTCCTTCACCGCCGTCCAGCCGATCAGCACGGGCATGCAGCCGGCGATGCCGCCCCACACGATGTTCTGGGCCGTGCGGCGCTTGAGGATCATCGTGTAGACGACGACGTAGAAGAGGAGCGCGCCGAGGGCCAGCCAGGCGGAGAGCCAGTTGACGGTGAGGCCGAAGAGCAGGGTGGAGACCACCGCCAGGGTGATGCCGAAGGTGAGGCACTCGCGGGGGCTGACCATGCCGGTGACCAGCGGGCGCTGCGAGGTGCGGTCCATCAGCGCGTCGATGTCACGGTCGATGTACATGTTCAGCGCGTTGGCGCCGCCCGCGGAGAGGTAGCCGCCGACGCAGGTGAGCAGCACCAGACCGAGGTCGGGCACGCCCTGCTCCGCGAGGAACATCACCGGCACGGTGGTGATGAGCAGCAGCTCGATGATCCGCGGCTTGGTGAGCGCCACGAACGCCTTGACGCGCGCCCCCAACGGCCGATGGGCCGGGCTTTGACTGGTCCCGAGCAGTCCCGCCGGACGGGATTCAACGGCCGTCACGCACACCCCTACAGAGACATCCCAGCAAGCCTTCCCGTGTGAAGTGCCGGTAAAGGCTCGCGCGTACCACGCCACTGTAGACGTTGCCCAGACCCGGACATTCGCGGGGGTGGGGTCGTGTTGGCGGACCTGCTCCGACGTGCGAGTCCGGACCCGATTGAGCGGTCAGATGAGCGCGTCCGTATTCAGTTGCCGAATGCGGTCCCGGCCAGTCGGCAGGCGGATCAGAAAGGCGTCCCGCAGTCTGGAATCGCTCGAAAAAACGCACGTCCTACGGGGGTAGGCTCGACAGCGGCCGGCCGACGTCCAGTCGCCGGCGTTCGACATGTGGAGAGGAGCCCTGACCCAGGGTGAGCACCAAGCCGACCACCACAGACCTCGAGTGGACCGAGTTGGACCAGCGGGCCGTGGACACCGCCCGCGTCCTGGCCGCCGATGCCGTACAGAAGGTCGGCAACGGCCATCCGGGTACGGCGATGAGCCTGGCGCCTGCCGCCTACACCCTCTTCCAGAAGGTGATGCGGCACGACCCGGCGGACGCCGACTGGGTCGCCCGCGACCGCTTCGTGCTGTCCGCGGGCCACTCGTCCCTGACCCTGTACACCCAGCTGTACCTGGCCGGCTTCGGCCTGGAGCTGGACGACCTGAAGGCGTTCCGCACCTGGGGTTCGAAGACCCCGGGTCACCCGGAGTACGGCCACACCACGGGTGTGGAGACGACGACGGGTCCGCTGGGCCAGGGTGTCGCCAACGCCGTCGGCATGGCGATGGCCGCCCGCTACGAGCGCGGCCTGTTCGACCCCCAGGCCCCGGCCGGCGAGTCGCCCTTCGACCACTTCGTCTACGCCATCGCCGGTGACGGCTGCCTCCAGGAGGGCATCGCCGCCGAGGCGTCCTCCCTGGCCGGCCACCAGAAGCTCGGCAACCTGGTCCTGCTGTGGGACGACAACCACATCTCGATCGAGGGCGACACGGAGACGGCCGTCTCCGAGGACGTCTGCAAGCGGTACGAGGCGTACGGCTGGCATGTGCAGCGCGTCGCCCCGAAGCCGGACGGCGACCTCGACCCGCACGCCCTCTACAACGCGATCCAGGAAGCGAAGAAGGTCACGGACAAGCCGTCCTTCATCGCGATGCGCTCGATCATCGCCTGGCCCGCCCCGAACGCGCAGAACACCGAGGCGTCCCACGGCTCGGCACTCGGCGACGAGGAGGTCGCGGCCACCAAGCGCGTCCTCGGCTTCGACCCCGAGCAGACCTTCGAGGTCTCGGACGAGGTCATCGGCCACACCCGCAAGGCGCTGGAGCGCGGCGCGGAGGCGAAGGCCGAGTGGGAGAAGCAGTTCCAGCTGTGGCGGGACAACAACCCCGAACGCGCCGCCGAGTTCGACCGGATCAGCGCCGGTGAGCTGCCGGCCGGCTGGGAGGACAAGCTCCCCGTCTTCGAGCCCGGCAAGGGTGTCGCGACGCGTGCCGCGTCCGGCAAGGTGCTGCAGGCGCTCGGCGCGGTGATCCCGGAGCTGTGGGGCGGCTCCGCCGACCTGGCCGGCTCCAACAACACGACGATCGACAAGACCTCGTCGTTCCTCCCGGCGGACAACCCGCTGCCCGAGGCGGACCCGTACGGCCGCACGATCCACTTCGGCATCCGCGAGCACGCCATGGCCGCGGAGATGAACGGCATCGCGCTGCACGGCAACACCCGCATCTACGGCGGCACCTTCCTGGTGTTCTCCGACTACATGCGCAACGCGGTACGGCTGTCCGCCCTGATGCACCTGCCCGTGACGTACGTGTGGACGCACGACTCGATCGGTCTCGGCGAGGACGGCCCGACCCACCAGCCGGTGGAGCACCTGGCGTCGCTGCGCGCGATCCCGGGTCTGAACGTGGTCCGTCCGGCGGACGCCAACGAGACCGCGATCGCCTGGCGCGAGATCCTCAAGCGTCACACCAAGGAGTTCGGCAAGGGCGCCCCGCACGGTCTGGCGTTGACCCGCCAGGGTGTGCCGACGTACGAGCCCAACGAGGACGCCGCGCGCGGTGGCTACGTCCTGTTCGAGGCCCAGGGTGGCGACGCGCAGGTGATCCTGATCGCGACCGGCTCCGAGGTCCATGTCGCCGTCGAGGCGCGGGAGCAGCTCCAGGCCGACGGCGTCCCCACGCGTGTGGTGTCCATGCCGTCCGTGGAGTGGTTCGAGGAGCAGGACCAGGGGTACCGGGAGAGCGTCCTTCCGCCGTCCGTGAAGGCCCGGGTCGCGGTGGAGGCCGGTATCGGTCTCACCTGGCACAAGTACGTCGGGGACGCCGGCCGCATCGTCTCCCTGGAGCACTTCGGCGCGTCCGCCGACGGCAAGGTCCTCTTCCGCGAGTACGGCTTCACTGCCGAGAACGTGGCCGGCCAGGCCAGGGAATCCCTGGCCGCCGCCCAGCGCTGACGCCCATATACGACCCGTAGGAGTTTGATTTTCCATGACAGACGCACTCAAGCGCCTCTCCGAGGAAGGCGTCGCGATCTGGCTGGACGACCTGTCGCGCAAGCGGATCACGTCCGGCAACCTCGCCGAGCTGATCGACCAGCAGCACGTCGTGGGCGTCACCACCAACCCGACGATCTTCCAGAAGGCGATCTCGTCCGGCGACGGCTACGAGCAGCAGCTCGCGGACCTCGCCGCCCGCAAGGTCACCGTCGACGAGGCCGTCCGCATGATCACGACGGCGGACGTCCGGGACGCCGCCGACATCCTGCGCCCGGTCTTCGACGCGACCGGCGGCCAGGACGGCCGGGTCTCGATCGAGGTCGACCCGCGGCTGGCACACCACACCAAGGCGACGATCGCCGAGGCCAAGCAGCTGGCCTGGCTGGTCGACCGCCCGAACACGCTGATCAAGATCCCGGCGACCAGGGCGGGCCTGCCGGCGATCACCGAGGTGATCGGCAACGGCATCAGCGTCAACGTCACGCTGATCTTCTCGCTGGAGCGCTACCGCGAGGTCATGGACGCCTACCTGGCGGGTCTGGAGCAGGCGAAGGCCAAGGGCCTGGACCTGTCGCTGATCCACTCGGTCGCGTCCTTCTTCGTGTCCCGCGTGGACACCGAGATCGACAAGCGGCTCGACGCCCTGGGCACCGACGAGGCGAAGGCGCTGCGCGGCAAGGCCGCCCTCGCCAACGCGCGCCTGGCCTACCAGGCGTACGAGGAGGTCTTCGGCTCCGAGCGCTGGCTGGCCCTGGAGAAGGCCGGCGCCAACAAGCAGCGTCCGCTGTGGGCCTCCACCGGTGTGAAGGACCCGGCGTACAAGGACACCCTGTACGTCGACGACCTGGTGGCGCCGAACACGGTGAACACCATGCCGGAGGCGACCCTGCTGGCCACCGAGGACCACGGCTCGATCACCGGGAACACCGTCGCCGGGACGTACGAGCAGGCCCGCGCCGATCTCGACGCCGTCGAGAAGCTCGGCATCGCGTACGACGACGTGGTGCAGCTCCTGGAGGACGAGGGCGTCGAGAAGTTCGAGGCGTCCTGGAACGACCTGCTGAAGTCGACCGAGGCGGAGCTGGAGCGCCTCGCCCCCTCGGAGGGCTGACACTTTGTCACCTCTTTCCGGTTCCGGAGCGAACCCGCTTCGTGACCCCGCGGACCGACGGCTCCCGCGTATCGCGGGGCCGTCGGGCCTGGTCATCTTCGGCGTCACGGGCGATCTGTCGCGCAAGAAGCTGATGCCGGCCGTGTACGACCTCGCCAACCGGGGGCTGCTGCCGCCGGGCTTCTCGCTGGTGGGCTTCGCCCGCCGGGAGTGGGAGCACGAGGACTTCGCCGCCGAGGTGCACGACGCGGTGAAGGAGCACGCCAGGACGCCCTTCCGTGAGGAGGTCTGGCAGCAGCTCATCCAGGGCATGCGGTTCGTGCAGGGCACGTTCGACGACGACGACGCGTTCGAGCGGCTGCGCGCCACCATCGAGGAGCTGGACAAGGCACAGGGCACGGGCGGCAACTTCGCCTTCTACCTGTCGGTGCCGCCGCGTTCGTTCCCGGTGGTCATCCAGCAGCTGAAGAAGCACGGCCTGGCCGACCAGCGGGGCGGCTCCTGGCGCCGCGCGGTCATCGAGAAGCCGTTCGGTCACGACCTGAAGTCGGCCGAGGAGCTGAACGCGGTCGTGCACGAGGTGTTCTCGCCCGACCAGGTCTTCCGGATCGACCACTATCTGGGCAAGGAGACCGTCCAGAACATCCTGGCGCTGCGGTTCGCCAACACGATGTTCGAGCCGATCTGGAACCGGTCCTTCGTGGACCATGTGCAGATCACCATGGCCGAGGACATCGGCATCGGCGGCCGGGCCGGCTACTACGACGGCATCGGCTCGGCCCGTGACGTCATCCAGAACCACCTGCTCCAGCTGATGGCCCTCACGGCCATGGAGGAGCCGGCCTCCTTCGACGCGGACGCGCTCGCGGCGGAGAAGACCAAGGTGCTCGGCGCGGTCCGGCTGCCGCGGGACCTGGGCCGGGACACCGTGCGCGGTCAGTACGCGGCGGGCTGGCAGGGCGGCGCGAAGGCCGTCGGCTATCTCGAAGAGGACGGTATCGACCCGCAGTCGAAGACCGACACCTACGCGGCCATCAAGCTGCAGATCGACAACCGCCGCTGGGCGGGCGTCCCCTTCTACCTGCGCACCGGCAAGCGGCTGGGCCGCCGGGTGACGGAGATCGCGGTCGTCTTCCAGCGCGCTCCGCACTCCCCCTTCGACACGACGGCCACCGAGGAGCTGGGCTCCAACGCGATCGTCATCCGGGTCCAGCCGGACGAGGGCGTCACGGTCCGCTTCGGTTCGAAGGTGCCGGGCACCTCGATGGAGATCCGGGACGTGTCCATGGACTTCGCGTACGGCGAGTCCTTCACGGAGTCCAGCCCGGAGGCGTACGAGCGGCTGATCCTCGACGTGCTGCTGGGCGACGCCAACCTCTTCCCGCGCACCGAGGAGGTCGAGCTGTCCTGGAAGATCCTCGACCCCATCGAGGAGTACTGGGACACGAACGGCAGGCCCGCCCAGTACCCGGCCGGTACCTGGGGCCCCGTCGAGTCGGACGAGATGCTGCAGCGAGACGGACGGAGCTGGCGCCGGCCATGAAGATAGACCTCACGGACACCACGGCCAGCAAGATCAACAAGGCGCTGGTACAGGGGCGCCGGGCGATCGGCACCCCGGCCGTCGGCATGGTGCTCACGCTGGTCATCGTCACCGACGAGGAGAACGCGTACGACGCGCTGAAGTCCGCGAACGACGCGTCGCACGAGCATCCGTCGCGCACGCTGGTGGTCATCAGGCGTGTGTCGCGCAGCCCGCGCGACCGTACGTCGTCCCGGCTGGACGCCGAGGTGCGGGTGGGCGCGGAGGCGGGCACCGGCGAGACGGTGGTGCTGCGGCTGTACGGCGAGGGCGTGGACCACGCCCAGTCGGTGGTGCTGCCGCTGCTGCTGCCCGACGCCCCGGTCGTCGTCTGGTGGCCGGTGAACGCGCCGCTCGACCCGGCCGGCGATGCCCTGGGCGCGCTGGCCCAGCGCCGGGTGACGGACTCGTACGCGTCGGAGCAGCCGGTACGGGACCTCGGCGCCCGCGCCGAGACGTACACCCCCGGGGACACGGACCTGTCGTGGACCCGGATCACGCCCTGGCGCTCGATGCTGGCGGCGGCCCTGGACCAGGTCGCCTGCACGGTGCAGTCGGTCGAGGTGGAGGGCGAGGAGTTCAACCCGAGCTGTGAGTTGCTGGGGATGTGGCTCGCGGACCGGCTGGACGTCCCGGTGACGCGCTCGGTGTCGGCCGGGCCCGGTCTGACGGCGGTGCGGATGTCCACCGACTGCGGTCCGATCGTGCTGGACCGCCCGGACGGCGCGCTGGCCACGCTGTCCATCCACGGTCAGCCGGACCGTACGGTGGCGCTGAAGCGCCGCGAGACGTCCGATCTGATCGGCGAGGAGCTGCGCCGGCTGGACCCGGACGACACGTACGCGGCCACGCTGCGGTTCGGGGTGGAGCGGCTCGACACCTCGGGCGAGGGACCGGCGGCCAAAGGAGAACCGGTCGAGGAGGCTGCGGAAGCTGCCGCACCGCAAGCGGCGGCGGAGCCGGTGAAGGAGGCGGCCTCGCGATGAGCGCACCCCAGCTGGTCGTGCACCGCGACAAGGACCTGATGGCGCAGGCCGCCGCGGCCCGGCTGATCACGAAGATCGTGGACGCGCAGGCGTCCCGGGGCCAGGCGTCCGTGGTCCTCACGGGCGGCCGCAACGGCAACGGCCTGCTGGCCGCCCTGGCCGCCGCGCCGGCCCGGGACGCCATCGACTGGAGCCGTCTGGACCTCTGGTGGGGCGACGAGCGGTTCCTGCCGGAGGGCGACCCGGACCGCAATGTCACCCAGGCCCGTGAGGCCCTGCTGGACTCGGTGCCCCTGGACCCGAAGCGCGTGCACGCCATGCCCGCGTCGGACGGCCCCTACGGCACGGACGTGGAGGCGGCGGCCGCCGCCTACGCCGAGGAACTGGCCCGGGCCTCCAGCCCGGAGAACCACGCCTCGGTTCCCGCCTTCGACGTCCTGATGCTGGGTGTCGGCCCGGACACCCACGTGGCCTCCCTCTTCCCGGAACTGCCCGCGGTCCGGGAGACGGACCGCACGGTGGTCGGCGTACGCGGCGCCCCCAAGCCCCCGCCGACCCGGGTCACCCTGACCCTTCCGGCGATCCGCGCGGCCCGCGAGGTCTGGCTCCTGGCGGCCGGCGAGGACAAGGCCCAGGCCGCGGCCATCGCCCTCTCCGGCGCGGGCGAGATCCAGGCCCCGGCAGCAGGCGCCCACGGCCGCGCCCGCACCCTGTGGCTCCTGGACACGGCAGCGGCCTCACAACTGCCGAGGTCGCTGTATCCGCCGGCTTCGCCGTAACGCAGGGATCAGGAGGGGACGGGTAGGGGCGGCGGGGGCCAGAAACCCCCACGCCCGCCCCCACTCGCACCCCCTACTTCACCGACCCCGCCATCACCCCCTGCACAAAGTGCCGCTGAAACGCGAAGAACACAGCCACCGGCACCACCAGCGACACGAACGCCCCGGGCGCCAGCACATCCACATTGCTGCCGAACTGCCGTATCTGCGACTGAAGCTCCACCGTCAGCGGCTGAGCCGAACTGTCGGCGAAAAGTAGCGCCACCAGCATGTCGTTCCACACCCACAGGAACTGGAAGATGGCCAGGCTGGCGATCGCCGGCCGCCCCACGGGCAGCACGAGCCGCGTGAAGATCCGCCACTCCCCGCCCCCGTCCATCCGCGCGGCCTCCAGCATCTCCTTCGGCATCTCGGCGAAGTAGTTCCGCAGCAGGAACACCGCGAACGGCAACCCGTACGCCACATGGAACAGCACGACCCCGGGGATGGTCCCGAACAGCCCCACCTGCCCGAAGAGTTTCGCGACCGGCAGCAGCCCGATCTGCACGGGTACCACCAGCAGCGCCACCACCAGCAGGAACAGCGGCTCCCGCAGCGGGAACTCCAGCCAGGCGAACGCGTACCCGGCAAGCGCGGCGATCACCACGACCAGCACGGTCGTCGGCACCGAGATCAGCACCGTGTTCCAGAAGGCCCGGGTGACTCCGGCGTTCTCCAGCAGCGCCGAGTAGTTGTCGAAGGACAGCTGGCGAGGCGAGGAGAACACCGTCCACCAGCCGCCCTTCGCGGTGTCCTCGGCCGACCGCAGCGAGGACAGGAACAGTCCCGCGAGCGGCGTCAGCCAGACCAGCCCCACCACCACCAGCAGCGCCTGCACCACGGCATTGCCCAGTCCCCTCCTGACCGCGTTCATCGCTGACTCCTTCGGAAACGGCGGACGTTGAAGACCATCGCCGGGATCACCAGCAGCAGGAGCAGCACACCCAGGGCGCTGCCGAGCCCCTGGTTGTTGCCGCCGCCGAAGGACACCAGCCACATCTGGGTGGCGAGCACGGTGGCGTCCTCCTGCACGGGCCCGGGGGCGATGATGTAGACGAGGTCGAAGACCTTCATCACGTTGATGACGAGGGTCACGAAGACCACGGTCAGGACAGGTGCGAGCAGCGGGACCGTGATCCGGCGGAAGATCTGCCATTCGTTCGCCCCGTCCATCCGCGCCGCCTCCAGCGCGTCCCGGGGCAGCGTCGACAGTCCCGCACCGATGAGGACCATCGCGAAGCCGGTCCAGATCCACAGGTACGCCCCGATGATCGCGGGGGTGACCAGTGTCGGGCCGAGCCAGGAGACCCCGTCGTAGAGAGGTGCGAAGTTCGAGGCGGGCAGTTTCACGGTGTACGACCCCGGGGGCAGGCCGGTGAGGCGGAAGGAGCCGTCGGACTCGGTGGTCGTACTCGCGACGGTCTTCCCGTCCCGTACCGCCTCGACCCTCATCTCGGGCAGCCCGCTCTCACGTGGGTCGACCCGGCCCGGCCGGCCCCCGCCACCGGGCGTGAAGTCCAGGTAGACGACACCGCGGACCTCGTCCGGGCCGGCCGTCCCGCCGGCCGCCGCGTGGGCGGGCGAGGCATTTCCGGGAAGGTCGTCGGGCGCCACGCCGACCAGGCCGAGCGCCATGGAGTCCCCCGGGGACAGGGAGGAGCTCGTCCGGTACGAGCCGTCGGTCTCCCGGGTGAGTCCCTGGCCCTCACGCGCGCGTGCCGTGGGATACGACGAGGTGCCCCTGAACGCGTCGTGCACGGAGACGACGGCCGCGTTGAGGACGCCCTTGTCGGGATCCTCGTCGTAGGCGAGCCGGAAGATGATGCCGGCGGCGAGGAAGGACACGGCCATCGGCATGAACAGCAGCAGCTTGAAGGCGGTGGCCCAGCGGACCTTCTCCACCAGGACGGCGAGGATCAGGCCGAGGCCGGTCAGCAGGGTCGGCGCGACGACCACCCAGATCGCGGTGTTGCGGACGGCCTTGAGGGTCGCCGGGTCGCGGAACATCTCGGTGTAGTTGTCGCCGCCGACGAAGCGGGTGCCGGCGGCGTCGAAGAAGCTGCGGCCGACGGAGAACAGCACGGGGTAGACGACGAGCGCGCCGAGCAGCAGCAGCGCGGGCAGGACGAACAGCACGGCGGTGGTCCGTCCCCGGCGCCGGGGCGGTCCGGTGGTCCGTCCCGGCGGCGGGCTCGTACCGCGCCTCTCCTTCACGAGTGCGGTGGCGGTCATCGCGGATCAGCCCCGGTACGCCTTGGCCGCCGCGTCCTCCAGCTTGGCCGCGGTGCCCGCCGGGTCGGACGGGTCGCGCAGGAAGTCCTGGAGCAGCTTCCACTCGCCGGCGCCCTTGGTGCCGCCGAAGGCGGCCGGTGCCTGGTCGGACATGTCGAACCGCACCGAGTCGCCCGCCGCGACCAGGGACTTCGCGGTGGCGCGGGTGACGGGGTCGCCGTAGGAGGCGAGGTTGAGCTTCTTGTTCGGGGAGAGGAAGCCGCCCGCCTTCGCCCACACGGCCGCGGCCTCGGGGGTGGCGAGGTACTCCAGGAGCTTCATGCCGGCCTCGCTGTTCTTGCCGTCCTTGAGGACGACGGCCGCGTCACCGCCGCTGACCACCGGGGCCTTGCCGGAACCGACCGGCGGGAAGGGGAAGAAGTCGGCGTCCTCGCCGATCTCCCTGCCGAACTGGTCCTTGGCGACACCGGCGACGAAGTCGCCCTCGTAGACCATGCCGGCCTCGGCCTTCGGTCCGAAGACCTTCTCCACCGAGCCGGGGAAGTCCGTGTTGAGGGCGCCCTTCTGGCCGCCCGCGACGAGCTGCTTGTCCTTGAAGACCTTGCCAAGCGTGGTGAGCGCCTCGACGACGCTCGGGTCGGTCCACTTCAGCTCGTGGGCGGCGAGGGCGTCGTACTTCTCGGGTCCGGCCTGGGAGAGGTAGATGTTCTCGAACCAGTCGGTGAGGGTCCAGCCGTCCTGTCCGGCGACCGCGAAGGCGGCGAGTCCGGAGTCGGCGATGGTGCGCCCGGTCTTGAGGAGTTCGTCGAAGCTCTTCGGGGGTGTGACGCCGGCCTGGGCGAACGCGTCGGGGCTGTACCAGACGGTCGACTTGTGGGCGGCCTTGAAGTAGAGGCCGTAGAGGGTGCCGTCGACGCTGCCGTACGTCTTCCACGCGGTGGCGTAGTTGGCGTCCACGGACTGCTGGGCGGTCTGGGACAGCGGCTTCAGCCAGCCGTTCTCCGCGAACTGCTGGAGCACGCCGACCTGCGGGACCATCACCACGTCGGGGGCGTTGCCGCCCTCGATCTTGCTGCCGACGACGGTGGAGACGTTGTCGCCGGTCGACACGAACTGCGTCTTGGCGCCGGTCTCCTCGGTGAACGCGTCCAGTACCTTCTGGAAGTTCTTCTGCTCGCTGCCGGTCCAGACACCGGCGACGGTGACGGTCTGCCCGCTGAGCGCCTTGTCGCCGCCGCCCGCGGTGACGTCACCGCCGCCGCAGGCGGTCGCGCCGAGGGCGAGGACGAGGGCGGTGCAGCTGGTGAGGAGGGTGGTACGTCGCTTCATCATCGTTGATGACCCTTCGGAGGATGCCGTCGGAGGATGGGGAACTGACGTCGGATCAGGTGAGGCCGGGGGCCTCGTCGCTGATCCACCAGGCGGCCGTGGCGCCGGGCAGGACCCCGGCCGGACACGGCCCGCTGGACAGCAAGGGGGTGCCGGAGACCGGCGCGGGCGTGGGAGCCGTACCGAAGTTGACGGCGCAGACGAGGCCGTCGCCGCGGACGAAGGCGAGGACCCCGGGCGGGGTGTCCAGCCAGCGCAAGGTGCCCTCGCCCAGCTGCGGGAGTTCCTTGCGCAGTTGCAGGCCGTCGCGGTACAGGTGCCAGAAGGAGCGGGTGTCGGCGAGGGCGCGTTCGGTGGCGTACTCGGCGAAGTAGGCGGGCTGCGGCAGCCACGGCTTGGCGCTCTCGGCGCCGGAGGTGAAGCCGAACGGGGACGCCTGCCCGGACCAGGGCAGCGGCACCCGGCAGCCGTCGCGGATGCGGGCGCGGCTGCCGGTGCGCCGGAAGATCGGGTCGGTGAGCACGTCGTCGGGCAGGTCGACGACCTCGGGCAGGCCCAGTTCCTCGCCCTGGTAGATGTACGCGGCTCCGGGCAGCGCCAGCATCAGCAGCGCGGCGGCGCGGGCGCGGGCGGCGCCGAGGCCGCTGCCCTGCGGGGTGGGTTCGCCGTAGCGGGTGACGGTGCGGACCTGGTCGTGGTTGTTGAGGACCCAGGTGACCGTGGAGCCCGTGCCGGCGATGTCCTGCATGGCCTCGGAGATGACCTTGCGGAAGGCGTCGGCGTCCCAGGGGGCGCTGAGCAGGTCGAAGAAGAACGCCTGGTGGAGTTCGTCGGGGCGGACGTACCGCGCGTGTTCGCGGGCGGTGGGGACGGACACCTCGCCGACGAGCAGGCGCTCGCGGCCGTCGCGGGCGGTGTACTCCTCGCAGACGGAACGCCAGTGCCGCCATACGTCGTGCACCTCGGGCTGGTTCCAGGCGAGCGGGTTGACCGAGTCGCGGGTGCGGGCGTCGGCCTCGGGGTCGTCCGAGTCGGGCAGGCCGGGATGCTTGTGGAGGCCGGCGGCGACATCGATGCGGAAGCCGTCGACGCCCCGATCCAGCCAGAAGCGCAGGATCCGGTCGAACTCGGCGGGGACCTGGGGGTCGCGCCAGTTCCAGTCGGGCTGTTCGGGCGTGAACATGTGCAGGTACCACTGGCCGTCGGGGACTCGGGTCCAGGCCGGGCCGCCGAACATGGCGTGCCAGTTGTTGGGCGGCTCGGCGCCGTCCGGGCCTCGGCCGTCGGCGAAGTGGAAGCGGGCGCGGGCCGCGCTGCCGGGTCCGGCGGCCAGGGCCTGCCGGAACCACGGGTGCTCGCTGGAGCAGTGGTTGGGGACGATGTCCAGCAGCACCTTGATGCCGAGCCGCCGGGCGGCGTGGATCAGCAGGTCGAACTCGGCGAGGTCGCCGAAGAGCGGGTCCACGTCGCAGTAGTCGGCGACGTCGTAGCCGTGGTCGTGCTGTGGCGAGGGGTAGAAGGGGCTCAGCCAGATCCCGTCGACGCCGAGCTTCTTCAGGTACGGCAGCCCAGCCCGGACTCCGGCCAGATCCCCGACGCCGTCACCGGTGCTGTCCAGAAAGCTGCGGACGTACACCTGGTAGATCACCGCGTCGCGCCACCAGCGGTGGTTGCTTGTCATGCATGCATGTTAGGTATCTGTTTCGTAGGGGTGTCAACGAGTGCGCCGCAGACTACTGGCGAGTTCGCCTTTTAAATCGGGACATACAGTCATGGAATGCCCATGAATGAGATGGCCGCGTTACCTAACAGGTAATTAGCGAGGTGTGATGTCCGCCAGCTCGCGCGCCAGCCGCCGCACCGCGCTCTCCGGCGTCTCCCGCCCGGTCAGCGCGTCGTGCAGCACCGCCTGCACCACCAGGCTCACCTGGTCGTAGCGGGGGCTCTTGGGGCGCGGGGCGGCCGTGAGGACGGCGGCGCGCAGGGTCGGCAGGTAGGGGAACTCCCCGACGAGTTCCGGATCTTCGTACAGATCGGCCCGTACGGGCGGCAGCGCGCCCCGGGTGAGGACCTGCCGCTGGACGCGCTCGCCGGTGAGGTAGGCGATCAGGCGCGCGGCGGACTCCGGGTGCCGGGCGTGCGCGGCGACGGCCAGATTGGAGCCGCCGAGCACACTGGTGCCCGGGCCGTTCGGACCCGGCAGCGGTACGGCGCCGATCTTCCCGGCGACCTTCGATCCCGGGGCCGAGGCGACGGCGTACGCATACGGCCAGTTGCGCAGGAAGAGCAGGCGTCCGTCCTGGAACGCCTGTTTGGAGTCCTCCTCCTTGTACGTCAGCGCCCGCCGCGGGATCCAGCCCTCGCGTACGCCGTCCACCAGGAAGCGGATGCCCTCGCGGGCGGCGGCCGAGTCCACGGTGACGCGCTGGCCCTCGTCGCCGAGGATGGTGCCGCCCGCCGAGTAGACCGCCTCGGTCACGTTCACCGTGAGGCCCTCGTACGGCAGGAACTGGCCGGCGTAACCGTCGAGCCCGTGCCTGGGCGCGATCGTCCGCGCGGCGCGCTCCAGTTCGGCCCAGGTGCGCGGCGGCGGCACGCCCTCCGCGGCGAGGATGTCCTTGCGGTAGAGGAGCAGGCCGGCGTTGGTGACGTACGGCACCGCGTACAGCCGTCCGTCGTAGGTGGCCGTGTCGACGACCGGCGGCAGGAAGGTGTCCAGCGGGAAGCGGTCGCGCGGCAGCGGGCGGATCCAGCCGGCCGCGGCGAACTCCGAGGTCCAGTTGACGTCGATGTTGAGGACGTCGAACCGGCCGGGGTCGCCGCCGCGCAGGTCGGTGACCATCTGCGCATGGGTCTCGTCGGCGGAGTCCGGCAGTTCGACGAGGGTGACCCGCTCCCCGGGGTGGGTGCGGTTCCAGCCCTCCAGGAGGGGGCCGAGATAGCCGGTGAGGTCGCCGGCGGTGGCCAGCGTGAGCGGGCCGCGTCCGCCGTCCGGGGCCCCGGGCCCGACGCCCGAGGCGAGATGACCGGTCAGTACGACGAGGAGAACGAGGAGGCCCCTACCGGCGGCGTGTATCCACCGCATAGGTTCCTCCTTGCACACCGGCGCCGGGCGCCCTCGCCCGGAGTCAGAGCAATGTATACCCGTTAGGTATGGGGCGCACTAGGGGCGATACTAGGGCCTGGAGCACACAGCACCATACGAGGCCGGAGGAGGACAGCACGAGTGCGCCAGTCCCTTCTGGCACTGCTCGCCCGTGGCCCCGCCCATGGTTACGAGCTGAAGCAGGACCTTGAGCAACTGCTGGGCTCCGCGTACCCTCAGCCCAACATAGGCCAGATCTATGTGACCCTCGGCCGCCTCGAGAAGTCGGGACTGATCGAGGGCGAGGAGATCGAGCAGTCCGGCCGCCCGAACAAGAAGATCTACCACCTCACCGACGCCGGTCGGGAGGCGCTGCACGCCTGGTTCGAGGACACGGCGGACGAGCCACGGGTGCGGGACGAGTTCTTCATGAAACTGGCGCTCGCCCCGCAGACCGGCATCGCCGACCAGATCGCCCTGATCAACCGGCAGCGGCGCCAGTACCTCAACACCATGCGCAACCTGTCGAAACTGGCCGCGGCCGAGAACCGGGACAACCGAATCGCCCATCTGCTGATCGAGGGCGCGATGCTGCATCTGCAGGCCGACCTCGACTGGCTGGAGCGGTGCCAGGAGGAACTGGAGGAGCTGGAGTGAGCGACAGCACCCCTCCCGCGTCGAGCGACGGCGCCCCTCCCGCGCTGCGGGCCGAGGGCCTGGTCAAGACCCACCACGGCGAGGGCGCGCCCGCGCATGCCGTGCGCGGGGTCGATCTGTGCGTACGGCGCGGCGAGTTCGTGGCCGTCACCGGGCCCTCCGGCGCCGGCAAGTCGACGCTGCTGCATCTGCTGGGCGGGCTCCAGCAGCCCGACGCGGGCCGTGTCTGGCTGGACGGCGAGTGTGCCGACGCGTGGTCCGAGGCGCGCTGGGCCGTCGAGCGCAGAAAGCGCATCGGGATCGTCTTCCAGTTCTTCAACCTGGTCTCGAACCTGTCGGTCGCCGACAATGTCGAGCTGCCCGCGCTGCTGGCCGGGGTCTCCCCCAGGAAGGCCCGGGCCGAGCGTGAGGAGCTGCTCGGCGAGCTGGGGCTGGCCGGCAAGGAGCGCAGTCTGCCGGGCGAGCTGTCCGGTGGTGAGCAGCAGCGGGTGGCGCTGGCCCGAGCGCTGGTCAACCATCCGTCGCTGCTGCTGGCCGACGAGCCCGCCGGCAGCCTGGACAGCAAGGGCACCCGCGAGGTGATGCGGCTGCTGTCCCGCTTCCACGCGCGCGGGCAGACGATCCTGCTGGTCACCCATGACGCCCGGCTGGCGAGCGCCGCGGACCGGGTGATCAGTTTCTTCGACGGCCGCATAGCCGACGACGCGGCCCTGGACGGCACACCGACCCGGGGCACGGGCCTGACCGGTGTGCTGGAGCTGAGGGACTGACCGATGCGGGCCACATTGCGCTGGGCACACTCCGATCTGCGCACGCATCGCGGCGAGGCGCTGTTCATCGTGCTCGCCACCGCCGGCATCGTCGCCTCGCTGCTGCTGGCCACCGCGCTCTTCGGCTACGCGACCAACCCCTGGCAGCGGGTCTTCACCCAGGCCCGCGACGCCCACGTCTGGATCCACACCGCCGCCTCCGCCGACACCGGCAGGCTGACCGGCCTGGACGGCGTCGACTCCGTCGCCGGCCCGTACGCCACCGAGTCCGTCACCGTCGCCTCCCGGGGCGCCCGCGCCTCGGTCGAACTGCGCGCCACCGACCGCCGTCCCACCGTCGGACGGCCGCTGCTCACCTCCGGCCACTGGCTGGACCCCGCCGAACCCGACGGGGTGGTCCTGGAGCGCCGGCTGGCGCAGGCGCTGCTGGCCGAGCCCGGGGACACGCTCACTCTGCCGGGTACGGCCCGGGCGCTGACCGTGGTGGGCATCGCCGACAGCGCCGAACCCCGCTACCGCGCGGGCGAGCGTCCGGGGCTGGTGTGGGCGCCGCCGTCCGCCGTGCGCGCCCCGGGCGGGCAGGTGATCGGGCTGCGGTTGGCCGACCCGGCCGACACCGACTACGCCGTGCAGCGCGCCGTCACCCTGCTCGGCGCGGGCGCGGTCGGCGAGGTGTCCACCTGGCAGCGGGCGCGGGCCGAGGCGCAGGGCGACAACCGGCTGCTCGGCCAGGTCCTCGGGCTGTTCGGGCTGGGCGCGCTGCTCGCCGCCGGGCTCGCCGTGCACGGGGCGATCGGCACCCGGGTCCGCGGGCACCTCCGGGACATCTCGGTGCTGAAGGCGATCGGCTTCACGCCCGGCCAGGTCGTACGGATCTTCCTGCTCCAGCATGTGGCGTACGCGCTGCTGGGCGCCCTGGTCGCGGCGGTGCTGCTGCAGGGGCTGGGCGGCCGGCTGCCGGGGCGGCTGGGTGAGGCGGTGGGGGTGTGGCAGGGACTGCCCGGGCACACCGGTGCGCTGGTCGGGGTGCCCGTCGCCGCCGTTCTGTTCATCGGCGCCGTCACCGGGCTCGCGGCCTGGCGGGCGGGTCGGGTGCCGTCGGTGCCGGTACCCCGGCCGGCGGCACCGGCCGGCGGGCGTCTGTCGGGGACGGCCCGCCAGGCCCTGGGGCTCGGCCTGCCGCCCGCGCTGGTCCTGGGCTGGCACCGGGCGTTCACCCGGCGTCCCCGCACGCCGGTGGCGATCGGCAGGCTGGCGCTGCCGCTGCTGCTGATCGTGGTGGCGATGAGCGCGTGGACCACCCTTGACCGCTTCCACAGCAGCCCCGAGCGGGTGGGCATGCCGGCGGCGCTCACCGCCCGCTCCGACGGCTCACTGAGCGACGGGGACACCCGGGCCCTGCTCGACGGCACCCCGCAGGTCGCCGCCGTGTACCCCGGTGTGGAGGTGGCCGCCCTGGTCCCGGGCCAGACCGCGACCATCGCCCTGCGCGGCCTCGGCACCGCCCGGGACCCGTACCCGCACACCGTCGCCGAGGGCCGCGCCCCGAGCGGCCCCGACGAGGCGGTGGCCGGGCAGGGGCTGCTGGACCTGCTCGATGCGCGGGTGGGCGACTGGGTGCGGATGACCGTCGGCGACCAGCCGCAGATCCTGCACATCGTGGGCCGCAGCATCGAACCGGAGAACGCCGGCCGGGTCATCTCCACCTCCCTCGACACCCTCCGCGGCAACGACCCGAGCCTGGGACCGACCCTCTACGAGCTGCGGCTGCGTCCCGGTGCCGCCCCGCAGGCCGTCGCCGCCGAGCTGGCCGAGGCCGCCCGCGGGCACCTGGACGTGCACCCGGTGCCCAACCCGGCCGACGGTCTGTCGCCGCTGCGCGGGGTCGCCGCCGGTCTGATCGCCGTCCTCGCCCTGATCGGGCTCATCGAGCTGCTGACCGCGATCGGCGGCACGGTCCGGGAGAGCGAACGGGATCTGCCGGCGCTCAAGGCGATCGGGCTGTCCCCCCGGCAGATCACCGCGATCACCGTCACCGCCACGGGCTGCACCACCCTGGCCGCGACCCTGCTGGCCACGGCCCTGGGCCTGCCGCTGTCCCACTGGCTGATCGACGCCCAGGGCACCTCCAGCGGCATCGGCTCCGGCATCGCGCACGGCCCGTCCTGGCTCGTCGTCCTGCTGCTGGGCGCGGCCACCGTCCTCGGTGCCGTCGTCCTGAGCGCCCTCCCGGCGTCCCGCGCGACCCGCCGACGGCTGGCGGACACACTGGGCGCGGTGGCCTGAGAGGGCGCGTCCCCGTCCCGGGCGGCTACCGGCCGCGCAGTTCCCGGTACTTGGCCACCAGCGCCTTGGTGGAGGCGTCCAGGCCCGGTACCTCGGCGCCCTCGGTCAGCGCGGGCTCGACGCGCTTGGCGAGGACCTTGCCCAGCTCCACGCCCCACTGGTCGAAGGAGTCGATGTTCCACACCGCGCCCTGGACGAACACCTTGTGCTCGTACAGCGCGATGAGCTGACCGAGGACCGAGGGGGTCAGTTCACGGGCGAGGATCGTGGTGGTCGGGTGGTTGCCCTTGAAGGTCTTGTGGGCCACCAGTTCCTCCGCCACCCCCTCCGCACGCACCTCGTCGGGCGTCTTGCCGAAGGCCAGCGCCTGCGTCTGGGCGAAGAAGTTGGCCATCAGCAGGTCGTGCTGCGCGGCGAGTTCGTCGCTCAGCTCGGCGACCGGCTCGGCGAATCCGATGAAGTCCGCCGGGATCAGCTTGGTGCCCTGGTGGATCAACTGGTAGTAGGCGTGCTGACCGTTGGTGCCGGGCGTGCCCCAGACGATCGGCCCGGTCTGCCAGTCGACCTCCCTGCCGTCCCGGCCGACGTACTTGCCGTTGGACTCCATGTCGAGCTGCTGGAGATACGCGGCGAACTTCGACAGGTAGTGGCTGTACGGCAGCACCGCGTGCGACTCGGCGTCATGGAAGTTGCCGTACCAGATGCCCAGCAGGCCCAGCAGCAGCGGGGCGTTGGCCTCGGCGGGTGCGGTGCGGAAGTGCTCGTCGACAGTGCGGAAGCCGTCGAGCATCTCCCGGAAGCGGTCCGGGCCGATGGCGATCATCAGGGAGAGGCCGATGGCGGAGTCGTAGGAGTAGCGGCCGCCGACCCAGTCCCAGAACTCGAACATGTTGGCCGTGTCGATGCCGAAGTCCGCGACCTTCTCCGCGTTCGTCGACAGGGCGACGAAATGCCGGGCGACCGCCTTCGCGTCGCCGCCGAGGCCGTCCAGCAGCCACTTGCGCGCGGACGTGGCGTTGCTGATCGTCTCGATCGTGGTGAAGGTCTTGGAGGCGATGATGAACAGCGTCTCCGCCGGGTCCAGGTCACGCGTCGCCTCGTGCAGGTCGGCGCCGTCGACGTTGGAGACGAAGCGGACCGTGAGGTCGCGGTCGGTGTAGCTGCGCAGCACCTCGTAGGCCATGGCCGGGCCGAGGTCGGAGCCGCCGATGCCGATGTTGACGACGTTCTTGATGCGCTTGCCGGTGTGGCCGGTCCAGGCGCCGGAGCGGACGCGGTCGGTGAAGTCGGCCATCTTGTCGAGGACGGCGTGCACGGCCGGGACGACGTTCTCCCCGTCGACCTCGATGACCGCGTCCCGGGGCGCGCGCAGCGCGGTGTGCAGCACGGCCCGGTCCTCGGTGGTGTTGATCTTCTCGCCGCGGAACATGGCGTCCCGCAGCCCGAAGACGTCGGTGGCGGCGGCCAGCTCACGCAGCAGCCGCAGGGTCTCGTCGGTGACGAGGTGCTTGGAGTAGTCGATGTGCAGGTCACCGACCTGGAGTGTGTAGCCGGCGCCGCGCCCGGGGTCGGCGGCGAACAGCTCCCTCAGCTGTACCTCGCCGAGCGCCTCGCGGTGCTTGGCGAGAGCGGTCCACTCGGGCGTCTGGTTGAGCCTCGTACGGCCGTCTGTGTTCATGTCGGACTTCAGCCCTCTTTCCTAACCTGTCCGTGCCCCGCTGCCGTCCCAACCTAGTTGATCAGCGGGGGGCGTGAGCCGTGGTGACGTCGTCCCGCGATGTGACAACAGGTACGTCGGGGCGGCGCGCGGGTATCAGCGCGGCGACGGACAGCACGAAGAAGGCGGCCGTGAGCAGCGGCGGGGTGTGGAGACCCCAGGCGGTGGCGACGGCCCCGCCGAGCAGCGCGCCGAGGGGCACCCCCGCGTTGGCCAGGGTGCGGAAGGCCGAGGCCACCCGGCCCAGCTGGTCGGCGGGGCTGCGCTCCTGCATCAGGGTCGTGGTGTTCACGTTCCACACCATGCCCATGAGCCCGAACACGAACAGGGCGACCACCAGCGCGGCGAGGCTGCGTACGGTGCCCATGACGACGAGGGCCGCGATCTGTACGGTGCCGGCCAGCAGCACGGCCGGGATCCGGCCGACGCGCCGCACGAGCCGGCCGTTCACCACTCCCCCGGCCAGACCGCCGAGGGTGACCGCGGTGGCCGCCGCCGCGAATCCCGCCGGGCCCGCCCCCAGCCAGCCGGTGACCAGGACGACGAGGGTGGCGAGCTGGGCGCCCATGCCGATGTTGCACAGGGCCGTGGCGGCGCACAGCCCGCGCAGGGGGCCGTCGCGCCACAGCGTGCGCAGCCCCTCCGCGATCTCCCGGCGCAGGGTGCTGCCCGTCGGCGCGGGTCTCCGCTCGGGCGCGGCGCTCCCCAGCGAGGCGATCAGCGCGGCCGCGACCAGGAAGGTGGCGGCGTCCGCCGCGAAGGGAACCGCGGCGCCCGCGGCGATCAGCACCGGTACCAGGGGCGCCGCCACGAGCCCGCCCGCGATCCGCTGCCCGGTCATCAGCCGGGCGTTGGCGCTGCCGAGGGCGTCGCGGTCCACCAGGGCGGGCAGCAGGGCCGTGGCGGCGTTGTCGAACAGGGTCTGCAGGGTGGTCAGGACGAAGGCCAGCGCGATCAGCAGACCGATCGAGGCGTGTCCCAGCGCCACGGCGACCGCGAAACCGGCGACCAGCAGCCCTCGTACCGCGTCGACCGTCCACATGGCGCGCCGCTGGTCCACGCGGTCGGCGACGGCCCCGCCGAGCAGCCCGAAGACGATCCAGGGCAGATAGCCGCAGGCGGTGACCGAGGCGATGAGCAGCGGCCGGTCCGTGAGCGTCACGGCGAGCAGCGGCAGGGCCGCCGTACGCAGGGCGTCGCCGAAACTGGAGAGCACGGCTGCGCTCCACAGCCGCCCGAACCCGCCGCGCCAGGCGGGCGCGCGCCCCGCCGCCGTACCGACCGAAGCCATGACTCCCCCTCCCGGTCCGCGCATGCGTCACCGATGCACAAACCGTAAGGGCGACCACTGACAATCGGTCGATGGCCGGGGAAGAGCGAGGGGGAGCAGCGGGAGGAACAATGGGGCGGATACGCGTCCGGCCAGGCGCCCGCGGGCACCCGGCCGGTCGTCAAGTCCTAGAGTTCGCCCCGCAGTTTGGCGAGCGCCTCGGCGAGGATCGCCTCGCCGTCCGCGTCGCTGCGCCGCTCCCGGACGTACGCGAGGTGCGTCTTGTAGGGTTCGGTGCGCGGTGGGTCCGGCGGGTTGTCCCGGTCCTGTCCGGCGGGGAAGCCGCAGCGGGGGCAGTCCCAGGTGTCGGGAACCTGCGCGTCGCTGGCGAAGCTGGGCTGCGTCTCATGCCCGTTGGAGCACCAGAAGGAGATGCGCAGACGGGGCGCGGACTCGCCCCGCTCGGCCTCGCCCATCGGCCCCGCCCCGACCCGGCTTCCTCGGATCGCGTTGCCACTTGCCACGGTCGTAACTCCCTGCGTGATGGTGCCGCGAAGCGAGTCGGCGTTTCGCTTCGCTGCGAGCGCCTCAGTCTACGTAAGGCCCAACGCGCGTCCAGTGATTGGAGTTACCAGCCGAGTCACAAGCCGCCCCCATACCCAGACGCAAGCCCCATGATAGGCCGCGCTCATCGGCGCGTACCGAACATGGGGCGTTACGTGCGGAAAGTACGGATCAGTTGTTCGCCTTCATCAGCAGGCCGAGGACCATGATGCACGCGAACCACATCAGACCGACCACCACGGTGATGCGGTCGAGGTTGCGCTCGGCGACCGAGGAGCCGCCGACGGACGACTGCATGCCGCCACCGAACATGTCGGACAGGCCGCCGCCCTTCCCCTTGTGCATCAGCACCAGCAGCATCAGCAGCAGGCTGAAGACGATCAGGGCGATCGAGAACCCCAAAACCACGGCTGGACCAACTTCCTCGGACTTGTATGGACGACGGGGCCCAGCAGACAGTGCTGGACCCCGCAAGGGTACGACGGATCGGCGCTACCGCATACTCACTGGTCGCGGAAGCGCACGATCTTGACGAACTCGTCGGCGTCCAGCGAGGCACCGCCGACCAGGGCGCCGTCGATGTCGGCCTGCGCCATGATCTCGGCGACGTTGCCGGCCTTGACGGAGCCGCCGTACTGGATGCGGATCTGGTCGGCGACGTCCTGCGAGTACAGCTCGGCCAGCTTGCCGCGGATGGCGGCGCAGACCTCCTGGGCGTCGTCGGCGCCGCACACCTTGCCGGTGCCGATGGCCCACACCGGCTCGTAGGCGATCACGATGGTCGCGGCCTGCTCGGCCGGGAGGTCCTTCAGGCCGCCCTCGACCTGGGCGAGGGTGTGCGGGACGGCGTTGCCGGCCTCGCGGACCTCCAGCTCCTCGCCGACGCACATGATCGGGGTGATGCCGTGCTTGTAGGCGGCCTTGACCTTGGCGTTGACGATCTCGTCGGTCTCGGCGTGGTACTGGCGGCGCTCGGAGTGGCCGATCGCCACGTAGGTGCACTTCAGCTTGGCCAGCATCGGGCCGGAGATCTCGCCGGTGTAGGCACCGCCGTCGTGCGCCGAGATGTCCTGGGCGCCGTACTTGATCTTCAGCTTGTCGCCGTCGACCAGGGTCTGCACCGAGCGCAGGTCGGTGAAGGGCGGCAGGACGGCGACCTCGACGGCGTCGTAGTCCTTGTCGGACAGGGCGAAGGCGAGCTTCTGGACGTGGGCGATGGCCTCGAGGTGGTTGAGGTTCATCTTCCAGTTGCCCGCCATCAGCGGCGTGCGCGTGCTCATCAGGGTCAGTCCTCCAGTGCGGCGAGGCCGGGGAGCGTCTTGCCCTCGAGGTATTCGAGGGAGGCACCGCCGCCGGTCGAGATGTGGCCGAATGCCGTCTCGTCGAAGCCCAGGGTGCGCACGGCCGCGGCGGAGTCGCCGCCGCCGACCACGGTGAAGCCCGGGGAGTCGATGAGGGCCTGGGCGACCGCCTTGGTGCCCTCGGCGTAGTCGGGGTGCTCGAAGACGCCCATGGGGCCGTTCCAGAAGACGGTGGCCGCGTCGGCGAGCTTCGAGGCGTACAGCTTGCGGGTCTCCGGACCGATGTCCAGGCCCTCCTGGTCGGCGGGGATGGCGTCCGCGGCGACGGTGGTGGGGTGGGCGGGGGCCTTGGTCTTCAGGTCGGGGAACTCGGTGGAGACGAGCACGTCGACGGGGAGGACCAGCTCGACGCCGCTCTGCTCCGCGCGCTTCATGTACTCGGTGACGGCCGGGATCTGGTCCTCCTGCAGGAGGGAGATGCCGACCTCGTAGCCCTTGGCCTTGAGGAAGGTGTAGGCCATGCCGCCGCCGATGAGCAGCCGGTCGGCCTTGCCGAGCAGCTGGTCGATGACGGCGAGCTTGTCGGAGACCTTGGCGCCGCCGAGGGCGACGACGTAGGGGCGCTTGACGTCCTCGGTGAGCTTCTTCAGGACGCCGACCTCGGTGGCGATGAGGTGACCGGCGTAGTGCGGCAGGCGTGCCGGGAGGTCGAACACCGAGGCGTGCCCCCGGTGGACCGCGCCGAAGCCGTCGCCGACGTAGACGTCGGCGAGGGCGGCCAGCTTGTCGGCGAAGGCGCCGCGCTCGGCGTCGTCCTTGGCGGTTTCGCCGGTGTTGAAGCGCAGGTTCTCCAGGAGGGCGACCTGGCCCTCCATCAGGCCGGCGACCGCGTCCTGGGCGGACTGGCCGACCGTGTCGGCCGCGAACGCGACGGCGCTGCCGAGGAGTTCGCCGAGGCGGGAGGCGACGGGGGCGAGGGAGAAGGCGGGGTCCGGGGCGCCCTTGGGGCGGCCGAGGTGGGAGGCGACGACCACCTTGGCGCGCGCGTCCGTGAGGGCCTTGATGGTGGGCAGCACGGCGCGGATCCGGCCGTCGTCGGTGATGGTGGCGCCGTCGAGCGGCACATTGAGGTCGGCGCGGACGAAGACCCGCTTGCCGTCCACTCCTTCGGCGAGGAGTTCGTCGATCGTCTTCATGGAAGAGGACTCCTGGTGAGGGCTTTTGCTGCTCCAGATCGTAGAGACAGCCGGTCTGCACGTGAGTCAGGGCCCGGTCAGCGCGGCGCTGCGCTGCCCGAGCCCTGCTCTCACATCAGGTCGCCGGTGGGGGCGATCAGAGCTGGTTGCCGACGAAGACGGTCAGGTCGACGAGGCGGTTGGAGTAGCCCCACTCGTTGTCGTACCAGCCGAGGATCTTCACCGAGTTGCCCTCCTGGACCATGGTCAGGGAGGCGTCGAAGGTGCAGGACGCCGGGTCGCTGACGATGTCGGAGGAGACGATCTGGTCCTCGGTGTAGGAGAGGACGCCCCTCAGCTCGCCGTCGGCGGCCTTCTTGAACGCGGCGTTGACCTCGTCCTTGGTGACCTCGCGCTGGAGCTGGACGACCAGGTCGGTGGCGGAGCCGGTCGGGACCGGGACGCGCATGGCCATGCCGTCCAGCTTGCCCTTGAGCTGCGGCAGCACCAGGGAGGTGGCCTTGGCGGCACCCGTGGTGGTCGGGATGATGTTCTCCGCGGCGGCACGGGCGCGGCGCAGGTCCTTGTGCGGGAAGTCCAGGATGCGCTGGTCGTTCGTGTACGCGTGGACGGTGGTCATCAGGCCCTTGACGATGCCGAAGTTCTCGTCGAGGACCTTCGCCATGGGCGCCACGCAGTTGGTGGTGCAGGAGGCGTTGGAGATGACGTGGTGGTTCGCCGGGTCGTACTTGTCCTGGTTGACGCCCATCACGATGGTGATGTCCTCGTCCTTGGCCGGAGCCGAGATGAGGACCTTCTTGGCGCCTCCGGCGAGGTGCTTCGCGGCGTCTTCCTTCTTGGTGAAGATGCCGGTGGACTCGATGACGATGTCGACGCCCAGCTCGCCCCACGGGATGTCGGCGGGGTTGCGCTCGGAGAGGACCTTGATGGTCTGGTCGCCGACGGTGATGGTGTCGGCGGTGTGCGAGACCTCCTGCTTGAGGCGACCCAGGATGGTGTCGTACTTGAGCAGGTGAGCGGTGGTCGCGGTGTCACCCAGGTCGTTGACAGCCACGATCTCGATGTCTGCACCCTGCTCCAGCAGCGCGCGGAAGTAGTTACGACCGATGCGGCCAAAGCCGTTGATGCCTACGCGGATCGTCACGAACCGATCTCCTCGTTGGTACGCCGGCCATGCGGTGCCGGCGAGCTGTATTGGGATGTCCCCGACCACCCCCGACCCTACCTCCCCGCGGCCTTCGGGGTGACATCGAGTTGGCCCATACACGGCAGGACGGTCCGTACCCGCCAGTAGGGTACGGACCGCCCAGGCCGTTGGGCCCATTCATTCCTTTTGACTACGTCCGTTCAGCCCTGTTGACACGCGCGGTCATCGTTCGAGCGCGTCCAGTGCTCGCTTGAGCAGGGCATTGCGGTCGGCCGTCGCGGTGATGTGCTCCAGTCCGAAGCCCAGCAGCACGGTGTCGTCGGTGGTGACCGCGCCGTAGGTCTGGAACAGCGTTCCGGCGCGGGTCCAGTCCTTCAGCACGGGCGGGCTGCCCGCCGGCGGACCGGCGACCTGCCAGGCGCCGAGCGAGGTCTCGAAGCCCTCGGTCTGGCCGGCGGTGCCGCCGACCACGAGCGCGGTGTCGTCGACGAGGACACCGTGTCCGCCGCTGCCGGGGTCGGTGACATAGCTGATCGAGACCTCGATGTTCCGGCCCGCGTAGGCGCTCAGGTCGAAGTTCACCTGCTGCCAGCCGCTGGAGGAGGCGGTGAGGGCGTTCCAGGACCCGGCGGTGCCGGTCGCGGTGCACTCGGTGCCGTTCAGGGTCAGGTAGTGCTTCAGCCAGGGGTGCCCGGCGAGGTAGAACCCGGCCCCGCACTCCTCCGGTACGACGGTGCTGGTGGCTCCGCCCGCCTCGGGGAGCGTGGTCCAGTCGTCGGCGCCGACCGTGTGCACCTCGACCAGCGCGTTGTCGTAGCCGGGTTCCGTGTCCCACAGCAGCTGGCCGCGCAGGGTCGGCCGGTCGGCTGCGGACACTCCGGTGAGGTCGATGGTGCGGGTGAGGCGCTTGTAGGCGTTGTCGGTGTGCACGGCGGCGGCCATGTAGGAGCCGGCGTACGGCCCGTAGGGGTTGACCGTGCCGGCGAACTGCCCGGCGCCCGCGCTGGCGAACTGCGGGAAGGTGTCGGCCGGCAGTTCGTCGGAGGTGACGCCGTAGGTGCCCGCCCTGTCCAGCGGGTTGCCGGGTGCCGTGCCGAGGGGCCCGGCGAAGCCGAGCAGCCGGCCCGAGCCGGTGAAGCCGGTGGCGCCCGGGGTGGACGTACGGGAGTACGCGCCCAGGTAGTACTGGCTGAAGTCGTTCGACGGGGTGCCGTCGCCGAGGTCGACGCTGCCGCCGGCCAGCTCGCCGGCCTCGATCAGCTTGCCGCCCTCGTTGAGGTAGGCGCGCAGTTCGAGCTGGGTCGGGTTGCCGGGGCGGCTGTCGCCCGTGTAGTGGACGACCGTGCCGAAGTGGCCGAGCACACCGAGCGCGTCGGGCACGCCCTGGGTGGCGACGTCCCAGACGATCGCCTTGCGGCCGTTGGCCTTCAGCGCGTCGACGTAGGTCTGTGCCTGTGCGGCGGGCGCGCCTTCCTCGGCGACGACGAGGACGTCCGCGCGGGGCCGCTCGGCCACGGTGTAGGTGAAGTGCTCGCCGGAGACCTTCTTGCCGTTCTTCGTCTCGCCGGTGAACCACACCTCGACCTTGTCGCCCGGGTCGCCGTCCTTGACCTTGGCCCGGTACTCGTCGAAGTAGAGGTTGTCGTCACCGCCGTAGGTCTCGCCGCCCCTCCAGGGCCGCAGGGCCATGGCCTTGACGCGGCCGCCGTTGACGCGGTACTTCAGCTCCTTGTCGCGCACCGACTTGCGGACGACGACGGAGACCTCCTGGTCGGCGCCGCGCGAGTACGACGTGGTGAAGGGCGCCGGGGTGAAGTCGGCGGCCGTGAGGCCGACGGAGGACTTCGGGGTGTCCGGGTGCGCGGCGCTCTCGGCGACGGACAGCGCGAACGGGATGTTCTTCTCGAACTCCTGCTGGATCAGCTTCTCGTCGTCGGGGAAGTTGAACACCGACCGGCAGTCGGCGGCGTTCCACTGGTCGTTGGGGTCGAGGTTCGACACGGTCTGACAGGTCGACATCTCGGGGGTGAACATCGCCAGGCCGTTGACGTTGGCCGCGTGGCCGTCCGCCTCGCCGTTGGTGGTGTACAGCTCCGAGGAGACCTGCGGGTGGTAGCCGGGGACCGCGGGGTTGTCCGGCGTGCCGGCGAGTGCCTTGTACAGCACGTCGTCCGGGCTGTCGGTGGCGACCTGCCAGCCGACGCCGTAGAGGATGAGTTCGGCGGCGGAGTGGTAGTTGATGCCGTACGTGAAGCCGATGCGCTTCTGGAAGGCGTCCAGCGCCTTGGTCTCGGGCTCGGAGGCCGGGCTCGCGCCGCGGTAGGTCTGGCTGGCGGGGTCTGGGGACGAACCCTCGTCGTCGTAGCCCCACTTGTAGGCGAAGTTGCGGTTGAGGTCGACGCCGTCGCCGGTGGAGATGACGCCGTCGCCGTTGACGTCCCGCAGGTTCTTGCGCCACAGGCGGGTGGTGGAGTCCTGGAAGGTGTAGTCGTAGCCGTCGGGGTTGGCCGAGATCACGAACCACAGTTCGGTGGTGTCGACGAGCTTCTTGATGCGCTTGTCGGTCCGGTAGTTGTCCAGGTAGTGGTGCATCAGCCGGCGGGTCATCTCCGGCGTGATCCACTCGCGCGCGTGCTGGTTGGACAGGTACAGCACGGCGGGCTTGGAGCCGTCCTTGGTCTTCTTCGCGTTCTTGCTGAGCTTCAGGGCGAGGATGTCCTGGCCCTTGATGGTCTTGCCGATGGAGACGACCTTGGTGAGGCCGGGGTTCTGCCGGCTGGCGCGGAGGATCTCCTCCTTGATGCCGCCGTTGCCGCCGTACGGGCGGAACACGCCGTCGGCGGCCGCCTCGACACGGTTCTCGGCCTTCGCGGTGAGGGTGTGCTCCGTGAGGTCGACGCCCTGCTTCTCCAGCTGCTCGGCCTGGCCGTCGGTGAGGTAGACCTCGACGGTGGCCTCGCCCTGGTCGGGCACCACCTCGCTCAGTTCATGACCGTCCTGACCGGCCGCCAGCAGCAGGGGTACCTGCTGCTTGGTGACGTCGGCGCGGAAGACCTTGACCTCGTTCGGGTCGCCCTTCGGCGCCGAACCGCCGTTCTGCGCCTGGGCCATGGGTGCGAGGCTCGCACCGCCGATCAGGAGCGCGCCGACAGCGAGGATCGATCTCGCTCTTTGTCTCATGAACCCCCCTGGTGTGGGTCCGCCACAGCAGCGAACAGATGCCAGGCTCATGACAGTTCATGATCGAGTCAAGGGCGCCTCCGGCACGCCGAAGCGCCGACGCGATCACCCGAAAGGGTTCCCGCACCGGCGCTTTGACGACGTATCAGCTTTTTCGGCGTATCAGCTCGTTCGGCGCATCAGTTCGTTCGGCGCGTCAGCGTTTTCGGCGCGTCAGCGTTTTCGGCCTGCTTCCTCAGCCGGCCAGGTTGTCGGCCAGCTCCTCCGTGAGGTTGGCCTCCGTGCCCGGGATGCCGAGGTCGGCGGCGCGCTTGTCGGCCATCGCCAGCAGCCGGCGGATGCGTCCGGCCACCGCGTCCTTCGTCAACGGCGGGTCGGCGAGCGCGCCCAGCTCCTCCAGGGACGCCTGCTTGTGCTCCATGCGCAGTCGGCCCGCCGCCGCGAGGTGCTCGGGGACGTCGTCGCCGAGGATCTCCAGGGCGCGCTGGACGCGGGCGCCCGCGGCGACGGCGGCCCGGGCGGAGCGGCGCAGGTTGGCGTCGTCGAAGTTGGCGAGCCGGTTCGCCGTGGCGCGCACCTCGCGGCGCATCCGGCGCTCCTCCCAGGCCAGCACCGACTCATGGGCGCCCAGCCGGGTGAGCAGCGCGCCGATGGCGTCGCCGTCGCGGACCACGACCCGGTCGACGCCGCGCACCTCGCGGGCCTTCGCGGCGATGGACAGCCGGCGGGCGGCACCGACCAGGGCGAGCGCGGCCTCGGGACCGGGGCAGGTCACCTCCAGGGAGGAGGAGCGGCCCGGCTCGGTGAGCGAGCCGTGCGCCAGGAAGGCCCCGCGCCAGGCCGCCTCCGCGTCACAGGTGGCCCCGGAGACGACCTGCGGCGGCAGCCCCCGGATCGGGCGGCCCCGGCCGTCCACCAGGCCGGTCTGGCGGGCCAGCTGGTCACCTCCGGCGACCACGCGCACCACGAAGCGCGACCCGCGGCGCAGCCCGCCCGGCGCCATCACGATCAGCTCCGAGCTGTGGCCGAAGATCTCCAGGATGTCCCGCTTGAGCCTGCGGGCCGCCATCGCCGTGTCCAGCTCCGCCTCGATCACGATGCGCCCGCTCACCAGGTGAAGGCCGCCGGCGAACCGCAGGACGGCGGAGACCTCCGCCTTTCTGCAGCAGGTCCGGGTGACGGGGAGCCGGGAGATCTCGTCCTTCACCGCTGCCGTCATCGCCATGGGCCGATCCTTCCATGCATCCGAAAAATACGGTCGTACGCGGCGGCCAGCAGCTCCGGATCATGCCGCGGAGTCCCGTCGGGCCGGGCCACGGGCGCCAGCTCCACCGCGCCCCCGAACCGTTTGGCGGCGTCGATGAGAGAGTCGCGGTCGGGCACGGCGGCCTCGTCGGCCAGCACCACGTCCAGGGCGAGTTTAGGGGCGTGTCGCCCCAAAACCTCCAAATGACGCTGCGGGGAGAAGCCGTCGGTTTCCCCCGGCTGCGGAGCGAGATTCAGCGAGAGCACCCGGCGTGCCTTGGTCTGCACGAGAGCGTCCAGCAGCTCGGGCACGAGCAGGTGCGGCATGACCGAGGAGAACCAGGAGCCGGGCCCCAGCACCACCCAGTCGGCGTCCAGGACGGCGGCGACGGCCTCCGGGACGGCGGGCGGGTCGTGCGGCACCAGGTGCACGGACTGGACCTCGCCCGGGGTGAGCGCGACCGTCGCCTGGCCCCGGACGGTGTCGACCTCGTCCGGGCGGGCGGGGTCGTGGCCCTTGACCATGGCCTGCAGCTCCAGCGGTACGGCGGACATGGGCAGCACCCGCCCCTGCGCGCCCAGCAGCTTGCCGACCAGGTCGAGGGCCTGGACATGGTCGCCGAGCTGCTCCCACAGGGCGACGATCAGCAGGTTGCCCACCGCGTGGCCGTTGATCTCGCCCTGGGACTGGAAGCGGTGCTGGATGACGCGGGCCCAGGTCTGACCCCAGTCGTCGTCGCCGCAGAGCGCGGCCAGCGCCTTGCGCAGGTCGCCGGGCGGCAGGACCCCCAGCTCGTCGCGCAGCCGGCCACTGGAACCGCCGTCGTCGGCCACGGTGACGACGGCGGTGAGGTCGCCGGTGATCCGGCGCAGCGCGGCGAGCGAGGCGGACAGCCCCATGCCGCCGCCGAGGGCGACCACCTTGGGCTGGGTTCCGCGGCGGCGCGCTCTGCCGCCGCGGGCCTCGACCGGCCGGCCTGCGCGCCCTTCGGGCACCACTCTGCGCAGCCGGCTCAGCCGCGGTGTACGTCCTGTCATTCCCGTCCCATGTCCCGGTGTACGACCACCGTCTCCACGCCCTCGGCCGCGAGGCGCGCGGCGAGCTTCTCCGACATCGCCACGGACCGGTGTTTGCCGCCCGTACACCCGACGGCGATGGTCACGTAACGCTTGCCCTCCCGACGGTAGCCCGTGGCGATCAGCTGCAGAAGCTCCGCGTACCGGTCGAGGAACTCCTTCGCGCCGGGCTGGTTGAAGACGTAACCGGAGACTTCCTCGTTCAGGCCGGTGAAGGGGCGCAGCTCCGGCACCCAGTGCGGGTTGGGCAGGAAGCGGCAGTCGACGACGAGGTCGGCGTCCACCGGCAGGCCGTACTTGTAGCCGAAGGACATGACGGTGGCCCGCAGCTCGGGCTCTTCCTCTCCGGCGAACTGGGCGTCCATCTTGGCGCGCAGTTCGTGCACGTTGAGGCTGGAGGTGTCGATCACCAGGTCGGCGTCGCCGCGCAGCTCGCGCAGCAGCTCCCGCTCGGCGGCGATGCCGTCGACGATCCGGCCGTCGCCCTGAAGGGGGTGCGGGCGGCGCACGGACTCGAAGCGGCGCACCAGGGCGTCGTCGGAGGACTCCAGGAAGACGATCCGCCGGGTGACGTGCTTGGCCTCCAGGTCGGCGAGGGACTCGCGGAGGTTGTCGAAGAAGCGGCGGCCGCGGACGTCGACGACGACCGCGATCCGCGCCACGTTGCCCTGGGAGCGGGCGCCCAGTTCCACCATGGTGGGGATCAGGGCGGGCGGCAGGTTGTCGACGACGAACCAGCCGAGGTCCTCCAGGCACTTGGCGGCCGTGGACCGGCCGGCTCCGGACATGCCGGAGATGATCACCAGCTCTGGAATGGCCGCCTCCGGGATGCCGGGGGGCGTGCTGTCCGTACTCACCTGTGCTCCGTTGTCGTGGCGTGCGGAGGTCCTGGCCGTGTCGGGGGCCGTCTCCGGGTGCGCCTGATCTCGCTGTGCTGTGGGCTGCTGTTCGTGCTCGGTCATGTCTCCTGCCCCCGTCGTTCGTCCGGGGCTCCCGCTGTCACCGGTTGCCCGGGGGAACCCGCCGTCGTGTCGGGTTCCTCGTCTTCAATGATCTCTCCGGTCGCCGTGTTCACGGCGGGGGCGGCCGGGGCCGCCCGGGCCAGGGCCGCCGTGATGGTCTCGGCCGTCTTGCGGCCTATGCCCGGGACCTCGCAGATCTGCTCGATCGTGGCGGCCCGCAGCTTCTTCACCGAGCCGAAGTGTTTGATCAGCGCCTGCTTGCGGGTCTCACCGAGGCCCGGTACGTCGTCCAGCGGGCCGGCGCGGAACCGCTTGGCGCGTTTGGCGCGCTGGTAGGTGATCGCGAACCGGTGCGCCTCGTCGCGGACGCGTTGCAGCAGGTAGAGGCCCTCGCTGGTGCGGGGCAGGACGACCGGGTCGTCGTCATCGGGCAGCCAGACCTCCTCCAGGCGCTTGGCGAGGCCGCACACGGCGATGTCGTCGATGCCGAGCTCGTCGAGCGCGCGCCGGGCGGCCACGACCTGCGGTCGGCCGCCGTCGACGACGACCAGCTGGGGCGGGTAGGCGAACTTGCGGGGGCGGCCGTCGTCGTCCTTGAGGGAGTCCTTCAGGGGGTCCCTGGGGGAGCCGTCGGGTGTGTCGCCGCCGAGGGGGTCGAGGGGCGCGTCGGCGTCGGTGAGGGTGGTCTCGCCGTCGGCCCACTCCCCGGTGCGCTCCTTCTCGGCCAGATAGCGCCGGAAACGGCGGGTGATCACCTCGTGCATGGAGCGCACGTCGTCCTGGCCTTCGAAGCCCTTGATCTGGAAGCGGCGGTACTCGCTCTTGCGGGCCAGACCGTCCTCGAAGACGACCATGGACGCGACCACGTCGTCGCCCTGGAGGTGCGAGATGTCGTAGCACTCGATGCGCAGCGGGGCGCTGTCCAGGTCGAGGGCGTCGGCGATCTCCTCCAGGGCACGCGAGCGCGTGGTGAGGTCGGAGGCGCGCTTGGTCTTGTGCAGGACGAGGGCCTGCTGGGCGTTGCGCTCGACGGTCTCCATGAGGGCGCGTTTGTCGCCGCGCTGCGGGACGCGCAGGGAGACGCCGGAGCCGCGGCGGCCGGTGAGCCACTCCTGGACCGGCTCCACCGGGTCGGGCAGGGCGGGGACCAGGACCTCCTTGGGGACGGCGTCGCCGGTCTCCTCGCCGTAGAGCTGCTGCAGGGCGTGCTCGACGAGGTCGGCGGTGGTGACGGCCTCCACTTTGTCGGTGACCCAGCCGCGCTGGCCGCGCACCCGTCCGCCGCGGACGTGGAAGATCTGGACGGCCGCCTCCAGCTCGTCCTCGGCGACCGCGATCAGGTCGGCGTCGGTCGCGTCGGCGAGCACGACCGCGTTCTTCTCCATGGCCTTCTTCAGGGCCTCGATGTCGTCGCGCAGGCGGGCGGCCCGCTCGTACTCCATCTCCTCGGCCGCCTCCGTCATCCGCTTCTCCAGACGGCGGAGGTAGGTGCCGGTGCGGCCGGTCATGAAGTCGCAGAACTCCTCGGCCAGTTCGCGGTGGTCCTCGGCGGAGACGCGCTTCACGCAGGGCGCGGAGCACTTGCCGATGTAGCCGAGCAGGCAGGGCCGGCCGGTGCGGGCGGCGTTCTTGAAGACACCGGCGGAGCAGGTCCGTACCGGGAAGACGCGCAGCAGCAGGTCGACGGTGTCACGGATCGCCCACGCGTGCGCGTACGGACCGAAGTACCGCACGCCCTTCTTCTTGTGGCCACGCATCACCTGGACGCGCGGGAACTCCTCGTTCATCGTCACCGCGAGGTACGGGTAGCTCTTGTCGTCGCGGTACTTGACGTTGAACCGGGGGTCGTACTCCTTGATCCAGGAGTACTCCAGCTGGAGCGCCTCCACCTCCGTGGACACCACCGTCCACTCCACGGACGCGGCGGTGGTCACCATCGTGCGGGTGCGGGGGTGCAGGCCGGTCAGGTCCTGGAAGTAGTTCGCCAGGCGCTGACGCAGGCTCTTCGCCTTCCCGACGTAGATCACCCGACGGTGCTCGTCACGGAACCGGTACACCCCGGGAGAGTCCGGGATGTCTCCCGGCCTGGGGCGGTAGCTGGAGGGATCGGCCATGTCTCACACCCTACTGGCGCGGGGTGACACTCCGGCGGGGCTGTGGACAACGTCCGGTGACGGTGTCCGGGGGCGCCGGATTCCCGGCCCGCGGCCGCTCACTCAACCAGGCCGCATCCCGGAAGCGCCGTCCGCCGTCACGGATGCCGGGGTGTCTTCGAGCCGCCATGTCTCCGTCACGCGGTGAGCCTCTCATGGCCAACACGCGGCCGTATCGGCTGGCCAGCGGCCCCTGGGCAAGGCCACGGACTCGGCCAATCGTGCCCTGATGCCGTGCCCGAGGTGTTGTCGGGGATCGGTCAACACGCTTCAATGCGGGGGAACTCGGGCCGTGCACGACGCCGGACGCGGGGGGAAGCGGCCGGGCGTCCACGGGGGCAGGGCCTGGCACACCCACGGGAAACGGTCTGACCAACCGTTGTGAGCTTTCACAGAGAGGCCCCTGCATGCTGCACGCCACACAGCACGCGGACGCCGCCGCGGACATCGGTGCGGACGACTCCGCAGGCGTCTCGGCGGACGTCCCCGCAGACGTCGCCGTCCACGACAGCGCCGACGACGTCGCAGCGGAGCTCGACGCGGCCCTGCGGGGCGGGCCCTTCCATGTGGCGCTGCGCGCCGCCATCGCCGCCCGTGGGCTGCCCCTCCAGCGCGTCCAGCACCATCTGTCGCGCCACGGGGTCAAGGTCGGGGTGACGAGTCTCAGCTACTGGCAGCAGGGCGCCCGGCGCCCGCAGCGCCCCGAGTCGCTGCGCGCCGTACGGGCTCTGGAGGAGATCCTGCGGCTGCCGGAGGAGTCGCTGATCCGTCTGCTCGCGCAGGCCGACGACACCGCGGCGCCCGGGCGCCGGGCCGTCCGTTCCTACCGCTCCTACTTGGAGGCGTCGGACGTCCTGCGGGACCTGCTCGGCGGCCTCGGCATCCCGCTGGACGGGGGTCTGCACACCCTCGGCCACCACGAGCGGGTGCACATCGGCGCCCGCCGCGAGCTGCTGGGCCGCGAGGCGCACCACATCGTGCGCGCCCACCGGGACGGCACCGACCGCTTCCTGGCCGTGCACCAGGGCGACCCCGGCTGCGCGCCGGAGCGGATGGCGGTGCACGCCCTGGAGAACTGCCGCACCGGGCGCGTCCGCCGGCACCACGACACCGGCATCCTGGTCGCAGAGCTGCTCTTCGACACCCGGCTGCGGTCCGGGGACACCTTCCTCTTCCGCTACGGCGTCGAGGACGGCACGGCGGGCGTCTCACACGAGTACGTCCGTGGTTTCGGGCCGACCGGCGGCCAGTACGCGCTCCAGGTCCGGTTCGACGCGAGCGCGCTGCCCGTGCGCTGCCACCGCTTCACCCAGCACTCGGCCGCGGCACCCCGCGCCGGCCGCCAGGAACTGCCCCTGAGCGGCCGACACCACTCGGTCCACCTCGTCGAGCCGCGCATGCGGTCGAGGATGGTGGGGATCGGCTGGGACTGGGAGTGAGGGAGCCCGGGGCAGGGCAGGCACGTCCGATCAGGCGGCCGGGCCCGCCACCAGCTTGCCGTTCTCGGCCTTGACCGACAGCCGGGGCAGGTTCACGGAGGCCGGGCCCCGCAGCACCTCGCCGTTCGTGGCGTCGAACCTGCTGCCGTGGCACGGGCAGATCAGCTTGGTGCCGTCGAGCTTGTTCATGGCGCACCCCCCGTGCGTGCACACCGAGCTGTACGCCGTCAGCGTGCCGTCGGCCGACCGGCTGACCACCACGTTGTGGTCCTGGTAGAGCTTGGCGCCGCCCTGCTCGACCTCGTTCTCCGCACCCAGCTCGACCGGTGCCGTGGGCGTGGCCGCCACGGTGGTGCCACTGAGCGGCGAGCAGGCGGCCGTGCCGAGCCCGGCGACGGGTGTGAGGGCCGCCCCGCGCAGGACGGTACGGCGGGTCGCGGAGGGTCGGCCGGGCATGAGGGACTCCACTGATCGGAACTGTGCGAACTGTTCGGAACTGTCAAAACCGTTCGGAAATCTTCAGGACGCCGTGCGGGCGGTCACGCGCACGATACCGCCGGGGATCGGACGGGGTTGCGGCGGGTTGGGTGGACGTAAACGCTTGCGCAAGCGTTTACGTCATGGCCGGGATGAGATACGTTGCCGCCACACACGGCTCGCGGGTGCCCCTGGAGAGCGGGCCGCGACCGGGAGACAGCGTCCTTGGAGGGAGGCGTCATGGCGACCATGGCCGATGTCGCGCGGTTCGCCGGGGTGTCCGTCGCGACCGTCTCGCACGTCCTGAACGACACCCGCCCGGTCCTTCCCCACACCCGCCAGGCCGTCCTCGACGCCATCGACGAACTCGGCTACACGCCCAACACGCTGGCCCGTTCCCTGGTGACCGCCCGCACCCGCTCCATCGGGCTCGCGGTGTCCGCGATCAGCAACCCCTACTTCACGGAGATCCTCCAGGGCGTCGAGGCGAGCGCCCTGGAGCACGGCTACAGCCTGCTGATCGCCGACCCGCACGACGACCCCGCGCACGAGCGCAAGGTCGTCCAGCTGCTGCACGAACGCCGGGTGGACGGCCTGATCGTCGCCCCCTCCGCCGAACCGGGCGGCCTGCTCACCTACCTCACCCGGCATGCCGTGCCGACCGTCCTGCTCGACCGGACGGTGGACGGCGCGGCCCACGACACGCCCGGCTTCGACCAGGTCTGCGCCGAGAACGCCGCGCCGATGGCCGACCTGGTCGGCCACCTGGCCGGCCTCGGCCACCGCAGGATCGCCCTGGTCGCGGGGCTGCCCGGCCTCAGCACCACCACCGAGCGCGTCTCCGGCTACCGGCACGGTCTCGCGGCCGCCGGGCTTCCCTATGACGAGCGGCTCCTGGTCCACGGCGACTCCGCCTCCGCCGGCGCCGAGCAGGCCACCGCCGCCCTGCTGTCCCTCGCCACCCCGCCGACCGCCCTCGTCACCGCCAACAACGCCATGACCCTCGGCGCGCTGCGCGCCCTGGGCGAGCACGGCCGGTCGGTGCCCGAGGACATCGCGCTGTGCTCCTTCGACGACTTCCCCTGGGCCGACCTGTTCTCGCCCCGGCTCACCGCGATCGCCCAGCCCAGCCGGGAGATCGGCGTCCGGGCCGTCCAGGTGCTCCTCGACCGGCTCGCCGCCCCGGACCGCCCGGCCCGCACCGTGCGGCTTCCCTGCGCCTTCGTCCACCGCACCTCCTGCGGGTGCGCCGAGCAGCCGCTCACGCCTCCCGCTCCCCCGTCCCCGAAAGGAACCGCCCGTGATCGTCGTCGCCGGTGAGGCACTGATCGACCTGGTACCGCAGGGCGCGGGTGCCCTCGCGGATCTGCGGCCGGCGCTGGGCGGCGGCCCGTACAACACCGCCTTGGCCCTCGGGCGGCTCGGCTCGCCCACCGCCTTCGCCTCCCGCACCTCCGAGGACGCCTTCGGCGAGGCCCTGCTGGACGGGCTGGGCCGCGCGGGGGTGGACGTCTCCGGAGTGCAGCGCGGTCCGGAGCCGACCACGCTCGCGGTCGCCACGATCGACGAGAGCGGTTCGGCCGCCTACTCGTTCTACGTCGACGGCACCGCCGACCGCCTGTTCACGGCCCCGGCCGAACTGCCCGCCGGGACCCGCGCGGTCTCCTTCGGCACCTGCTCGCTCGTCCTGGAGCCCGGCGCGAGCGCCTACGAGCAGCTGATGCGGTCCGCGGCCGGGCGCGGCCTGTTCACCTCTCTCGACCCGAACATCCGGCCGGGGCTGATCCCCGACGCGGACGCCTACCGGGCCCGCTTCCGGAGCTGGCTGCCGTCGGTGACCCTGCTCAAGCTGTCCGAGGAGGACGCCCACTGGCTGGGCGGCACTCCCCGCGAGTGGCTCGCCGCGGGGCCGTCGGCCGTCGTGATCACCCAGGGCGGTGACGGGCTGACCGCGTTCACCCGGGACGGCGGTGTGCACTCGGTGCCGGGCGAGAAGGTCGACGTGGTGGACACCATCGGCGCCGGCGACACCGTGAACGCGGCGCTGCTGCACGGCCTCGACCGACTGGACGCGCTGTCCCCGACGGCCCTCGACGGGATCGGCCCGGCCGACTGGGAGCGGCTGCTGCGGTTCGCCGCGCGCGCGGCGGCGATCACCTGTTCCCGCGCGGGGGCGGAGCCGCCGTACGCCTCGGAGCTGGGCGGGCTGTGACAGCGGTCGGGTGACCCGTCAGCCGCTGACGGCCCGCAGCGGCCCCGGCTTGCGCCCGTTGAGGTCGTCCAGCGCCGCGGCCGGGGCCTGGTCGGCCGGGAGGTGCACCACCAGCCGCTGACCCTCCTCGGAGAGGGACAGCATCGCGTACGACAGGCGCAGTCGGCCCGCGTGCGGGTGTCGACGGTGTCGACGCCGTGCGAGGCGGGCAGGCTGGGCACGGCGGCGAGCCGTCCGGTGAAGGGGGCGCCGGCGGTGACCATGTGTCCGTCGACAGTGCGGCGACATGCGGCTCGGTCAGGAGGTCTCGTGCCGCAGAGAGGGGATCTGTCCCGGCGAGGGCTGATCGCACAACGGACGGCGCCCCGCGGGGAGTTCCCGCGGGGCGCCGTGCTGTTCGTGTCGGGCGTCACGCCTTGCGGGCGCGCGTCGTCTTCTTCGCCGGTGTCCGGCGTGGGGCCTTCACCGGCGCGGCGTCGCTGATCTTCTGCGGGTCCAGGATCTCGCGCAGGAACTTGCCGGTGTGGCTGGCCGGGACCCCTGCGACCTCCTCCGGTGTGCCCTCGGCGACGACGATGCCGCCGCCCGCGCCGCCCTCGGGGCCCATGTCGACGATCCAGTCGGCGGTCTTGATCACGTCGAGGTTGTGCTCGATGACGATGACCGTGTTGCCCTTGTCGACCAGTCCGGACAGGACCTTCAGGAGCTTGCTGATGTCCTCGAAGTGCAGACCGGTGGTCGGCTCGTCCAGGACGTAGACCGTGCGGCCGGTGGAGCGCTTCTGCAGCTCGCTGGCGAGCTTGACGCGCTGGGCCTCACCGCCGGACAGGGTGGTCGCGGACTGGCCGAGCCGGACGTAGCCGAGGCCGACGTCGTTCAGCGTCTTCAGGTGGCGGTTGATCGCCGGGACGGCCTCGAAGAAGTGCATGGCTTCCTCGATCGGCATGTTCAGGACCTCGGCGATGGACTTGCCCTTGTAGTGGACCTCCAGCGTCTCCCGGTTGTAGCGGGCGCCGTGGCAGACCTCGCACGGGACGTAGACGTCCGGGAGGAAGTTCATCTCGATCTTGATGGTGCCGTCACCGGAGCAGTTCTCGCAGCGGCCGCCCTTGACGTTGAAGGAGAAGCGGCCGGGCAGGTAGCCACGGACCTTCGCCTCGGTGGTCTCGGCGAACAGCTTGCGGATGTGGTCGAAGACGCCGGTGTACGTCGCCGGGTTGGAGCGCGGGGTGCGGCCGATGGGCGACTGGTCGACGTGCACGACCTTGTCGACGAGGTCGTCACCCTCCACGCGCGTGTGCCGCCCGGGCACATTGCGGGCGCCGTTGAGCTCGCGGGCGAGGTGGGTGTACAGGATGTCGTTGACCAGCGTCGACTTGCCGGAGCCGGAGACGCCGGTGACCGCGGTGAACACGCCGAGCGGGAAGGAGACGTCGATGTCGCGCAGGTTGTTCTCGCGGGCGCCGTGCACGGTGAGCCGGCGGGAGGGGTCGAGCGGGCGCCGGATGTCGGGCAGGGGGATCGACTTCTTGCCGGACAGGTACTGCCCGGTCTGCGACTCGGCGTTGGCGAGCAGCTCCTTCAGGGAACCGCTGTGCACGACCTTGCCGCCGTGCTCGCCGGCGCCGGGGCCGATGTCGACGATCCAGTCGGCGACCTTGATGGTGTCCTCGTCGTGTTCGACGACGATGAGCGTGTTGCCCATGTCGCGCAGGCGGACGAGGGTCTCGATCAGGCGGTGGTTGTCGCGCTGGTGCAGACCGATGGACGGCTCGTCGAGGACGTAGAGGACGCCGACGAGGCCGGAGCCGATCTGGGTGGCCAGGCGGATGCGCTGGGCCTCGCCGCCGGAGAGGGTGCCGGCCGCGCGGTTGAGCGAGAGGTAGTCCAGGCCGACGTCGACCAGGAAGCGCAGCCGCTCGTTGACCTCCTTCAGCACACGCTCGGCGATCTTCTTGTCGCGCGCGGTGAGCCTCAGCTCGCCCAGGAAGTCCGCGCAGTCGCTGATGGACATCGCGGAGACCTCGGCGATCGACTTCTCCATGATCGTGACCGCGAGGACGATCGGCTTCAGGCGCGTGCCCTCACAGGTGGGGCAGGGCACCTCGCGCATATAGCCCTCGAAGCGCTCACGGCTGGCGTCGGACTCCGCCTCGCTGTGCCGGCGCTTGACGAAGGGCACGGCGCCCTCGAAGGGGGTGGTGTACACCCGCTCGCGTCCGTACCGGTTGCGGTAGCGGACCTCTATCTGGGTCTTGTGGCCGTGGAGCAGGGCCTTCTTGGCGCGCTGCGGGAGACCGGCGAAGGGGATGTCGGTCCGGAAGCCCAGCGCGTCGGCGAGGGCGCCGATGAGACGGCCGAAGTAGTCCTTGGTGTGGCCGTGCGACCAGGGGTGGATGGCGCCCTCGTCGAGGCTCTTGTCCGGGTCGGGGACGATCAGCTCGGGGTCGACCTCCATGCGCGTGCCGATGCCGGTGCACTCGGGGCAGGCGCCGAAGGGCGAGTTGAAGGAGAAGGAGCGCGGCTCCAGCTCCTCGAAGGACAGGTCGTCGTACGGGCAGTACAGGTGCTCCGAGTACATGCGCTCGCGCTCGGGGTCGTCCTCGGGGAGGTCGACGAAGTCGAGCACGACCATGCCGCCGGACAGGCCGAGGGCGGTCTCGACGGAGTCGGTGAGGCGGCGCTTGGCGGAGTCCTTGACGGTGAGGCGGTCGACGACCACCTCGATGGTGTGCTTCTCCTGCTTCTTCAGCGTGGGCGGGTCGGACAGCTGGACGGTCTCGCCGTCCACCCGCGCGCGGGAGTAGCCCTTGGTCTGCAGGTCCGCGAAGAGGTCGACGAACTCGCCCTTGCGCTCCCGCACCAGCGGCGACAGCACCTGGAAGCGGCTGCCCTCGGGCAGCTCCAGGACCTTGTCGACGATGGCCTGCGGCGACTGGCGGGAGATGGGGCGGCCGCACTCGGGGCAGTGTGGCTTGCCGATGCGCGCGAAGAGCAGCCGCAGATAGTCGTAGACCTCGGTGATGGTGCCGACCGTGGAGCGCGGGTTGCGGGAGGTGGACTTCTGGTCGATCGAGACGGCCGGGGAGAGGCCCTCGATGAAGTCGACGTCCGGCTTGTCCATCTGGCCGAGGAACTGGCGGGCGTACGAGGAGAGCGACTCCACGTAGCGTCGCTGACCCTCGGCGAAGATGGTGTCGAAGGCCAGGGAGGACTTGCCCGACCCGGACAGGCCCGTGAAGACGATGAGCGAGTCCCGGGGCAGGTCGAGCGACACGTTTTTCAGGTTGTGCTCGCGCGCGCCACGGACGATGAGACGGTCGGCCACGCCGGTCCGCACCTTTCTTGAGAGAAGTGACAGGGGCGGGGCCCCCGTCCTTCTCAGACTAGGGGGAGCCACTGACAACGCCGGTCGGATTCACCGGTTGCAAACAATCCCCGGCCATCCAGCATGCCCGACGCCACGTCCGACCATATAGCACGTGCATTCGATTAACGGCACCGCTTCACCACCTTCACCCGAAGGTGTGGCGGGACTAGGGTCAGCAGCATGATTGATCACGCTCATGACCTGGCATCTGTACGTGACGCGACCGAACGACTGCTCACCGCAGTCGCCAGGCTGGACAACGCCTCCGCCGCCGAGCCGTCACGTCTGCCCGGCTGGAGCCGCGGGCACGTACTGGCGCATCTCTCCCGCAACGCGGACGCCCTCGTGAACGTCCTCCAGGGCCGCCCCATGTACGCCTCCGGCGAGGCCCGGGACGGCGACATCGAGCGGGACGCCCCGCGCCCCCTCGACGCACACCTCGCCGACCTGCGGCAGAGCGCGGCCGGCTTCCAGGCGGCCGGGGACGCGCCCGCGGACTGGACGCGCACGGTGGAGCTGCGCAACGGGGTCACCGACTCCGCCGCGCGCGTGCCGTTCCGCAGGTGGGTGGAGGTGGAGCTGCACCACGTGGACCTGGGCATCGGGTACGAGCTGGAGGACCTGCCGCCCGAGTTCACCGAGCGGGAGATCGACTTCCTCGCCGAGCGGTTCACCGGGCACCCCGACGTGCCGCCGACGCACCTCACGGACGGCACGCGCGTGTGGCGCACGGGACGGGCCGCGGACGCCCCCGAGGTCACCGTCACCGGCCCCGCGGCCGACCTCCTGGGCTGGCTCGCCGGGCGCCGCGACGGATCCGCGCTGACCGTCTCCGGCGGGCCGCTGCCGGGGCTGCCTCCGCTATAGGCTGCCGTCATGACGTACAGCGGAGAGGTGACGGTCGGCGGCCCGGCGGATGTGCACGAGCTGAAGGACCTGATGATCACCAAGATCGCGGTCGGCCCCATGGACAACAACGCCTATCTGCTGCGCTGCCGGGCCACGGACGAGCAGCTGCTGATCGACGCGGCCAACGACGCGCGGACGCTGCTCGGCATGATCGGTGACGACGGCATCGCGTCCGTCGTCACCACCCACCGGCACGGCGATCACTGGCAGGCGCTCGCCGAGGTCGTGGCGGCCACGCGCGCGCGGACGTACGCCGGGCGTGACGACGCCGAGGGCATCCCGGTGCCGACCGACGTCCTGGTGGACGACGGCGATGTGATCCGGGTGGGGCGGGTGGAGCTCACCGCCCGCCATCTGGTCGGGCACACGCCGGGTTCGATCGCCCTGGTCTATGACGACCCGCACGGGCATCCCCATGTGTTCACCGGGGACTGTCTCTTCCCGGGCGGGGTGGGCAACACCCGCAAGAATCCGGAGGCGTTCGCCAATCTGATCCACGACGTGGAGACGAAGCTCTTCGACGTGCTCCCGGACGAGACCTGGGTCTACCCGGGGCACGGCAACGACACCACGCTGGGCGCGGAGCGACCGAAGCTGCCGGAGTGGCACGCGCGCGGGTGGTGAAGGTCGGCGACGCACGCGGGTGGTGAAGGCCAGGAGCACACGCGGTGGTGAGCACCCGTACACGCGCGGGGGCGCGCGCCGAATGCGCGCCCCGTGTGAACGGCGCACACGCGTTGACGCGCCGCACGCGCTCCCCACACGCGTGGTTGCGCGGTCAACTGGTCGTAGCCCCGCGCGGGATGACGGCTCCCGCTCGGTAGGGGCCGCCGGTCTCCCGATCCCCGCCCTCGACCGGCGGCCCAGGCGGACGCGCCGGAGCGCGTTCACAGAGCCGCAGCACCGGTTCGCCCGCGAGGTCGCCCAGCAGGTGGTCAGCGGGGCTTACCCCTCCGTCCGCCCCGCCGCCACGAGGGCCGCGACCCGCTCCACCCCGAACACGTACCCCTGCACGCCGCAGCCGGCGATGACGCCGTCGGCGCGCAGCGAGACGTAGGAGTGGTGCCGGAACGACTCGCGCCGGTGGATGTTGGAGATGTGCACCTCCAGGACCGGAAGGCCGTCGCAGGTGTTGAGCGCGTCCAGGATCGCGACCGACGTGTGCGAGTAGGCGCCGGGGTTGATGACGATGCCGCAGTGGTTCAGCCGGGCCTCGTGGATCCAGTCGACCAGCTCGCCCTCGTGGTTGGACTGCCGGAAGTCCACCGTGCCGCCGTACGCGGCCGCCGCCTTGGCGCACATCGCCTCGACGTCGGCGAGCGTGTCGGACCCGTAGATCTCCGGCTGACGCTGACCGAGGAGGTTCAGGTTGGGGCCGTTGAGAATCATGATCGGGGCGTTGGCCAGGGTGCGGGGCACGGTTCCTCCGGTCCGTCAGAAGGGGGGCGGCGGGCGGCCCGTACGGGACCGCTGCTCGGACCCGGTTTATCACGGTGCGCCGACGGTGCGCGGAGCCGTAGCCTCCTGGCATGACGACACCCTCGTATCCGCCCAAGCCCTCGCCCGGGGACCGCATCGCCGTCATCTCGCCCTCCAGCGGTCTGCCGGAGCTCTTCCCGCGCCCCTACGAACTCGGTCTGGAGCGGCTGAGCGAGGAGTTCGGGCTGCGACCGGTGGAGTACCCGGCGACGCGCACGATGGGTGCGAGTGCGCGGCAGCGCGCCGACGACATCCACGCGGCGTTCGCCGACCCGGACGTCAAGGCGGTCTTCGCCTCGATCGGCGGTGACGATCAGATCACCGTCCTGCCGCTGCTGGACCGGGAGTTGATCCGGGCGAACCCGAAGCCGTTCTTCGGGCTGAGCGACAACACCAACCTGCTCGCCTATCTCCACAACACCGGCGTCGTCGGCTACCACGGCGGGTCCGTGATGTGCGAACTGGGCCGCCCGGGCGCGATGCACCCGCAGACGGCCGAGTCGCTGCGCGCGGCGCTGTTCACCTCGGGCCCGTACGAGCTGCGACCCGCCGAGCGCTGGAACGACATCGACCGCGACTGGGCCGATCCGGCCACGTTCGACACGGAGCCGCAGTCCCGCCCGGGCACCGGCTGGACCTGGGTGAACGCCGACCGGGTGGTGGAGGGCCGCAGCTGGGGAGGCTGTCTGGAGATCCTCGCCTGGCTGCTGATGGCCGACCGGGAGATCGCGCGGGACCTCTCCGCGTACGACGGCGGGGTGCTGTTCCTGGAGACCTCGGAAGAGCTGCCGAGCGCCACGGAGGTCTTCCGCGTTCTGCGCACCATGGGCGAGCGCGGGCTGCTCCAGCGTTTCTCGGCGCTGCTGATGGGCCGCGCGAAGACCTGGTCCTTCGAGCGCCCCAACGGCACCGAGGAGGCCGCCCGTTACGCCGCCGAGCAGCGTGAGGCCGTGCTGAGCGCCATGCGGGCCTACGCCCCCGACACCGTGATCGTCCTCGACGTGGACCTCGGCCACACCGATCCGCAAGTGGTGATCCCGTACGGCGGCCTGGTGCGCGTCGACGGGCCCGCCCGGCGCGTCACCGTCACGTACTGACGGGGACGCTCACCTCCGCTCGCGCCCGTAACTCCCGGTCACCGTGGGTGGTTGACCATCGAGTTCTACGACTTCTTCGTCTACGGGACCGCGGCCGCGCTGGTCCTGGGGCCGCTGTTCTTCCCGACGTTCTCGCCGCCGGCGGGGACGCTGGCGGCCTTCGGCACGTTCGGTGTGGGCTTTGTGGCGCGGCCGCTGGGGTCCGTGCTGTTCGGGCACGTCGGGGACCGGCACGGGCGCCGACCGGTGCTCGTCGTATCGCTGGTGCTGACCGGCGCGTCGACGGTCGCGGTCGGCTGCGTGCCGACGTACGACGCGATCGGGGTGACCGCTCCCCTGCTGCTGCTCCTGCTGCGCTTCCTGCAGGGGCTGGGGCTCGGCGGGGAGTGGGGCGGTGCGGTCCTGCTGACCGCGGAGCATGCCCCGGCCGCGCGGCGCGCGCTGTGGGCGAGCTTCCCGCAGGTGGGTCCTGCGGTGGGGTTCGTGCTGGCCAACGGGGTGATGCTGGCGCTGTCGGCCACGCTGTCCGACGCGCAGTTCGCCGCGTGGGGGTGGCGGATCCCGTTCTGGGCGGCCGGGGTGCCGGCGGCGGCGGGGCTGTGGCTGCGGGCGTCGCTCACGGAGAGCCCGCGGTTCCTGGAGATCGACGACCACGCGCGTGTGCCGCTCGCCGAAGTGGTGCGTCACCACTGGCGGCTGGTGCTGCTGACAGCGGGCGGGCTCGCCGCCGGGTACGCGGTCTTCTACGCCGTGACGACGTGGTCCCTGGCGTACGCGACGCAGCGGCTCGGCGTGGGCCGTACGGTCATGCTGGCCTGCATCATGGCCGCTGTGGTGGTGAAGGGCGCGCTGACCCCGCTGGCGGCGCTGCTGGGCGACCGGTTCGGGCGGCGGCCGCTGTGCCTGGTGGGCTGTGCGGCCTCCGCGCTGTGGATGTTCCCGATGATGGCGTTGCTCGCGACGGGCGAGCCGCTGTGGATGTTCCTCGGTTTCCTGGGCGCGCTGGTCGCCTTCGTCACGATGTTCGCGGTGATCGCCGCGTATCTGCCGGAGCTGTACGAGCCGCGGGTGCGCTGCACGGGCGCCGCGGTGGGCTACAACCTCGGCGGGGTGGTCGGGGGCGCGCTGACGCCGATCGCGGCGACTGCGCTCGCCGAGCAGGGCGGGCGGGTGCCGTGGGGTGTCGGCGCGTATCTGACCGGGATCGCGCTGCTCAGCCTCGGCTGTTTCGCCCTGCTGCCGGAGACTCGCCCGGTGCCGGCGGCGACTCCGGCACCGGGCCCGTCCACCAGCCGCGGGGCGGCTACATGACGTCGGACTCCAGCAGGTCGCAGTTGGTGTAGACGCGCTCTCCGATGCCCAGCGCGCCCAGCTGCTCGGCGAGCTCGGCCGTCTCCGGGTCGTCGCTGTTGCGCATGGCGTCGTCGTACGACTCGAACTCGATCAGCGCCAGATAGCGGCGGGGGTTGTCGCGGTCCTTGAGCAGGGCGCGGTGCGTGGGGCCGCCCGGCCTTCCGGCGTGGCGCTGGGCGAACTCCGCCAGCAGCTTCTGCATCTCCTCCAGGCGCTCGGTCTCGAAGTCGATGATCTGTACGAACTTCATGGGCACACCTCACCCGGCCACGGCGTCCCCGGGCCGGGGAACGCGCTGTGCACCAAGCAAGCACCGGGAGCGGCGAGCGGCAATTCGCCGCGCAGCGCTCCCGGGGGTGGTTGTTCCTACGTCGTCCGTCGTCAGGCGTCGATGCTCTCCTGCGGAGCGCCTTCGCTCTTCGTGTGCGCCGTCTCGGCCTCGGCCTGCTTCTTCGAGGCGCGCAGGCTGGTGATCGTGGTGACGATCAGGACGGAGCAGATCACGCCGAGCGAGACCGGGATGCTGATCTCGGGGACATGGACCCCGGACTCGTGCAGCGCGTGGAGCACCAGCTTCACGCCGATGAAGCCCAGGATGACCGACAGGCCGTAGCTGAGGTGGACCAGCTTCTTCAGCAGGCCGCCGATGAGGAAGTAAAGCTGCCTCAGGCCCATCAGGGCGAACGCGTTGGCCGTGAAGACGATGTACGGGTCCTGCGTCAGGCCGAAGATCGCGGGGATGGAGTCGAGGGCGAAGAGCACGTCGGTGGTGCCGATCGCGAGCATCACGACGAGCATCGGGGTCATGACCCGCTTGCCGTTCTGCTGGATCCACAGCTTGGTGCCGTGGTAGCGGTCGGCGACACCGAACTTGCGCTCGGCGGCCTTGAGCAGCTTGTTCTCCTCGTATTCCTCGTCCTCCTGGCCGGCGCGGGCCTCCTGGATGAGCTTCCAGGCGGTCCAGATCAGGAAGGCGCCGAAGAGGTAGAACACCCACGAGAAGCTGGTGATGATCGCGGCGCCGGCGGCGATGAAGACGGCCCGCAGGACCAGGGCTATCAGCACACCGATGAGCAGGACGCGCTGCTGGTACTGGGAGGGGACCGCGAACCTCGCCATGATCAGGACGAAGACGAAGAGGTTGTCGACGCTGAGCGACTTCTCGGTGATGAAGCCCGCGAAGTACTCGCCGGCGGGCTGTCCGCCGCCGAAGATCAGCAGGCCGATCCCGAAGAGACCGGCCAGGACGATCCATACGGCGGTCCAGATGCCGGCTTCCTTGATGGACACGTCGTGCGGCTTGCGGCCGATGAAGAAGTCGACCGCGATCAGGGCACTGAGGCCCACGATCGTCAGGACCCACAGGGTCAGGGAAACATCCACTGCGCCTCCGGCAGTACGTAACGGCATGTAATCAGCGTCGTTGCGCTGCCGGAGGTCTCTTCCACCCGAGTCCGGGCCGACGTCCCGGGATCCGACCTGATCGATCCGGCCGGAATCCGTACTGACGGGAGCGCCGCAGCAGTCAGGGAGTACTCCCCTCCGTGCTGAAAACCATAACCCGAACACCAAAGGAAGGTAAAGCGGTTGGCAAAAGAAAGACCAAATTAGCTGGTCAGGGGCGCTTTACTGATACTTGGCGCGCGCTGCGGCGACCTGGCCGAGCACCTGCTGGAGCACCTGGCTGCCGGGCGGCACCAGCGCCGGCTCGTACGTCCAGGCGTGCCCGACCCACGGGTCGGCGAGATGGTCGTCGGGCACCGGAGTGAGGCGGAGCAGCGAACGCCACAGCGGGTCCAGCAACGGACCGTAACCGGCGGCGTCCTCGCGGTCGGCGACCATCATCAGATGGACGCCGACCGCCGGGCCCTCGTCCGCGAGGTAGCGCAGCTGGGTCACGGCGCGGTCGTCGAAGCCGTGCGGGAAGTCGTTGACGACGAGCAGTTGCTGGGAGGTGTCGAAGCCGGGCGGGAGCGCGTCGGCCGCGCCGCCGCGCACCGCCATCTGCACCAGGTCCACCCGCTGGGTGAGCCGCCCGAGGACGTCCGCGACGCCCGCCGCGCCCGCCGCGGGCGGGCCCACCAGGACCCCGCTGTGCACCAGCGGCCGCAGCGCCTGCGCCCCCGAGCCGGCCGGGTCGATGACATGCACCGTGAACTCGCCCGCCGGGTACACCGCCAGCAGCCGTGCCGCGTGCGCCACCGCCGCCTCCATGGCGAGGCGGCGCAGATCGTGGGCGTCGGCGAAGGTGTCGTCGGCGGCGGAGGTCCGTCCGCTGTCGATCCACAGCCCGCGCTCCAGCGGCAGCCGGAGCAGCATGGGGATGCGCAGCCGGTCGCTCTCGGGAAGCCGCAGGTCGCCCAGGCGCAGGGCCATGGGGATCTCCATGGGGACGCGGTAGGCGTGCCAGACGGGGTTGTCCCAGCGGGCGTACGCAGGTGGCAGCGCGGGTTCCACCACATCGGCCTCGGCGGCGAGCTGGGCCAGATCGCGGTCGAGGGCCTGCCGGGCCTGGTCGACGAGCTGGGAGTACTTGGCGTGGGCCGCGTCGCGGGCGGCCTCGGCCTGACCGCCGACCCGGCTGCGCGGGTCCGACAGGACCTGGTCGAGCTCCTTCTCCATGCGGGAGTCGGCGAAGTCGATCGCGCTGCGGTACGCGGCCGTGCTGCGGGCCAGGTCCTCGAACATGCCCCACACCTGGTTGTAGAGCCGCTCCTCCATGGACCAGCCGGTGGCGTCACCGGCCACGGGCTGGGCGGGCTGCCCGGGGGCCGCCGGGGGCGCGGTCGGCGGGGGCGGAGGCGGGGCGGCGTTCTGCCGGCGCGGGTGGCTGTAGTTGATCGGACCCCCGCCGGTGGGGCCGGCCGTGGGCGCCGACGGCTGGGTGGTGGCGGAGGGGTCCGCGGGGGTGGGGCTCGTGGGTGCGGGACCGGTCGGGTGGCCCGCGCCGAGGCCCTGGGCCGTCTGCGCGGACTGGGGACCGACGCCGGCCTGTGGGTCGTAGGGGCTGGTGGCGCCGTACGGGCCGGTTGTCCCCTGGGGGCCGTACGGGGAGCCGCTCTGGTCCGGGCCCAGGGCCGATGCCGCCGCGTGGGGGCGGTCGGCGTCCGTCGTGCGGGGCGGCGGGGCCGGTATCGAGCGGGCGAGGCCCTTGGCCACGGCCTCGTGGATGCCGGAGGCCAGCTGGTGGGCCTGGGCCAGGCCCTGGTCGGTGAGCAGTTCGGCGAGGCCGCCCGCGTAGCCCTGGCCGACCGCGCGCACCTTCCAGGCGCCCTGACGGCGGTAGAGCTCCAGGGCGACGACGGCCGACTCCGTGTCCAGGCCGGTGAGGGTGTAGGAGGCGAGTTCGGTGCCGTCGAGGCCGGTGACGGCGACGAAGGGGGCGGCGACCGCGCCGAAGCGGAGCGGGCCCGCCCCGCCCTCGGTGGGCAGGGCGAGCAGGACGCTCACCCGGTGCACTGCCTCCGGCAGGGCGTCCAGGTCCACCGCGAGACGGTGGTCGGCGGCCGCCTGCCGCGAGACCTCCAGGCCGGGCAGGGCGGGCGCCCCCGGGTGGGCGACCCATTCGGCACCGTGCACCTTGCCCTGCTCGTCGCCGATCGTGGCCGCGGCCACGATCGGCGTGCCGGCCGAGACCCTGATCTCTAGGCGGGTCTGGGAGAGCGGGTGGTTCTGCCCCCGCACCAGCTCGGCCGTCATCGCCTGTCGTCCCCCTGTGTCGCGTCTGGTGGTGTCGTCTGCCGCCGCGGCCCGCTCAGAGCAGGGGCAGGATGGCGGGCATCAGGTCCTGGAAGGTGCGGCCGTTGGCCGGGTTGCCGAGGGCCGTCATCGTCCAGCCCGTGCCCGACCGGTGCACCTTCGCCATGACCTGGGCCGTGTAGGCGCCGCCGCCCGCGAGGGTGTAGCGGGCCAGCTCCTGGCCGTTGGTCTCGTCGACCAGACGGCAGAACGCGTTCTGCACCTCCTGGAAGGTCTGGCCCGTGAAGGAGTTCACGGTGAAGACGATCTGGTCGATGTGGACCGGCACCCGGGAGAGGTCGACGAGGATCGCCTCGTCGTCGCCGCCCTGGCCGACCCCGCCGACCAGGTTGTCACCGGTGTGGCGCACCGAGCCGTCGTCGCTCACCAGGTGGCGGAAGAAGACGACGTCGACCGGCTGCTTGTCGGCGAAGAGGACGGCGGAGGCATCGAGGTCGATCTCACGGGTGCGGGAGCCGAACAGGCCGCGCCTCGGAGCCGCCTGCCAGCCGAGACCCATGCGCACCGCGGTCAGGCTGCCGCCGTCGTTCTTCTGCAGACTGATGGCCTGACCCTTGGTCATGTTGACGGTCACGCGCTGATTCCCCTCTCGAACGTCCCCTGTTGCCGCGCACCGCGCGGCTGCCAAGAACCCTACGCAGGCCCACTGACAGTGCCGAACCCGGCAGCCTACTTTGTGTCGTTCTTGCAACACAGCAGGTACGGCGGGACGGACTGTGCTCGGCCTGGGTGCGCCGTCAGGCCAGGCCCGCCTCCTTCATCTGGCGCAGTTCCTTCTTCATCTCGGCGACTTCGTCGCGCAGCCGGGCAGCGATCTCGAACTGCAGGTCGGCGGCGGCCGCCCGCATGCGCTCGGTCATCTCCTCGATCTGCTCGGCGAGGTCGGCGGCGGGGCGGTCGGTCGGGACGGTCTCCCGGGCCTTGCCCTTGGCGGGCTTGGTGGTCTTCGCGCCCTGGGCCGCCTTCGCCGCCTTGCCGCCGAGGGACGGCACCGGCGCCTTGGTGCCGCCGCCGTCCTTCCTCGCCCTGCGGTAGCCCGAGCCCAGCAGCTGCTCGGTGTCGATGTCCTCGCGGGCGATCTGCGCGACGATGTCGTTGATCTTCTTGCGCAGCGGCTGCGGGTCGATGCCGTTCGCCGTGTTGTAGGCGATCTGCTTCTCCCGGCGGCGGTTGGTCTCCTCGATGGCCCGCTCCATCGCCGGGGTGATCTTGTCGGCGTACATATGGACCTGGCCGGAGACATTGCGCGCCGCGCGGCCGATGGTCTGGATGAGCGAGGTGCCCGAGCGGAGGAAGCCCTCCTTGTCGGCGTCGAGGATCGCCACCAGGGACACCTCGGGCAGGTCGAGGCCCTCACGCAGGAGGTTGATGCCGACCAGGACGTCGAACTCGCCGCTGCGCAGTTCGCGCAGCAGCTCCACGCGGCGCAGGGTGTCGACGTCGCTGTGCAGATAGCGCACCTGGATGCCGAGTTCCAGGAAGTAGTCCGTGAGGTCCTCGGCCATCTTCTTGGTGAGCGTGGTGACCAGGACGCGCTCGTCCTTCTCGACCCGCTGCCGGATCTCGTGCACGAGGTCGTCGATCTGGCCCTCGGTGGGCTTGACGACGACCTCCGGGTCGACCAGGCCGGTGGGGCGGATGATCTGCTCGACGACGCCGTCCGCGCGGGACAGCTCATAGGTGCCGGGGGTGGCCGACAGGTAGACCGTCTGGCCGATGCGCTCCTGGAACTCCTCCCACTTCAGGGGGCGGTTGTCGAGCGCCGAGGGCAGCCGGAAGCCGTGGTCGACGAGGGTGCGCTTGCGGGAGGCGTCGCCCTCGTACATGGCGCCGATCTGCGGGACGGTGACATGCGACTCGTCGATGACGAGCAGGAAGTCGTCCGGGAAGTAGTCCAGCAGGGTGTTCGGCGGGGATCCGGGGAGGCGGCCGTCGAAGTGCATCGAGTAGTTCTCCACGCCGGAGCAGGTGCCGATCTGGCGGAGCATCTCGATGTCGTACGTGGTGCGCATGCGCAGGCGTTGGGCCTCCAGCAGCTTGCCCTGCTTCTCCAGCTCGGCGAGGCGCTCGCCCAGCTCCTTCTCGATGTCGTTGACGGCCCGCTCCATGCGCTCGGGTCCGGCGACGTAGTGGGAGGCCGGGAAGACGTACAGCTGCTGGTCGTCGCTGATGATCTCGCCGGTGAGGGGGTGCAGCGTGGACAGCGCCTCGATCTCGTCGCCGAACATCTCGATGCGGACGGCGAGCTCCTCGTAGACCGGGAAGATCTCGATGGTGTCGCCGCGGACCCGGAAGGTGCCGCGGGTGAACGCCATGTCGTTGCGCGTGTACTGGATGTCGACGAAGCGGCGCAGCAGCTCGTCGCGGTCGATCTCCTCGCCGACCTTGAGCGGGACCATGCGGTCCACGTACTCCTGTGGGGTGCCGAGGCCGTAGATGCAGGAGACGGAGGCGACCACGACGACGTCGCGGCGGGTGAGCAGCGAGTTGGTCGCGGAGTGGCGCAGCCGCTCGACCTCCTCGTTGATCGAGGAGTCCTTCTCGATGTAGGTGTCCGACTGCGGGACGTATGCCTCGGGCTGGTAGTAGTCGTAGTACGAGACGAAGTACTCGACCGCGTTGTTCGGCAGGAGTTCGCGGAACTCGTTCGCCAGCTGGGCGGCCAGGGTCTTGTTCGGGGCCATCACCAGGGTGGGGCGCTGGAGCTTCTCGATCATCCACGCGGTGGTGGCGGACTTGCCGGTGCCGGTCGCGCCGAGCAGGACGACGTCCCTCTCACCGGCCTCGATGCGCCGGGCCAGGTCGGCGATGGCCGTCGGCTGGTCGCCGTTGGGCTGGTAGGGGCTGACGACCTCGAAGGGCGCCACCGTGCGTTCGATGTGGGAAACGGGCCGCATGTCATCCACCGTACGACCCCCCACTGACAACGGGGTCCGGTCAGCGGTTCTGCGGGGTGCGGTGCCGGTGCGGGACTTCCTTGCGGCGGGGGGGCCGGCGGCCGGTGAGGACGGCGGGCTCGTGGGCGGGGACACCGGGTTTGTGCTCGGCGGGAGCCGCGGCGGGCCTGCCTCCGATCATGCGCGGGTCGAACAGGACGACGGCACCGGCGAGGCAGAGGAAGGCGAGCGGGCCGATCAGCATGGGGGCGAGGACGGTGGCGGACAAGTCACCGGTGGCCGGCGCGCCGGTGCCGTGGAGGTGGACGCTCAGCGCGGCCATGCCCGTGTAGTGCATGCCGCTGACGGCGAGCCCCATCACCAGACTCGCACCGACGCTCCACATCAGCCCTCTGACCTGTCCGGCGGCCCACAGGGCGGCGGTGGCGGCGACCATCGCGATGACGACGGAGAGGGCCACCATGGCCGTGTTGTACTCCAGGGCGCCGTTCAGACGCAGACCCGCCATGCCCAGGTAGTGCATGGAGGCGATGCCCAGGCCGGTGATGGTGCCCCCCGTGAACAGCGCCGTGCCCGAGGCGCCCTTGTAGCCGACGATGAAGATGCCGATGCCGACCATGACGATGGCGACGCCGAGGCTGGCGAAGGTCGTGGGCCTGTCGTAGTGGATCGGCGCGTCCCGCACCGTGAAGCCCATCATCGCGACGAAGTGCATGGTCCAGATGCCGGAGCCGATCGCCGCCGCGCCGAGCGCCAGCCAGCCGGGCCGCCACGAGTGGGCGACGAGCAGGGCTCTGGTCGTGCAGCGCAGGCCCAGGGCACCGCCGAGGCAGGCCATGAGGTAGGCCACCAGCGGTGTGACGAGCCCGTAGCTGAATCCGTCGACCGTGCCTTGCATGCCCGGCTGCCCCTCCGCCCTGTTGCTGGATTTCCTGAAAGCGCCCCCTCCCGGAGCCGCACAGCGGTCAGGGTTGACGCAGAGAGTATGACCCCACCGGATTGGTCGAACGATTCTCCGGCAAAGAAACACGCCCTTGCCCCACATGTGCGGCCGCAGTGAGCAGGCCCGGGCAATTCCATTCATTCTGCGTCCATCCCGCACACCCCCCTCAGTGACTCTCTGCTGTCACAGTTGAGCTGTACGTGATCACTCGACGCGAGGAGTGCGCATGCACGCGCGCGCAGTTGCCGCCACGACCACCACGCTCCTGGGCATCGCCGCCCTTCTGCTCCCCGTCCCCCATGCGCGGGCCGGCACGAGTGGCCTGACTGCGGTGATCGCCCACCGGGGCGCCTCCGCACACGCTCCCGAGAACACCCTGGCCGCCGTGGACGAAGCGGCCGCGCTGGGCATCCGGTGGGTCGAGAACGACGTCCAGCGCACCAGGGACGGCGAGCTCGTGGTCATCCACGACGACAGTCTCCGCCGTACGACCGATGTGGAGGAGGTCTTTCCCGGCCGTGCTCCGTGGAAGGTGAAGGACTTCACGGCCGCCGAGATCGCGCGGCTCGACGCGGGCAGCTGGTTCTCCCCCGACCACACGGGCACACGTGTGCCGACGTTGGAGCAGTACCTGCGGCGGGTCGAGGCATACGGGCAGAAGCTGCTCCTGGAGATCAAGAACCCGGCCCTGTACCCGGGGATCGAGCAGCAGATCCTCAAGGTGCTCGGCAACGAGAGCTGGCTGGACGAGCGGCACCTCGCCGACCGGCTGATCGTACAGAGCTTCGACCTCGACAGCCTGCGCACCGTGCGCGCCCTGGAACCGGACGTCAGAACCGGCTTCCTCGGCGCTCCCGCGACGGCGGACCTGCCCCGGTACGCGGAGGTCGCCGACCTGGTCAACCCGCCGTACAGGGCCGTGTCGGAGGCATACGTCTCCGCTCTGCACGGGTACTCCGGCCCGCACGGGGAGCCCCTGGCGGTGTTCGCCTGGACGGTGGACGACGCGAGCACCGCCCGGGAGCTCGTCGAGTACGGCGTCGACGGCATCATCACCAACAAGCCCGACGTGGTGCGGCGGTCCCTGCACTGGTGGTGATCCACTTCCGCGGCGGGCGTTGTCAGTGGCAGGCCGTACGGTGGGGCGCATGGACAGCCACGGGCAGGACGAGCAGCGCATCGGGTGGACCGTCGTCGGCACCGGCATCGGTCCGCTGCTGCTGGCCGCGACCGGCGCGGGCCTGGTCAACGTCGTGTTCCACGTCACCGACGACGCTCGGCGCGACAGGGCGCTGGCCCAGCTCGCGGAGCGGCTGGGCGCGGCGCCCGTCGAGGCACCCGGCTTCCCGCTGCTCGCGGAGGCGATACGTCAGGTCGACGCCTACTTCGCCGGTGAGCGGCAGGTCTTCGAACTGCCGTTGGACTGGGCGCTGGTCTCGGGCTTCAACCGCCAGGTGCTGCGCGAACTGGCCTGTGGCGTGCCCTACGGGACGGTGGTCGGATACGGCGATCTCGCCCGGCGGGTGGGGCAGCCGCGGGCGGCGCAGGCCGTGGGGATGGCGATGGGCGCCAATCCGCTGCCGGTGGTCGTGCCGTGTCACCGGGTCGTGGAGAGCGACGGCGGGATCGGGGGGTTCGGGGGCGGTCTGGAGACCAAGCGCAGGCTGCTGGCCCTGGAGGGGGTCCTGCCCGAGCCGCTGTTCTGAGGCGGTGACGTCAGTCGTAGTGGCGTGCCTCCAGGATGTTGCCGTCCGGGTCGCGGAAGTAGAAGCTGCGGACCGCGTTGCCGCGGGCGCCGAAGGAGTCGTGGCCGATGTCCGAGACGGGGATGGAGCGCTCCTCCAGGCGGGTGCGCAGTGCGTCGAAGGCGGGGCGCGGCAGGGCGAGACAGACGTGGTTGACGGGGTGGCCGGCGCTCCGCGCCGCGCCGGGCAGCATCGTCATGTGCCCGGCCGCGGGCAGCGGCATCAGGTCGAGGATGGTCTCCTCGCTGACGCGGACGGAGGGGAAGGGCGCCTCGCCCTCGGTGAACTCGGTCAGCCGTACGGGCTGCAGGCCGACGGACCGTTCGTAGAAGTCGGCCGCGGCCACCGGGTCGCGCACCCAGAGGACGACATGGTCGAGACGTGGCGTGTTGTCCGTCATGTCTCCCAGGCTGGTGTCGTCCCCCACAGGTCGCAAGGGTTTGACCGGGCGTGCCGCCCGCCAGAGATCAGGGAGTACCGACGGACAGGAGGCAGGCGCGTGACGCTGGTGGTGTCGGAAGAGGTTCGGGAAGCGGTTGACGCGCGTCGACCTGTGGTGGCCCTGGAGTCCACGATCATCGCGCACGGGCTGCCCCGCCCGCGCAATCTGCAGGTCGCCCTGGAGCTGGAGGCGGTGGTGCGCGCGGAGGGCGGCGTGCCGGCGACCATCGCCGTGCTGGACGGGCGGCCCCATGTCGGCCTGGACAAGGAGCAGGTGGAGCGGATCGCCAACGAGGACGGGATCCGCAAGCTGGGCCACCGCGATCTGCCGCTCGCGGTCGCGGCGGGGGCGAGCGGGGCGACGACCGTGTCCGCGACCGCGCTGCTGGCGGCGCTGGCGGGGGTGCGGGTGTTCGCGACCGGGGGGCTCGGCGGGGTGCACCGGGAGTGGACGGTCACGCAGGACGAGTCCGCCGACCTGGGTCTGCTGGCCCGGACCCGGATCACGGTGGTGTGCGCGGGCGTGAAGTCCATCCTGGACGTGCCGGCGACGTTGCAGCGTCTGGAGACACTGGGCGTGGCGGTGGCCGGGTACGGCACGGGCCGCTTCCCCGGCTTCTACCTGTCCGACTCCGGGCATCCGGTGGACTGGACGCTGGACACGCCGGAGCAGGTGGCCGATGTGATGCGGGCTCAGGACGCGCTGGGCTCGCCCGAGTCGGCGCTGATCGTCGCCAACCCGGTTCCGGAGGCGGAGCAGCTGGATCCGGAGCTGCACGCGCGTGTGCTCGCGGACGCGCTGCACGCGTGCGAGGAGGCGGGTGTCACCGGCCAGGCGGTCACCCCGTTCCTCCTCGACCACCTGGTCAGGCACACGGACGGCGCGTCGCTGAGCGCCAATCTGGCGGCGGTACGCGGGAACGTGCGGCTGGCCGCACGGATCGCGGCGGCCTGGTCCGGGGCGTGAGCGAGCGGCGGGACGGACGCGACCCGGACGGACCGCCGGGGCGCCGGGTGGTGGGGGCGGGCGGCGGGGCGCTGCTCGTCGTCGGGGACGTCGTGACCGATGTCGTCGCCCGGCACCGGGGGCCGCTCGCGGCGGGGACGGACACGGCCGCTGTGATCCGGACACTGCCGGGTGGGGCGGGCGCCAATGTGGCGTGCTGGGCGGCGCATTGGGGGTGCGCGGACGTACGGCTGCTGGGCCGGGTGGGTTCGGACGCGGCCGCCTGGCACGAGCGGGAGCTGACCGCCTGTGGGGTGCGGCCCCGGCTCGTCGTCGACGCGGAGGCACCGACCGGCACGGTGGTATGCATGGTCGACACGGGTGCGGCGGCCGAGCGGACGTTCCTCACGGACAGCGGGGCCTCGCTGCGGCTGGAGCCCGGTGACTGGTCGGACGCGCTGCTCGACGGGGTGGTCCGGCTGCACCTGTCGGGTTACCTGCTGTTCTCCGCGTCCGGCCGTGCGCTGGTCCGGGTCGCGGTGGAGGCGGCACGCGCGCGTGGGGTGCCGGTCAGCCTCGATCCGGCGTCGGCGGGCTTTCTCGCCGAGCTGGGTGTCGGCCGTTTCCTCGGGCTCGTCGACGGGGTGGACGTCCTGTTGCCCAGCCAGGACGAGGCGTGCCTGCTCACCGGGGTACCGGAGGCGGTGGCCGCGGCGGCCGAGCTGAGCCGGCGCTTCCCGCTGGTCGTGGCCAAGCGGGGCGCGGACGGCGCGCTCGTCGCCCGGGGCGGCAGCGTCCTCGCCCAGGTGCCGGCCATCCCGGCCGACCCCCGCGACACCACGGGCGCCGGCGACGCCTTCACCGGCGCCTTCCTCGCCGCCCTCCTCACCGGCGCCCCTCCGGAGGCCGCGGCGGCGCAGGGATGCCGGGCGGGGGCGCGGGCGGTGGAACAGGTGGGCGCCAGACCACCGGGCGCCGGGGCGCGGCTACGCCTTGACGTCACGTAACACGCGCCCGCGGGCGCTGTCGGTGGCGCTCCAGGCGGGGCAGGTGTGGTGGACAGGCGCCGGGTGACGCGGGAGTTGGGTGGGGAGCGGGGAAGAGCAAGGGCCCGACGAAAGCCCCACGGGAGCCCGGCGGCGCCGGAAAGGGCGGAAGACCGACCGGGTGTGGGAAGCGGCGCCTGCCCCGCCGAGCGGGCGCTCCGCACCGGCGTAGGTCGTGACCTGGGCCCAGCATGCGCTACGGGCCGGCCGACGCCCCGTGCCCGGGGCCGGCAGATGCGGCTCGCCCCGGAACTCATCGCCCCCGGACCGGCAATCGCAGCTCACCCCGGCCTCCCTCGTGCTACGCCTTCCTCCCCCACGCCGAGATCATCGGGGCCGTGGCCAGGTCCATCGTGCCGGAGGCGATGTTGGCGAGGTGGTGGTCGGTGTCCTGCTCGGTGGCGAGGCCCGCGGAGACGAGTTCCTGGCGGACCTGCCGGATCGTCGCCGCTTCCAGGACGGCACAGGCGGGCGAGGTGACGGGGAAGTACGCGTCGGCCTCGACCCGGCGGAGGCCGGCCTCGCGGAGCAGGCGTGGGAGCCGGCGGCCGGAGGCGAGGTCGGCGCCGCGGTCGGTGAGGAGGGTGCGCAGGCCATGACGGAGCCGGTTGGCGAGTTGCTGCTGGGGTCCGTGCTCGTCCGGGCAGGAGAACGGCTGCAGGGCGAGGTCGGTGTCCTCGACCAGGAGTCGCCCGCCGGGCCGCAGGGCCTTGGCCATCGACCGCAATGCCCTTTCCCGGTCGGGTACTTGGACGAGGGCGAGCCGCGCGTGCACGAGGTCGAAGCCCTCCCCCGGCGGTTCCTCGGCGCCCACGTCGTGGACGCGCACCTCGACCGGCGGGCGGGCCGCGGCGGCCAGGCGTGCGGTGTCGGGGCCGGTGGCGACGACCCTGCCGGTCGGCCCGACTTTCTTCGCCAGCCAGGACACCACCGAGGGCCCGTCGGCGCCGACCTCCCAGCAGCGCCAGCCGGGTCCGATGCCGAGTCCTTCGAGGTGCCGGAACGTCGTGGGGTCGAAGAGGGCGGCGAAGGCGTCCAGGCGCTCGGCCGTCTCGGTCTGCCGGTTGTCGCGGATATACCCGTCGGTTCGCATCATGTCCCGATCATCCCAGTTGTCCTGGTTCTTCGGAGTGGTCGACGCGACGGGAAGCCGTACCCGACGCCATGTGAAGTCCCGTTGTCCACAGGCGGGAACAAAGCGGAACCAGCCCCTTCCACAGGCCGGCCCGGGGTGTGCTCCGGGCCGGCAGACTGACAGGCCAGGGCGCGGATACGCGGTGCGAGGAGGGAGGGTCACCGCGGCTTGCGGCGCAACGGCCGGCTCTGACGCCCGTCGGCGCCGGAGCCGGGCCGCGGCGCGGTGTCAGTGGGGGGAGGGGGTGGTCCTGGCGTAGACGCTCTCGGCCCAGTCGGCCATCTGCTCGTCGCTGAGGTGCCGGGTGAGATCGGACTCGCTGATCATGCCGACGAGGCGCTTGTTCTCGATCACTGGGAGCCGGCGGATCTGGTGCCCCTTCATCTCGTCGAGCACCTCGCTGAGGTCGGCGCCCGCGTCGATCCAGCGGGGCGTGCCCTGGGCCATCTCACCGGCGGTGACCTTGGCCGGGTCGTGGCCCCTGGCCACGCAGCCGACGACGATGTCGCGGTCGGTGAGGATGCCGCAGAGGCGTTCGTTGTCGTCGCTGATGGGCAGGGCTCCGACGTTGAGTTCGCGCATCAGCTGCGCGGCGCGGTCGAGGGTCTCATGGGCGGGGATCCACTCGGCGCCCCGGTGCATGATGTCTCCGGCGGTGGTCATGGGTACCTCCCGTTACCGGACGGCCGGCGCGGCGCAGGGCGCACCGCTGTCCCGGCGCCCTTCATTCTCACCGGGCCGGACGGCACCCGCACCTCCGGCCGGGGCGGCGCAGGTGGGTGCGCGGATCAGGCGGGGTCGCCGTTCCAGGCGGGATGGCGTGGGTCGTCGGCGCGGACCAGGACGTCGGCCGTGGCGGCGGGGTCGGTCTCCTGCTCGTAGCGCTCGAAGGCGGGCAGGGTCCAGCGGTCGGCGTCGACGGTGCGGCGGTGCAGGGCGGACGGGGAGAGGAGGACATGGACGGTCAGGTCGAAGGGGAACCAGTGGCGCAGCAGGAGGGGGCCGTGCAGCAGCAGGACGCCGCCGGGCGGGAGTTGGACGTAGGGGCTGCGGGTGGCTCGATCGGTGACCGGATCCCAGAGGTCGGGCAGGATCCGGCCGTCGCCGCCCGGTTCGAGCGGGCCGAACACCTCCCGCCACAGGGCGCCGGTGTCGAACCAGCCGCCGTAGTAGGACTCCACGTCCTGGTGGCCGTGTTCCAGGCGGAGCGAGGCGGGGCGCAGGAAGCCGTGGGTGTCGATGACGCGGGAAGGGCGGCCGCGCACGCGCAGGGCCTCGGCGACGCGTTCGGCGAGGTCGCCGGGGCGGGCCGCGGGGGCACCGTCGAAGGCGACGCGCGGCCGGGCGCCGCCGTCGGCCGGCTGCAGGTCGAGCAGCCGCTCGGCGAGGCGTTCGGCGAGCCGGTCCCAGGTGATCGCTTCGAGTCGCACACGCCCCATGATGCGTCAGGTGCGGCCCGGCCCCCGCCCGCTGGGGTGAGGCACCGACGCTCCACCACACCCGCGTGCCGTCATGCCGCCCCGTCGGTGCGTGGTCCGGGGCCGGGCAGCGGGAATGAAGGCCGTATGGCGTCACCCGTGGTTCCCCCCACTCCCCCGACTTCCCCGACTCTCAGTGGACTTCTCGTGATCCAGCCGGTCAGGCGCCGGCACTGCGCCGGATGCCGACGTGGTCCGCTGTCGCTGCTCGTCCTGGAGGACGGGGCCCCGCGGTGCCTTGACTGCGCCGATCTGGGTCATCTGGTGTTCCTGCCGCGCGGCGACACGGCGCTGACGCGGCGGTCGCGGGAGGAGAGCACGCTCTCGGCGGTCGTCGTCCGCTTCAACCGGCGCAAGGCGCGCTACGAGCGGCAGGGCGTCCTCGTCGAGGAGGCGGGGCTTGCCCGGGCCGAGGCTCGGTGCCTGGCCGACGCGGAGGCACGGCGGCGGCGCCGGGTGCGGGCCGCCCGCCGGCGGGCGGCGCAGGACGAGCGGTTCGCGGCGGCGTTCGCGGCGGAGATCCTGCGGCTGTTCCCGGGGTGCCCGGCGGACCGGGCGCGGGAGATCGCCGCGCATGCCTCGGTGCGCGGCAGCGGGCGGGTGGGCCGCAGCGCCGCCGGGCGGGCGCTGTCCGAGGGGGCGGTGGTGTCGGCGGTGGTGGCGTCCGTACGGCATGTGGACACGCCGTACGACCAGTTGCTGATGAAGGGGGTGGCACGGCACGAGGCGCGGCGGCGGATCACGGCGACGGTGGCGGCGGTGCTCGGGCGGTGGCGGGAGGAGGAGGCGGGATCAGGGGCGGAGTCGGCGGGGTGAACGGGCCGGGTGAAGGGGCGGTGGACGTCTGCTTATGCCGTCGTGTTTATGCCGTCGCGCCTCCGGGCCGGGTCGCCGATCATGTACGGGGTCTTCACCGGTGGTGCGGCAGGCGGTGCCGGGCGCTTTCCCGGCTGGAACGGGTGGGAGTTGAGGTTCTGATGATCGAGGGGCCGTATCTGGTGCTCATGGTGCTGGGTGTGCTCGCGACGGGGGTGATGGCCGGGGTGTTCGGCGCCTTCTCGGTGCTGGTGATGCGTGGGCTCGGCGCGCTGCCGTCGGCGCGGGGCGTGGCCGCGATGAACGCGATCAACTCGGCGGCGCTGACTCCGGCGTTCATGATCGTGTTCCTTGGGACGGCGGTGGTGTGCGCGATGCTCGCCGTGGTGACGTTCGTGGTGTGGCCGGACGAGGGGCGGCTGGAGCTGCTGCTGGGCAGCGCGCTGTATCTGGTCGGCGCGTTCGGGGTGACCGTGACGGCGAACGTGCCGCGCAACGAGGCGCTGGCGCGGCTGGACGCGGGCACGCCCGAGGCCGCCGAGTACTGGCCGGTGTATGTGCGTGAGTGGACGCGGTGGAACCACGTCCGAGCGCTCGCGTCGGCCGCCACAGCGGTCATATATGTGGCGGCGCTGGTCTGAGGCGCGGCTGGCGCCTGCGCGCGGGCCGCGGTGCCCGGCCGACCACTCTGCGGGCGGCCCTGCCGGGACGTATCGTGTCCGCAAGAGTGCCACCCGATGACGCTCGGCCTGTCGCACGCGTGAGCGAGGAAGACGCCCATGGCCGATCCCAAGGGATTCATGACCACTCCCCGCCAGGACTGGCCGCGCCGGCCGGTTCAGGAGCGGGTCCGGGACTGGGACGAGGTCTACGTTCCTGGAGCGCTGCTGCCGATCATCAGCAAGCAGGCCGACCGCTGCATGGACTGCGGCATCCCCTTCTGCCACGACGCCTGCCCACTGGGCAACCTGATCCCCGAGTGGAACGACCTGGTCTCGCGGGAGGACTGGCGGGCGGCGAGCGAGCGGCTGCACGCGACGAACAACTTCCCCGAGTTCACCGGGCGGTTGTGTCCGGCGCCGTGCGAGGCGGGGTGCGTGCTCGCGATCAACCAGCCCGCGGTCACCATCAAGAACGTGGAGTGCGCGATCGCCGACCGGGCCTGGGCGGACGGTCTCGTACCGCCGCAGGCGCCGGACCGTCTGTCCGGGCGGACCGTGGCGGTGATCGGCTCGGGGCCGACCGGCCTTGCGGCGGCGCAGCAGCTGACCCGGGCGGGCCACACGGTCGCCGTGTACGAGAAGGACGACCGGATCGGCGGGCTGATGCGGTACGGCATCCCCGAGTTCAAGATGGAGAAGCACCATCTGGAGCGGCGCATCGAGCAGATGCGGGCGGAGGGCACAAAGTTCCGTACGTCCACGGCGGTCGGGCGGGACATCGGCGCGGCGGAGCTGCGGGCGCGCTACGACGCCGTGGTGATCGCCACCGGTGCGACGGCGTGGCGCGAGCTTCCGGTGCCGGGGCGGGAGCTGGCCGGTGTCCATCAGGCGATGGAGTATCTGCCGCTCGCCAACCGGGTGTGCGCGGGTGATCTGGAGGTCTCGCCGCTGTCGGCCGCCGGCCGGCACGTCGTGATCGTCGGCGGCGGTGACACCGGGGCGGACTGTCTGGGAACGGCGGTGCGTGAGGGCGCCGCGTCGGTGACCCAGCTGGACATCTACGCCCAGCCGGGCACCGAGCGCGACGAGGACGCCGAGCCCTGGCCGACGTATCCGAGGATCTACCGGCTGTCGGCCGCGCACGAGGAGGCGCGCGATCTGCGGACCGCGCCGGCCGCGGACGCCGACGCGCGGCTCTTCGCCGCCTCGACGCTGCGCTTCACCGGGGACGCGGCCGGGCATGTGCGGTCCCTGCACCTGGTGGAGGTGGACGCGGCGCGGCGGCCGGTGACCGGCACCGGGCGGGCGCTGCCCGCCGACCTGGTGCTGCTCGCCCTCGGCTTCTCGGGGCCCGACCGGGAGGACGGGATCGTCGACCAGTTGGGGCTGACGCTGGAGCCGCGCGGCACGATCGCCCGGGACCGCGGCTTCGCGACGAACGTCCCAGGAGTGTTCGCCGCCGGGGACGCCGCGCGCGGGCAGTCGCTGATCGTGTGGGCGATCGCGGAGGGGCGGGCGGTGGCCGCCGCCGTGGACCGCCGTCTCACGGGCAGTTCGCGGCTGCCGGCGCCCATATCGCCGTACGACCGGCCGATGACCGTCTGAGGCCGTCTCCGGAGCTGGGGGGTCACTTGCGCTCGTCGGTTCCGGCCACCTTCCCGGTGGCCAGAGCCACGCGGTTCCAGGTGTTGATCGTGCAGACCAGGGCGATGACCTGGGCGAGTTCCGCGTCGTCGAAGCGGGCCGCGGCCTCGGCGTAGACGGCGTCGGGGACGCCCCGGTCGGCGACCAGGGTGAGCGCCTCCGTCAGGGCCAGGGCGGCCTGCTCCTTCTCGGTGAAGAAGTGACGGGCCTCCCGCCAGACGGCGACCATGTGCAGCCGGTCCTCGCTCTCGCCGGCCTTGCGGGCGTCGTCGGTGTGCATGTGCAGGCAGTACGCGCAGTGGTTGAGGTGCGAGGCGCGGATCTGGATCAGCTCGACGAGAGCCGGGTCGAGGCCCTCGCGGGCGGCCGCGTCGAAGCCGATGAGGGCGCGGAACGCCTGCCGGGCGGAGTGGGCGAAGTCCACACGGGTCCGGGCGGCCTCGGCGGCGGCGATCGAGGCGGGGGTTCCGGTGGAAGCGCTGATGGCGGTCGTCGTGTTGATCGTGTTCGTCGTCATGTCCCTCAATCTAGGGAGCCGAAAGACCGACTGTAGGGTGCATTTCCATGGGGGAAACGTGGGTCAATTCCGCGGAGCGGATCGGCGCCGACCTGCATCTGGAGCTGTCCGGTCCGGGTGGGCGGCGAGCCGCGCTCATCCGGGCCCTGCGCGAGGCCGTGCGCAGCGGCCGGCTCGCCCCTGGCACCCGGCTGCCGCCGTACCGTTCGCTCGCCGCCGATCTCGGGGTCGCCCGCAACACGGTGGCCGACGCCTACGCGGAACTCGTCGCGGAGGGCTGGCTGACCGCCCGGCAGGGCTCGGGGACCCGGGTCGCCGACCGGGCGCGACCCCTGCGGCCGGGCGCGCGCATGCCCAAGAAGGCTCCGCCACGCGCGCGTGGGCCACGGCACGACCTGCGGCAGGGCACCCCGGACGCGTCGGCGTTCCCCCGTGCGGCCTGGCTGGCCTCCTATCGGCGGGCGCTGCACCAGGCCCCGAACGAGGTGTTCGGGCCCGGCGACCCGGCCGGTCGCCGGGAGCTGCGCGAGGCCCTCACCGAGTACCTGGCACGCGCGCGGGGTGTGCGCACCGAGCCGGACCGCATCGTGATCTGCTCCGGCTTCGCGCACGCCCTGCGCCTGCTGTTCGCCCAGGGCGCCCAGGGCGGCCGGAGCGGCCAGGGCGGCCCGCCCGCGGGCGGGGTGCTGCGTGGCCCGCTGGCCGTGGAAGCGTACGGGCTGCCCTTCCACCGTGACCTGCTCACGGCGGCCGGCGTGCGGACCGTGCCGCTGCCGCTGGACGAACACGGCGCGCAGGTCGGGCGGCTGGGCCGCGAGCGGGCCGTCCTGCTCACCCCGGCGCACCAGTTCCCGACCGGCGGCCCGCTGCACCCCGCGCGCCGGGCGGCCGTGATCGACTGGGCACGCGCGCGTGACGGAGTGATCCTGGAGGACGACTACGACGGGGAGTTCCGCTACGACCGCAGGCCGGTCGGCGCCGTCCAGGGACTCGACCCCGACCGCGTGATCCACATCGGTTCGGTCAGCAAGAGCCTGTCGCCCGCGCTGCGGCTGGGCTGGATGGTGCTGCCCGAGCGGTACGTCGACGGCGTGCTCGCGGCCAAGGGCGAGCGGGAGGGATGGGCGAGCGTCCCGGACCAGCTCGGCCTGGCGGACTTCACCGTCTCCGGGTCCTACGACCGTCATGTACGGCGTATGCGGCAGCGGTACCGGAGCCGCCGTGACCGTCTGGTCGCCGCGCTCGCCGCGCACGCGCCGCACATCGAGGTCACCGGGGTCGCGGCCGGACTGCACGCCGTGCTGCGGCTGCCGCGCGGCACCGAGCGCTCCACGGTCAAGGCGGCGGCCTGGCACGGCGTCGCCCTGGACGGCCTCGCCGCGTTCCGGCACCCGGAGGCGCCGCCGGCCGGGGCGGTCGACGGCATCGTGGTCGGTTACGCCACTCCGTCCGAGCACGCGTACGAGGCGGCACTGGAGGCCCTGGTCGCCGTACTGCCACCGCAGTAGGCACCGCGCTTCCGATTCCTCCGTACGCACGGATTCATGTCGAATAAGTCTGAAAAGTTAGCTCCACGCGACCCGAATCCCGACATCAGTGAGACCCTGGGCAAAGGAGGCGTGTCGTCGGCGTGACCGGGTCCCGGCCGACGACGGCTGCCCCCATCCTTCGTTCCGCCGTCAGGCGCAGGGCCACCCCAGCGCGTCCCCCCTGTTGGCGGCCGGTCCTGGAGGGTGTTGATGACGACGCTTGACGAACGCCACGGCGAAGGCGCACACGACGCGGACGGCCCGAGGGGCATGGCGGCCCCCGGCCGGGCCCCGGCGGCGGCGATCAGAACGCACGGTCCGGAGAGCCCACCGATCCCGGCGGCGGCCGTGCCGCTGGACCGGCCCGCCGCCGCGCTCCCCGCGCTCGCCGGTTCCAAGGCCGCGAACCTCGCCCGGGCGGCCGCCGCCGGGCTGCCGGTCCTCCCCGGCTTCGTGATCCCGTACCGGACGCGGGACGGCGGGCCGCACCCGCCCGGCACCGACCTCGGTCCCGATCTTCACCGGGCCTGGCGGGAACTGTCGGAGGACGGCGCCCGTTCTCTCGTCGTACGGTCCTCCTCACCGCAGGAGGACACCGAAGAGTCCTCACTGGCGGGACAGTTCGCGTCCGTGCTCGAGGTGCGCGGCTGGGAGGACTTCCGTACGGCGGTACGCACCGTGCTCGACTCGGCGCGTCGGCCCGACGGGTCGACGGCCCCGATGGCGGTGCTGGTGCAGCCGATGCTGACCGCGCGGGTCGGCGGCGTGATGTTCGGGGCGGACCCGGTGGCGGGCCGCACCGACCGGCTGCTGGTCAGCGCGGTGCACGGCGGTCCGGACAGCCTGGTCGGCGGCGAGCAGGCGGGGATCAGCCACTGGCTGAGCGGGCGGGGGCGGCTGCTGCGCAGGGAGCCGCCGGAGGCGGACCCGCCGCTCACCCGGCTGGAGCTGGTCCGGCTGGCGCGGCTGGCGAAGCGCGCCCGGCAGGTGTTCGGCGGTCCGCAGGACGTCGAGTTCGGCTTCGACGGGGACGGTCGGCTGTGGCTGTTCCAGAGCCGTCCGATCACGGCGATGGCGGCCCGGCCCGCGCGCGGGGCCCGGCTGCTGGGGCCCGGCCCGGTCGCGGAGACGCTGCCGGGGCAGCTGCTGCCGCTGGAGGAGGACCTGTGGGTCACGCCCATGGCCCGTGGGATCGCCGCCGCGCTCGACATCGCGGGCAGCGCACCGCGCCGGCTGCTGCGGAGGGTGCCGGTGGTCACCACGGTCGGCGGGCGCGCCGCCGCCGACCTGCGGCTGATCGGCGCGGTCCCGCCGCGCCACCGGTGGCTGGCACTGCTCAACCCGGCGCCGGGCGCCCGCCGGCTCGGCGCGGCCTGGCGGCTCGGCCGGCTCACCGGGGCGCTGCCCGGCCTGGCCACCGACCTGGTGGCCGATGTCGACCGGCACCTGGCGGAGGTCGCGCCGCCCGGCGAGCTGCTCGACCCCGAGCTGGTCGCCGAGGCGCGCTGGGCACGCGCGGCCCTGGTGTCCCTGCACGCGCAGGAGGCCCTGGCCGGGGCGCTGCTCCCCGCGCCGGCGCGGTCCCGGACGGCGGCGGGCTCGGCCCTCACCGCGCTCGCGGCGGCACGGGAGCGCGGGGTGCCGGACGAGCGCCTGGTGGCGGAGGAGCCGGCGGTGCTGGCCCTGCTGGGACCAAGCCTGCGGGAACCGGGACGGTTGCCGGCGGCCGCCCCGCGCGTGGGTGGCCAGGCGAACAGAGAAGGGCGGGAGACAGGACGGCAGACCCGGGGAGAAGGCGAACGACAAGGTCGACAAGGGCAACAAGAAGGACAAGGACCGCAGGCACGGCGGCGCCCGGCCGTCCCCTCGCTCCCGCCGCGTGAGGCGCTCCGGCTGCGGGTCCGCTGGACGCAGGAGCTGCAGGTGCGGCTGGTGCGCGAAGGGGCGCGGCGGCTGGGGCTGGACGTCGAGCGGGCGGGGCTGCTGCGCTGGCTGGAGTTCGCCGGTGCGCTGGAGGGCGGACCGCTCCCGCCCGATCTGGCGGCACGCCGGCCGCTGCCGGACTCGGCGCCGCTGCCCGACGCCTTCCGGCTCGCGGACGGCTCGGTCGTCGTGGCCGAGCGCGCCGCGTCCGGCGGTGGCGCGGTCCGCGGCGGACGGGGTGTCTCCGGCGGGCGGGCCGTCGGCACGGCCTGGGACGGGACCGGGCCGCCCCCGTCCGGCGCGGTGCTCGTCGTGCGCACGCTCGATCCGGCGCTGGCACCCCTGCTGCCCGGCCTCACCGGTCTGGTCGCGCAGACCGGCAGCCCGCTGTCCCATCTCGCCGTGCTGGCCCGGGAGTTCCGCCTGCCCACGGTGGTCGGGGCCACCGACGCCGTGCGCCGGTTCCCGCCGGGCACCCGCGTCACGGTGGACGGGACCACGGGCGAGGTGGTGGACGTCGGGGAGGAAGCCGACCGCGCCACCGGCGAGCTGCGCGGCATCGCCGGGCAGCGCGGGGACGACGGGCAGCGCGCCATCGCCGGGCAGCATGGCAACGACGAGCACCGCGGGAACGCTGGGCAGCGCGGGAACGACGAGCAGCACGGGAACGACGAGCACCACGAGGACGACGGGCAGCACGGGGACGACAGGCAGCGCGGGGACGACGGCGGCCGGGCCGCGCGTGATCTCACCGGGAGCCCGCGATGAAGCGCGTCGGCTATGTGTTCGGCGGCCTGGCCGCGGCCGGTGCCGGTAGCTACCTGGTCGTCTATCTCTACCGCTGGCAGTGGCAGCGGGCGATCCTGTGCGGAGTGCTGCTGCTGGTCGTCGAGGTGATGCTGCTCGGGGCCGTGCTGCTGAGCCGGCTGGCGCGGATCGAGCGACGCATCGAGGACGGCGAGCGGCGGCAGCGGGACGTCCTGGCGCGGCTGCGGGAGCAGGAGCGGCAGACGCGGCGGTTCCGCTGGCTGGACGAGCCGGCGGAGCGGACGTTCGTGTTCGTGCCGGTGCTGATGGTCGCCGGGGTGCTGCTGTCCGGGCTGGCCTGGCTGGTGCAGCGGATCGCGGCGAACACGGTCCGCGGCCCGGCGGAGCGCCGACTGGCCGGGCGGCTGGCGGTGCTGGCCGCGCCCCCCAGCCCCGCCGCCACCGCCATCGACAGTCCCGCCACCGCCATCGCCGCCCCGGCCGGCCGTGGTGCCTCGTTCCTCCTGGCCCAGGACAACCCCGTCGACCTCGGCACGGGCGGTCCGGCCGCCCCGGTGGACCTGGAGGACCTGCCGCCGCTGCCGCCGGGCCGCTCCCCGCGCCGTACCGCCGTCCTCGGAGTCGGCGCCGTCGTCACCGCCGGACTGCTCACCGCGCTGGTGGTCGGCCTCGCCGACCTCACCCAGACGCGCGCGGAGCGCCCGAACGAGAACGAGGCGACGTCGATACTACTCCGTATCGACGTGCGCGGCGCGGACATGACGGTGCAACGGCAGGCGCTCGCGGCGGAGCAGATCTGGGAGCGCTGCCGGGACTCCACCTCCGTGCCGCTCGGGCACACCACGCTGGGCAGTCTCGACGACGGTGTGTTCGCCGGCGTGGTCAGGCCCGCGCTGGGCCATCACGACCAATTGCGGCTGCGCGGCTGCCTGGAGGACGCGACCGTCGACCGCGCCCACCTCACCGTGATGGGCATCGGCGACGCGGACGCCGATACCCAGTGACACATCACCCCCACTCATGGCAACCCCCAAACCGGGAATGAGAGCCTCATCACGGGCAACTCGGGACATATCACCAGACGGGTACGATGCAGATGCGCCCCCGTCCCCTAGTCCCCCGGGTCGCCCATGGCTGTCACCGCCTCCCCCTCCCCCACCTCCTCCCCCACTCCCCCCTCCACCCTGGCCCCCGCACCCGCGGCCACCCGCCGCCCCCGTTCCGTCCGCAGGCGCGTGGTGCGCGTGCTGCTGATCACCGTCATCGGGTATCTGGCGCTGTGGGCCACCGGCACTTTCGGCATCCTCGCCGCGTCGTACTGGGCGCGCGGGGAGACCCCGCCGCCGCCCGGCACGCACGCGGTGCAGGGCATCCACCACTTCCAGCCGGTCGACTCGGACGGGCAGCTGTGGCGCGGTGCCGCGCCGTCCCCCGCGGGCTACCAGACCCTCGACGAGCTCGGCTTCAGCACCGTCGTCGACCTGCGCGCCGAGAAGCTGACCGCGGCCCAGCTCGCCGCGCCCGAGAAGGCCGGCCTCGACGTCGTACGGATGCCCATCCGGGACGGGCAGACGCCCACGCCCGAGCAGGTGAAGCGGTTCCAGGAGGTTGTGGCGAACGCGTCCGGACCGGTGTTCGTGCACTGTGGCGCCGGAGTGGGCCGTACCGGTGCGGTGGTGGCGTCCTACCTGGTGCAGACCGGTGAGGAGTCGCCCACCTCGGCGGTCCGGCGCAACCTCGCGGTGGGTCCGCCGTCGGTCGAGCAGATCTACTACGCGCTGAGCCTGGACCGGCAGGAGGCCAAGCAGCCGCCGCCGGCGGTCGTGGCCGTGAGCCGCCTGGTGGACGCGCCGCGGCGTATCTGGTCGTACTTCTAGCCGAAGCACGCGGGCCCGGTCCGGATCGAACGATCCCGGACCGGGCCCTTCGTCTGCCGGCCTCGCAGAATCCCCGCGCCGGACGTCGCCCTCCTGACCGACAGTGGCGGAGTGGTACGGGCCGAGCTGTCACGCGTCGACCGGGACACCGCGGTGAGCCGCTGATTCAAGGCAGCACCCAGAGCAATCAGCACCAAAAGCAAAAGGAACAGACATCACGACAGCAGAAAGTCCGCCACCCCCGCCTTCGCACCCTCGATGAAGGCCGTCATCTCATCGGTGGTGTAGATCAGCGCCGGACCGTCCGGATCGGTGGACTGCCGCACGGCGATCCGGCCGTCCGCGAGCTTCATCGCCTCCAGGCAGTTCCCGCCGTTGCCGCCGCTCCACGGCTTGTGCCAGCCTTCGCTGCCCAAGTCCCGCGCGGGCATGCCGTTGTAGACCCGTTTGCGCGGCTTGATGCGATCCATTCACAGCTCCTTGCGGAGATCCCGGAGGATCTCCTTCGTGCGATGTGCCGTAGCGGCCTGCGCCGCCATGCGGTCCATGACCTCCAGGTGGGTCGCCACCTCGGTGCGCGCGTCGAGATAGACGGCGCCGGTCAGGTACTCGCTGTAGACCATGTCCGGAAGCTCCGGCATGGCGAACCGGAACAGCACGAAGGGCCCGTACGTGCCGGGGTGCGGTCCGCTCTCCAGGGGGGCGACCTGCAGCGTCACATGGGGCAGCTTCGTGGCTTCGAGCAGTTTGTCGATCTGCGCGCACATCACCTCCGGGCCGCCGACCGGGCGGCGCAGCACCGTTTCGTCCATGACCACCCACAGTCGTGGCGCATCCGGACGGGTGAGCAGTTCCTGGCGTTGCATGCGCAGGGCGACGAGGCGTTCGATGTCCTCCGGCCGGGTCTGGCCGATGGCGCCCGACCTCAGCACCCCGCGGGCGTAGTCCTCGGTCTGCAGCAGACCGGGGACGAAGTGGGGTTCGTACTGGCGGATGAGGGAGGCCGCGCCCTCCAGGCTGACGTGCATGGAGAACCAGCCGGGCAGCACGTCGTGGAACCGCTGCCACCAGCCGGGCTTGTTGGCCTCCTCGGCCAGTCGTACGAAGCCCTCGGCCTCCTCCTCGGTGACGCCGTACGCCTTCAGCAGCAGCTGGACATACGGGATCTTGAGGCCGACCTCGGCCATCTCCATGCGTCGGACGGTGGCGGGCGCGACACGGAGGACGCGGGCGGCCTCCTCACGCTTGAGCCCAGCGCGTTCCCGCAGGTCCTGCAAGCGCCGGCCGAGGACCACCTGGCCCACGGTCGGCGCGGACCGCGGCTCGCTCACGCTCCACCTCCACCCAAAGAATCCCGACAGCCCTGCGGCGCCATTCGAAGATCCATTCGAAGTCCGGTACACATCCGTACGGATCTTCGGTGATCCCAACTGGCGCCGCTCGAGGTGCTGTTGCGAGCAGTGTGCCACGGCCCTCCACAGAGTCACACAGCACTCTGCACTTTTCAGAGTGACACTTGCCAAGTGTTCACGGCGGGGCGATAGTGGCAAGCGTGATTCCGTCCGCCCCCTTAGGAACAGACGCCGCCGCAGGCCGCTCCGCCGGTCTCGGTGCCGCCACGGAAGCAGGCCCCGACCAGGCCGCTGCCGAGCGCCGGTTCCGATTCGAACTGGCCGCACATCCGGGTTCCCCCGCGCAGGCGAGACGCCTGACCAGGGCTCGGCTGACCGGCTGGTCGGTGTGCGAGGACACCTGCGACTCGGCTGCTCTGATCGTCTCCGAGCTGGTCACCAACGCGGTCGTGCACACCGCGAGCGCAGTCGTCGTGTGCGAGCTGCACGACGGCGACGACCTCCTGCGCATAGCCGTGCGCGACGAGGGCTGCGCGCCCGGTGAACCCCACCCGTCCCCGCAGCGCCCCGACGAGGAGCACGGACGGGGACTGCTGCTCGTGGACGCCCTCTGCGATGCCTGGGGCGCCCAGGAGCACGGCCCCGGCCTGCTGGTCTGGGCGGAACTCCCGCGCCGGGCCGCGGCTCCCCGCGAGGAACCCGCGACGGACGGCGCCGACGCGCCCCGCGAGGCTCCCGCGACCGACCGCGCCGACGCCCCGCACAACGACCTCGGCTGGGGCGCCCGCCCGAAGCGCGGCCCGTCCCGCGGCTCCGGCGACGAGGACGAGCCGGCCCAGCAGGGCTACGAGGGCCAGGAGACCGCCGGTACGCCCACGAGGGTCGGTCGCCAGCTCCACCGCGCACCGGAGGAGACGGCCGCCACCGGCCCGCACGACATCCGCGGCCCACGATTCGGCCACGCCCCCGTGCACGACCACTGCCACGTGCACGACCACATACACGATCACGTCTGCGGTCACGGTGGTCACGGTCATCCCAAGCACCACCCCGCACCTCACACCCGCCCCGGGACGCCCTCGTCGGCTTTCACCCCGCTCGGACACGGCAGCGAGCGGGGACGGGGATGACCGCCGCCCCCGGTCGCGGCCCGGCGTTCAGTCTCAACACCCTCATACATGTCCAGCGCGAACTGTCCGCGCCGCACAACCCCCGCCGCCTGACCGTGCCCGACGGGATGACGGTCCCCCTGGGCTGCGACGCCGTCGGCGTGCCGGCCCGGCTCGGGCCACCGGTCCTGCCCCGGTTGCCCCGGGTGGGCTGCGTCTACGCCGACGAGACGCACTGGTGGTGGCTGGTTCCGTCCGACTCCGACTACGCCCTGGACTGGCCGGCCCCGGCCCGCTACGCCCTCGACGGGGTCCTTCCCGAGCTGCCGCTCACCACCCCCGGTCTCATCCACCGACCGGACGGTACCCTTCCGTACACCCCGCCCCTCCCGCTCTACCTGGCCCTGTGCCGCCTCACCGACACGCCGCCCACCTGGTCACGGCCGGTCACGGCATAGCCACCGAGTCACTCGCCGCTCTCGGCGCTCCGGACGATCACCAGGAACGTGTCCGTCGCGAGGTCCATGACCACCTCGGCCGGCAGCCCCTCCATGCGTCGCGCGTGCGCGAACTCCTCCGCGGGCCACGATCCCCGCGGGCCACCGGCGGGAAAGCGTTCGAGCACGGTTCGCCCGTTCACCATCTCGCACCTCCAGAAGCGTCGTAACTTGTAGGAGTTAACGCCCTCCGGCGGCCCAGCACCTCGCCCAGTGACGCGACTGAGACGTAGGCGACACGACTTCATTGCGGAATGTGAGAATCCGATCACCTTACGAACAGGGTCGGTACGCACCGCGTCAGAAGCAGTACGTGTCGTGATGACCGGCTCAGGTGTCGTACGCCCGGATGTCGTACTCCTGGATGTCGTACTCCTGGATCCGTCGGCCGTGGCTCCGGTCGGTCAGCGCGGGCAGGCGTCCTTCCAGCTCCTCCGCGACGGACGGCACGTCGATGGTGAGCAGCTCGCGGTCGCGCATCAGGATCCGCCCGTCGACGATCGTGGTGCGTACGTCGAAGGAGCGGGCGCTGTGCACGAGGGTGGCGGCGAGGTCGTGGACGGGCCGGGTGTGCGGGCCGGTGAGGTCGACGAGGATCAGGTCGGCGCGCCGGCCGGGGGCGATCGAACCGATGCGGTCGCCGAGTCCGACGGCGTCGGCGCTCTGCACGGTCGCGTGGTGGAGTGCCTGGCGGGCCGTCAGCCATCGGGGGTCGCCCGTGTCCGACTTCTGGATGAGGGCGGTGAGCGCCATCGACTCCCACACGTCGAGGGAGTTGTTGGAGGCGGCGCCGTCGGTGGCGAGTCCGACGGGGATGCCGGCCTCACGCAGGGCGCGGAGGGGAGTGGTGGTCGGCCACGCGAACTTCAGATAGCCGCGGGGCGCGGTGGCGACCGCCGCACGGCCACGCGCGCGTGCCAGGACCGGCAGGTCACGGTCGAGGATGCCGGTGCCATGGGCGATCAGGACATCCCCGTCGAGAATGCCGGTGCGCTCCAGGACCTCGATCGGGGTGACACCGTGCCGGTCGAGAGACGCCTGGGTCTGGGCGCGGTTCTCTGCGGCGTGCAGATGGACCGGGAGGCCGTGCTCACGGGCGAGGTCGGCGGTCGCGGCGAGGTCGGCGTCGGTGACGGTGTACGGGGCGTGCGGGGCGAGGGCCGTGGTGATACGGCCGTCGGCGCCGCCCCGGTGCCGCAGCGCGAACTCCAGGGACCGCTCCCTGCCTCCAAGCCCCTGCGAGGAGAAGTACGCCTCCCCGAGGTGCGCCCGGATCCCGCACTCGGCGACGACGGCCGCGACGGCGTCCATGGCGAAGTAGTGGTCGGCGAAGCAGGTCACCCCACCGCGGATCATCTCCGCACAGGCGAGCCGCGCCCCCAGCTCGACGTCCTTCTCCGTCAGGTTGGACTCCACGGGCCATACGACGTCGTTGAACCACTCCTCGGTGGGCAGATCCTCGGCGAGACCGCGCAGGGCGACCATCGGGGCGTGCGTATGACAGTTGATGAGCCCGGGGAGGGCGACCTGCCCGCGGGCGTCGATGTGCTCGGCGGCGGCCGGGAGGTCGGGGCGGTCGGTGTCAAGGACGGACTCGATCATTCCGTCGCGTACGACGACGGCGGCGCCCTCACGGAATCCGACGCGCCCTTCGGCGTCGTGCAGGAGAACGGCGCAGCCGGTGATGAGGATGTCGGGCGTCATGATCTCAACGTAGGGCCACACCCTCGCGCCCCATAAGGGGCGCGGGGCTGTATCAACATGCCGCTCCGCCGCGGGGCGCGACCAGCCCCGGACGGCCCGCGGACAACACACGGCCCTCTTCCAGAAGCTCCCGAAGCCGCTCGGCATACTGCGGTGCCAGCCACCCCGTGTCGTCCAGGTGCACAGCGCAAGCCGTCACCGTGTCGACAAGCCGCTCAAGAAGCCCCGCGACCTCCGAGCCACCCACGGAGTGCTTCGCCAGCGCCGGCAGCTCCGCCGACGCGAGGGCGATCGCCGTACGGGCCTCCGCAAGCGTCCGGTACGCCTCACGCCGCAGCGTCCAGCGGGCGGCGCGGTCGGTGGACCCGGCGAGGACGTGGGCGAGGTAGGCGTCCGCGGCGCGGGTCGCGGCGGTGAGCCGGGCCCGTACCTGCCCACCGTGTGCGCCCGGCAGCGGCAGATGGCCGGTGATCAGCACGATCGCACAGGCCAGCAGGGTCTCCCCGATACGGCTGACGGACGCCTGGGGCTCGCCTCCGATCATCACCAGGGCGAGCACGAGGACGGTGACGACGGCGGTCTGCGCGGCGAAGTGCCGGGTGGCGACGGGTATGAGGGCCCCGCTGACGGCGACCAGCGCCACGAGTCCCTCGGGCCGGGGCAGTACGGCGGCGAAGCCGGCGAAGACGAGCGCCCCGAGGACGGTACCGGCGGCCCGGCACAGCACGCGGGAGACGAGCGGCCCGAGGTCGGGCTTGACGAGGAAGACGGCGGTGGCGGGGAGCCAGTACCAGTGGGCGTGCTGCCCGTACCGGTGGGAGTGGTGCAGCGCCTGCGCGATGCCCGCGGCGGCGCCGAAGCAGAGGGCGACCCGCACGCCGTACTCCCGCCCGCCGGCGCCGAAGGCGGCCCGGAGCAGATCCCCGGCCGTGCGCCGCCGGTGGTGCAGCCGGCCGCCGTCTCCCTGGTCGAAGGCGTCGGCGGCGTGCAGCAGCGCGTCGTCGAGGGCGCGCAGGCCGGGCACGGAGCGGGAGGGCGCGGGCAGCGGCCCGGTGGTGGTGTTGGCGCGTACGGCGGCGGCGAGGCGCCGGGGTCCCTCGGAGGTCCTCGGTGACAGGGCGTCCCCGGCCCAGGCGAGGGCGGTCGCGGCCTCGGCGAGGGGCAGCGCGGCGGCGTACTGTGCGTGCAGCCGCCGCTCGGTGGCAGAGCCGGCGTACCGCCGCAACCGGGGTCCGGCGAAGGCGTCCTGGGCGTGGTCGAGCGCGGCGGTGAGCGCGGAGCGCCGGGCGGCGGCGTCCGGGGTCCCGGCGGCGTCGAGCAGGGCGGCGACCGCGTCGTAGACCTCGGCGACGGCCGTGCGCTCCCCGTCGAACCGGAAGTCCCCGGTGAGCGAGCCGGGTGTGGGCAGGAGCAGCCGCAGTGCGAGCAGCCAGGCGGCGCCGGCGAGATAGGCCAGGGCGCGCGGGCCCGCGCCGTCGGGCAGCGGCATCCCCGCGCCGATCGCACTCGCGACGAGCAACTGGGTCCCGGCTCCGGAGGCGACGGGCCCGACGGCGCTGACCCCGCCGGCGAGCAGCCCGAGGGCGGTGAGGAGCAGCGTCAGCGCGACGGCTGCGAGGTGGTCCCCGGCGTACGTCCCGACGAGCAGCCCCGCCGCACCCGCGAGCGCGGGCGCCCCGAGCCGCCGCACGGAGGCCCGTCGGCTGCCGGGCCGGTCGTTGATGCCGGCGAGCATCGCGGCGATGGCGGCGACCACTCCGAGGGAGGTGCGCCCGGCGGCCATGGCCAGCAGCAGCAAGGGCCCGGCCCCCAGCGCCCCTCGCCCGACCGCGCTCCAGGGAACGGGCCCGCGCTGGGCGCGCAGGGCGTGGGCGAGCCAGGGCGGCAGAGCGAGGGCGACGCGGGACACGGGGCTCCTGTCGTGACGAGGGCGGGGTGTGCCTTCGGGCGACGGTGACCGGGCTCGGGGTGGTGTCCTCCACCGTAGATCGAAAAGCCGGGGTGTCTGGAACGCTGGTGTTACCCACAGATGACAAAGCCCCGGAAGACCACGTTCTTTATGAACGCAACGCCTCCGCCCCCGTCGGGTGCACCGGCGGGAGGCCCGTCGGGCAGGCCGGGGGAAGGTCAGCGACCGGTCCCCGTGTTCGGCGAGCGGTCCACCGTGTTCATCGACAAGCCCGGCGGAGGAGCCCCTCCGTCTCCGTGAGTGCCGAGCACAGGGTGTCCGGACGCGCCGCCAGGCTCTGGATCAGGGTGTCGACGGCGCTCAGCCCGGCGCGCTCGACGATGCCCTTCTCGTTCGTCACCCACTCCCCCCGCGCCGCCAGCACCGCGTGGGCCGCCTGGGTGGCAGCGACGGCGATGGAACCCGCGACCTGGGTGACGGCACCCTTCGGGGCGTGGGCGGCCCGCGCGTAGGCGAGGGTCGCCCGGGCCGTGCCGTGCCAGCGCTCGGCGGCGGAGACGCGCAGCTTCTCCGGGTAGGTCTGCGGCCGCGGCAGCTCACCCCGAAGCACCTGGTTGATCGCCAGCTCCGCGACCACCAGGTAGCTGGGGATCCCGGCGAGGTGGAACATCAGCGGCTCCACCCGGAAGCGTCCCTCCCTCGCCTCCGACAACTCCCGCTCGACGACGTCGAGATCGCGGTAGTGCACATCGACGCGCCGCCCGTCGATCGTCAGCCACGCGCCGCCGTTGAACACGCCGCCGCCCCATCCGCCGACGTCGGACACCTCGCCCTCCCAGCCGAGAGCGCGCAGGCCGTCGGGGTCGAAGGGGCCCCGGTAGTACACGGCCAGGTCCCAGTCGCTGTCGGGGCGGTGCGTGCCCTGCGCCCGGGAACCACCGAGGGCCACGGCCCGGACGGTGGGGAGGGTGGCGAGGCGTTCGGCGGTGGCGTCGAGGAAGGCTGTGTCGGGGTCGGAGGTCATGCGCGCAGGGTAAGGGGGTGCTTGCTGTGGCTCCAGGGCTTTTCGCGCTGCGGCCGGGCGCTCCGGCGTCGTTGTCAGTGGTGCGCGTTATCAATGAAGTCGTCACTCAGAGTAACGACGACGGGGGAATCAGCGATGACTGCGCACGAACAGGAGCGGCGGTATCTGTCCACGGCCGGGCTGCGGGCCCGGGGCTGGAGTCCGGGGATGGTACGGCGGCTGCTCGGGGACGCGGATGCGAGGCGGGACAATCCACACGTCCGGGCGGCGCCGCCGGTTCGGCTCTATCTCGTGGAGCGGGTGGAGGCGGCTGAGCGGAGTGAAGAGTTCCGGGTCCTGGCCGGTGGCGCGGCGCGGCGGTCGGCCGCGGCGAAGGCGGCCGCGTTGCGCCGGCGGAGGGAGGTGCTGGCGCGCATCGCTGCGGAGCCCATCGAGGTGCCGCGGATGGCTCCGCGGCGGCTGGCGGCGCTGGCGGCGGAGCATCGCGAGCAGCTGGGGCTCGGCGCCGGCCGGGGCGCGGTCGGGGGCGGTGACTCCGCGGCGTCCGTGCCGGCGCGATGGCAGGTCAACTATCTGCTCGATCAGCTGACCCGCTATCAGGAGCTGCTGCGGGGGCTGCGCGGGAGCGCGGGGCGTGGTGCCGCCGAGGCGTTGCTGCGGCGGCGGGTGTACGCGGCGGTCGCCGAGGCGTACCCCCACCTCGCTCAGGAGTGCGCGCATCGAATGTCCTCCCCGGAGGTTCGTCCATCGTGCGGATGACCTGCCCGAACGGGCTTCCACGACGGCCGCGCGGAGAGCGGGCGGGGTCCCTACGCTCCGGGCGCATGGAGGACAATCACTTCCGGGCCCTGCGTGTGCACGAACGGCTCGCCGCCCGGCCCGAGTTGCGTCCCGTCCGGCCGGGCGAGGGCCGGCGGTTCGGGCTCTGCGATCTCGCCTCGCTGGCCGAGGGAGCCCTGGGCACGTGCGTCGACCCGGACTCGCTCACCGCTTCGGGGGAGAAACGGCTCCGGATGCGGCTCGGCGCGGGTGGGCGCGAGGGCCGGCTCGACGAGGAGTTCCGCAGCCGGTACTGGATCCTGTCGCCGGACGACCGGCGCCGCGAGGTCGGCACCATCGCCGTCGACATCTGGCCCATGGGCGCGGGGGCACTGCGCGTCTCGTCGCTCTACGTCCACCCCGTGGCCCGGCGGCACGGGACGGCCACCGCCGCGCTGGACATCGTGTACGACGCCTGCCGCGCCGAGGGGCTGCACGGGTACCGGCTGGACACGCACTGGACCTGGCAGCCGACCGTCCGCTACTACCTCCGGCGCGGACTCTGGGTCACCTCCTGGAAGCACTGCCTCGGGCTCGCCCGGCTGTCCTATCTGCCTCGGTACGAAGTCCGTGAGGCCGGCGGCGCGTTGACGCTCTTCGTGGAGAGCGGCGAGGAGAGTCCCGGCCGGCCGGCGGTACCGCTCCTGGTGGCCGGGCGTGAGGGACGGTGGCTGCGGCTCCGGGAGACCGACGGGTACCACCGGATCCCGGACCCGTACGACGCGGTGCGGCTGTACGCGCGGTCCACGCTGGCGCTGCATCTCGCCGTGCGGGGGCACCCGTTGGTGCGCGGGGAGGAGGAGTGGGCCCGGGCCTCCTGGTCGTGCGACATCGGGGAGCCTGAGGGGCTGGCCCGCAAGATCGAGATCTTCGAGCAGGTGGCGCGGGAGGACGGCTGGCGGGTGGAGGCTCCCTCCGCGCGGGGCGGTTCGTGCGGCGCGCCGGGAAGCGCATCCGAAATGAGGATGCGGAACTCCTCGTCACCGCCGATGATCGGCGGGTTGCCGGCCGTTCAACCGCAGGAGCCCTCGTGATCAGGCGTGTCACCGTCCCCGCTCTGTTCCCGCCGCCCCGCTACTCCCACGCCTCCGTGGTCGAGGCCGGGACCAGGCTGGCCTTCCTCGCCGGATCGGTCCCCCTCGACGCGGAGGGGAAGCTGGTCGGTGCGGGGGATCCGGTCCGCCAGGCCGAGCAGGTGATCGCCAACCTGCGGGAGCAGCTGCGGGCGGTCGGGAGCGATCTGGCCCATGTCGTGAGCACCGATGTGTATGTGATGAGCGGTGAGACCGCGGTGCTGTCCGCCGTGTGGGACGTGGTCGAGGCGTCCGGCCTGAGCATCGGCCCGCATTCGTCGACGCTCATCGGGGTGGCCTGTCTCGGCTACACGGGGCAGCTGGTGGAGATCACGGCGACGGCGGTGGTGCCCTCCGGTCCCGTCGGGGAGGGATCCGACCCGGACGTCACCCTGCGCCGGGCCACGGCCGGCGACGCGGTCGCCGCCGCGGATGTCTATCTGCGGTCGTTCGGCGCCGCGCTGCCGACGGTCGTCCGGGCACACACCGACGACGAGGTGCGCGCCTACTTCCGGGACGTCCTCATACCCATGCGGGAGACCTGGGTCGCCGAGGCCGCCGGCACGGGCGAGGTCGTGGGGCTGATGGTGCTGGAGGGCGAGTCGCTGTCCCAGCTGTACCTCGCCCCCGAGTGGCGCGGGCGCGGCATGGGCGACCGCTTCGTCGCCCTGGCCAAGGAGCGCCGCCCGCAGGGACTGAGCCTGTGGACCTTCCAGGTCAACGGCCCGGCCCACCGCTTCTACGAACGCCACGGCTTCACCGCCGCCGAGCACACCGACGGCAGCGGCAACGAGGAGCGGGAGCCGGATGTGCGGTACGTCTGGCAGCCGTAGAGGCGGCGCTCAGTCCATTCCCGCGGCCGGGACCCCGTCGACCCCGGCACGCCCAGCACCCCGCGAACGGGATGTGGCACAACTCCTCACCGAACAACAGGAGTTGTACGAGGCGATCACCCTCGGCGACCAAGGCGAACAGTCGTTCCCCTAGAGTTCTCCCGTCACTGGAGAACGGGACTTCGGCCCAGCGGTCGGGGTCGGGATGGGGAGCGCGATCATGGTGAGCAGACGCGGACTGTTGAGCGGAGCCGCACTCGTGGGGGTGGGAGCCATGAGCGGTGTGATGGCAGGCGCGGGCCCGGCCGCGGCCGACGCCCCGCTGGACACCCCCTTCACCCCGGTCGCCGCACCGCATCTGCTGGAGGCCGAGCGGATGGTGCACTACCAGCGGCTGCTGGCCGCCGGTCAGCTGACCACCGGCCTGGCCGGGCACTGGCCGCTGGACGGCTCAGGCGCCGACGGTTCGGGCCTCGGCCGCCCCGTCACCCTCGGCTCGGGCGCGTCCTGGACCACCCTGCGGGCCGGTGGCGAACTGAGCCTCGACGGCACCTCCGGGGCGTACGCCGCCACGGCCTCCGCGCTGGACACGACGGCCCCGTTCACCGTCTCGGCGTGGGTCCGGCTCGCGGCCGACGCCAACCCGGCGAACATGTACACCGCCGTGAGCCAGGACGGCGCCACGGCCAGCCGCTTCCTGCTCCAGTACGACGACACCGTCGGCAGGTGGGCGTTCAAGGTGCGCAGCGCCGACCAGAGCGTCAAGATCTCGGCGCTGTCCACCAGCGCGGTCACGATGGGCCGCTGGACCCACCTCGCCGGAGTGTGGGACGGCAGCCGCGTCCACCTCTACGTCGACGGTGCCCTCGAAGGCAGCGCCGACGCCACTCTGTCCTGGGCCGCGACCCAGGGCTTCAACATCGGCCGGGCGCGCTGGGACGGCGCGTACGTCAACCGGTTCAAGGGCTCGATCGACGACGTCCGCGCCTACGACCGCGCCCTGAACGCCGATGAGATCGCGCTGGTCAGCGGCCTGACCGCCCGCGCCAACAACGTCTACCTCATCGGCTCCCCGTCCACCGTGACCTGGGGCCGCCCGGACGACCTCACGACCTGGATCGCCCACGCCCGCTGCTCGTCCTTCATCACCTGGGTGCTGCGGCACACCTACGGCTGGGCCACGGACGACTACTTCCGCCAGTACTTCCAGGACCGCATCCCCGAGGCCGCCGACTACCGCAAGGCGTTCACGGACGGCACCGGCGGTCCGCGCTTCCGGCTCATCCGCAAGGTCGCCGACCTGCGGCCCGGCGACCTGATCTCGATCGACTACAACGGCTCCGACCCGGACGCCACCGGCCACATCGTGATGGTCCGCCAGGTCAAGGGCGTCCACACCGGCTCGGGCGCCGTCACCGGCGAGACGCAGTACGCCGTCGAGATCGTCGACTGCACCTCCTCCCCGCACGGCGCGTACGGGAACGCCGCCTACACCCCCTTCCCCGACACCCGGATGGGAGGCAGCGCCGCCGCCGACCGCTTCGAGGGCGTGGGCATCGGCCACATGATGTTCTACGCCTCCAACACCAGCGGCGAGTTCTCCCGCTACCGGTGGAGCGCCAGCGCCTCGACGAGCCACACCGTCACCCAGCGGCCCATCGCCGCGGCCCGGATCGTCTGATCCACCCGCTCACGGCAGCCCAGCCGCCGTCGCCGCCGTGCGCAGCACCTCACGCAGCATCTCGGGCGTCAGCCGGCCGGTGAAGGTGTTGCGCTGGCTGACATGGAAACACCCGAAGAGGTCGAGGGCCCCCTGGCCCTCCGACGGGTCGAGCGTCACCCGCGCTCCGTGCGCGAAGACGGGCCGCGGCCTCGGCACCCGCCAGCCCGCCGCCGCGAACGCCGGCAGCGCCGCCTGCCAGCCGAACGCCCCGAGGACGACCGCCGCCCGCAGCGTCGGCCGCAGCAGCCGCAGCTCCTGCACCAGCCACGGCCGGCAGGTGTCCCGCTCCCCGGGCGTCGGCCGGTTGGCGGGCGGCGCGCAGTGCACCGGTGAGGTGACCCGGACACCGTGCAGCCGCAGCCCGTCGTCCCTCGACACGGACTCCGGCTGCGAGGCCAGCCCCACCTCGTACAGCGCCCGGTACAGCACGTCCCCGGAGCGGTCCCCGGTGAACATCCGCCCCGTGCGGTTGCCCCCGTGCGCGGCCGGCGCCAGCCCGACGATCAGCAGCCGGGCGTCCTGCGGTCCGAAGCCGGGGACCGGGCGCCCCCAGTACGTCCACTCCGCGAAGGCGGCCCGCTTGGTCCGGGCCACCTCCTCCCGCCAGGCGACCAGCCGGGGGCACGCCCGGCACCCGGCGAGCCGCTCGTCCAGGCCGGGCAGACCGGCGGGCCCGCTGCTGTCCATGCCCCCACGGTAGGCCGGGCCGCGCGGAAACCGTTCGGGTACGCCACGCCCTGGCGGCTAAGGTCGGTACATGGCCTCTGAAGACGCGGACCACGAGACGACGGGCACCACGGGCGGGACCACCGATCCGAAGATCGCCGCCGCGGTGGCCGCCGCCGAGGCCGCCGGTGCCGCGCCCGGCGCCTCCGTGCGCGTCGACAGCTGGATCTGGTCCGTACGGCTGGTCAAGACCCGCTCCCAGGGCGCCACCGCCTGCCGCGGCGGGCATGTGCGGGTGAACGGCGAGCGGGTGAAGCCCGCCCACTCCCTGCGCGTCGGTGACGAGGTGCGCGTCCGGCAGGAGGGCCGGGAGCGGATCGTCGTCGTCACCCGCCTGATCCGCAAGCGGGTGGGCGCACCCGTGGCCGTCCAGTGCTACCTCGACAACAGCCCACCGCCGCCGCCCCGGGAGGCCGTCGCCCCCGCCGGCGTCCGCGACCGCGGCACCGGCCGCCCCACCAAGCGAGACCGCCGCGAACTGGAACGCCTCCGCGCCCTGCACAGCTTCGACCCCCTGAACCCTCCCCCCGACTTCGACGACACGACCGCCTCCGGCGCGCCAAGCGGTACGGGCGGCCCTGCCGGCGCGGCTGCCCGGGGCGGCGCCGGACGCCGGGGAACTGCCGGTGGGCAAGGCGGTGCCGATCGCCGCGGCGGCACCGGGCGCCCCGGTTCCACCGGTGGCCGACGAGGCTCAGACCGCCGAGGCGGCTCAGCCGACCGGTGAAGCAGCGGCCTGGGACGGCCTGGCCGATGGTGACCGAGGTGTCGGCGACCGGAATGGTGCGGACCGGGGTGCCGGGCGGCGGCTCACGCCGTCCCTCGGACTCGCCGCACCCGGCGCACCAGCTCCGCGTTCTGCCCCCGCCGGAGCCAGGCGATGAGCAGCAGCGGGACGATCAGGATCAGCGGGGTCGCCGCGTTCTGGCCGTCGAAGGTGGTGATCTGGACGACGAACGCGCCCACCATCAGCCCGCTCAGCGCCACCCCCGCCACCGACTGCAGGAGCGGGACCAACAGGGCCGCCGCGCCGACGAGTTCGAGCAGGCCGATGGTGTACATGCCGGCGCTGCCCCAGCCCATGTCGTCGAACGCCTCGGCCGCCGACGGGTGAGCGATCAGCTTCGGCAGGGCACTGGCGATGCCGAAGAAGAGAGCGAGCAGCACCTGAAGCCCACGCAGGGCGATCCGGGCGCGGCGGCCACCGGCGACGGCAGTGGCGGGGGCGGTGGTCTCGGACATGAGGTTCTCCCGGGGAGGGTGGATGGCGCTCCGTGTTGCTGTCACAGAGAAAGACCGGCCCGCGCCGCCGAACTCATCGCTGTCCGCCCGAGTTTCCCGGTTTTCCTCAGCCCATCGGCACCGCCCTCACCCACATCCCGTCCTCCGTGAGATACCGGTCCACCCGCAGCCCCGCCTCCGCCAGCGCCTCCTCGAACTGCTCCTGGGTCAGCGGCCGGGACCGGAAGGTCTGCGTCCATACGACGTCCGGGAACACATACTCCACATGCAGCGCGTCCACCCCGTCCTCGCCCAGCCCCTCCGACCGGATCCGCACGGTGTAGCCGCTCGGATCGACCCGCTCCGTCGGCAGATCGGTGTGGAAGTGCTCGCCCTCCCGCTGGATCAGCACACAGCCGCCGTCCGCGACATGCCGCGCGCAGGTGCGCAGCATGCCCCGGCTCACCTCCGGGTCCCCGTTGTGCACGAGGAACGACGCGAGCATCACCACGTCGAAGGTCTCGCCGCCCAGGTCGAGTTCCTCGATGGGGCTCACGATGGTGCGCGCCCCGCGGACGCGCTCCAGCATCTGCGGGGACTCGTCCACCGCCGTGACCGTGAACCCCCGCTCCAGCAGGGCGTGTGTCACCCGGCCCACACCGCTGCCCAGCTCCAGGATGTGCGCCCCCGCGGGCACCGCCGCGGCGATGATGTCCGGCTCGTCCCGCACGGAGATCCGCGAGTAGAACTCGACCGCGCAGCCGTCGGGGGTGATGACGCCGGGCCCCGTGCCCTCGTATCCCTCTCGCATTCTCTGCCTCATGCCCGTCCAACGACCGCCCCCCACAAGGCCGTTCCCGCGGCATCCGGTCATGTGTCGAAGCGGGCCGCCTTGAGGTACTGCGGGTTCGGGTCCAGGGCCGCGGCCAGCCGGAAGTGGCGTTTGGCCTGGTCGTCGCGGCCCTGCCGCTCGTAGGTGCGGGCGAGTGCGAAGTGCGCGAAGGCGTTGTCCGGCTCTCGCTCCAGGACGATGGTGAACTCCAGCTCGGCCGGCCTCAGTTGGGCGGCGGCGAAGAAGGCACGGGCGCGCAGCAGCCGGGCGGCGGTGTTCTCGGGGTGCGCGGCTATGACGCCGTCGAGCAGTTTCACCGCACCCCGCGGGTCCCGTGCGGCGAGCAACTGCTCGGCGGCACGGAAGTCGATGACGTGCGTCTCCGGAGTACGTCCGGTCGAACCGGTGGTTTCGGGCACGGAAAATTCCTTCCCTGGCTACGACGGTTCAACGCCCTGGCCGGGTGCCCCTATTCCGTGCGGTTGTCCCGGTCCACGGACGGCTTCCGCCCGATGTGCGCCGTACGCTCCCTGTTCCGCAGATCGGCCCACACGTCCCGTACGCGCTGTTCCAGTTCCGGCAGCGGTACGTCGTTGTCGATCAGGATGTCGGCGATCTTCCGCCGCTCCTCGCGCGTCGCCTGCGCGGCCATACGCGCGCGTGCGTCCTCCTCGCTCATGCCGCGCAGCCGGACCAGCCGGTCGAGCTGGGTCGCGGGGTCGGCGTCGACGACCACCACGACGTCGTACAGCGGGGCGAGGCCGTTCTCGGTGAGGAGCGGCACGTCATGGACGACCACGGCGTCCTCGGGCGCGGCCTCCTCCAGGGCACGGGAGCGGGCGCCGACCAGGGGGTGCACGATCGAGTTGAGGAGGGCCAGCTTCTCCGGGTCGGCGAAGACGATCGATCCCAGCCGGGGCCGGTCCAGGCTGCCGTCCGGGGCCAGTACGTCGGTGCCGAACGCCTCGACGACGGCCGCGAGGCCGTCGGTGCCCGGCGCGACGACCTCACGGGCGATGCGGTCCGCGTCGATCAGCACGGCCCCGCAGGCGACGAGCAGTCGCGAGACCTCGCTCTTGCCGGCACCGATACCGCCGGTCAGGCCCACTGTCAGCATGAGCGGTAGCTTAAGGCCCCGCCGCCGGCAGTGGACCGGCCCGGCCTCAGCCCTCGCCCTCCCGCTCCGCCAGGAAGCGTTCGAACTCCTGCCCGATCTCGTCCGCCGACGGGATGTCCACCGGCTCGGCGAGCATGTTGCCGCGGGTCTCGGCGCCCGCGACGGCGTCGTACTGGTGCTCAAGGCCCTCGACGAGGGAGGTCAGCTCCTCGTCGCCCTCACGGATCTGCCGGTCGATCTCGGTCTGGGTGCGGTGCGCGTCCGTGCGCAGCGCGTGGGCGACGCCCGGCAGGACCAGGCCGGTGGCGGCCGTGATGGCCTCCAGGACGGTCAGGGCCGCGTCCGGGTACGGCGAGCGGGCGATGTAGTGCGGGACGTGCGCGGCGACGCCCAGGACGTCATGGCCGGCCTCCATGAGGCGGTACTCGATGAGCGACTCGGCGCTGCCGGGCACCTGGGCCTCGTCGAAGGGGCTGCGGTGGCCGGGGACCAGGTCGGTGCGGTTGCCGTGCGGGGTCAGGCCCACGGGGCGGGTGTGCGGGACGCCCATGGGGATGCCGTGGAAGTTCACCGAGAGGCGGACGCCGAGCCGCTCCGCGATCTCCTTCACGGCGGCGGCGAAGCGCTCCCACTCCACATCGGGCTCGGGGCCGGACAGCAGCAGGAACGGCGCGCCGGTGGTGTCCTGGACGATGCGCACCTCGATCGCCGGCTCCTCGTACTCCGTCCAGCGGTCGCGCCGGAAGGTGAGCAGCGGGCGGCGGGCGCGGTAGTCGACCAGCCGGTCGTGGTCGAAGCGGGCGACGACCTGGTGGGGCAGCGCGTCGAGCAGCCGGTCGACGATCTGGTCGCCGGTCTCGCCCGCGTCGATGTATCCGTCGAAGTGGTAGAGCATGACAAGTCCGGCCGACTCCTGAGCCAGCGCCATGTCGACGACGGCCAGGCCCTTCGGCTCCCATGCGTACAAACCCTGCGGATCAAGCACTTGGACCGCTCCTCCTCGTGTTCGTACTGCACAACGCCCGCGCGGACGTGGGCATTCCCCGTCCCCGGCACCGGTGTTGGCGGCCTCCCGCGGCGAACGCCTGAGGGGCCGCACCTCGAAAGGTACGGCCCCTCAGTCAGGAGCTACTGCTCAGAGCTGCTGCTCGGTGAGAGCTCAGCTCTGGCCGCCCGCCAGCTTCTCGCGAAGAGCGGCCAGCGCCTCGTCCGAGGCCAGGGCACCGGAGGTGTCCGCGCCCTCGGAGGAGTACGAGCCACCGGTCGCGGCCGGAGCCGCGGCCTCGCCACCCTCGGCGGCAGCGGCGGCGTCCGCCTCGCGGGACTTGATGACCTGCTGCTGGTGCTGCTCGAAGCGGGTCTGCGCCTCGGCGTACTGGCGCTCCCACTCCTCGCGCTGCTTCTCGTAGCCCTCGAGCCAGTCGTTGGTCTCGGGGTCGAAGCCCTCGGGGTAGATGTAGTTGCCCTGGTCGTCGTACGACGCGGCCATGCCGTACAGGGTCGGGTCGAACTCGACCGTCGCCGGGTCGGCGCCGAATGCCTCGTTGGCCTGCTTCAGCGAGAGGCTGATGCGACGACGCTCGAGGTCGATGTCGATGACCTTGACGAAGATCTCGTCGTTGACCTGGACGACCTGCTCCGGGATCTCCACGTGGCGCTCGGCCAGCTCGGAGATGTGGACCAGACCCTCGATGCCCTCGTCCACGCGGACGAACGCACCGAACGGAACCAGCTTGGTGACCTTGCCCGGGACGACCTGACCGATCTGGTGGGTCCGGGCGAACTGCTGCCACGGGTCTTCCTGGGTCGCCTTCAGCGACAGGGAGACGCGCTCGCGGTCCATGTCCACGTCGAGAACCTCGACGGTGACCTCCTGGCCGACCTCGACGACCTCGGACGGGTGGTCGATGTGCTTCCAGGACAGCTCGGAGACGTGGACCAGACCGTCGACGCCACCCAGGTCCACGAAGGCACCGAAGTTGACGATCGAGGAGACGACGCCGGAACGGACCTGACCCTTCTGGAGGGTGGTGAGGAACGTCTGGCGGACCTCGGACTGGGTCTGCTCCAGCCAGGCACGGCGGGACAGGACCACGTTGTTGCGGTTCTTGTCCAGCTCGATGATCTTGGCCTCGAGCTCCTTGCCGACGTACGGCTGGAGGTCGCGGACACGGCGCATCTCGACGAGGGAGGCCGGCAGGAAGCCACGGAGGCCGATGTCGAGGATGAGACCACCCTTGACGACCTCGATGACGGTACCGGTGACGATGCCGTCCTCTTCCTTGATCTTCTCGATGGTGCCCCAGGCCCGCTCGTACTGGGCGCGCTTCTTCGAGAGGATCAGGCGGCCTTCCTTGTCCTCCTTCTGGAGGACCAGGGCCTCGATCTCGTCGCCCACGGCGACGACCTCGTTGGGGTCGACGTCGTGCTTGATCGAGAGCTCGCGGCTCGGGATGACACCTTCGGTCTTGTAACCGATGTCGAGCAGGACCTCGTCCCGGTCGACCTTCACGATGACGCCGTCGACGATGTCGCCGTCGTTGAAGTACTTGATCGTCTCGTCGATCGCGGCGAGGAAGGCTTCCTCGTTACCGATGTCGTTGACCGCAACCTGCGGGGTGGTGGCGGTGGTCTCGGTGCTGCTCGTCATGTGGGAAAGGGCTCCGGTACGGACATTGAAGTCGTAGGTACTGCTTTGCGCCGGGAGCCCGTTTCGCTCTGCAGAAGCCGGACAGCCAAGGAAGCGCCCCACCGAAACGGTGGCGGCGCCTCGACAACCGAGGGGACATACAACAGATGCGAGCGCAGCCTGCTACGTCTGAGGTGCGCAGGCCCGCAGCGCAACTTGTAGCATACGGGGGCAGCCGGGCGGGGTCAATGCGCGAAGGCGCACACCCGGGGCGGATCGCCGCATACCCGGCACACAATCCGTCCCCTGAGGCCGCGCAGGCCGCACGAAACCCCTTCGGCTCGCCCTCGGGGACGGGTTGGACGGAAGAGTACGACGAGGGAGCCGATCATCCAAGAGCGCGTATCACCCGGGCCCGGGGACGACGACAGCGAGCCCGAGGCGGAGGCGACCCGGCGCGACGCCGGTGTCGCGGAGAGTTCCCGGGCCAACCGGGGCTGGTGGGACCGCAACGCGGACGAGTACCAGGTCGAGCACGGCACGTTCCTCGGGGACGACCGCTTCGTGTGGGGCCCGGAGGGCCTGGACGAGGTCGAGGCCGAGCTGCTCGGGCCGCCGGAGGAGCTGAAGGGCAAGGACGTCCTGGAGATCGGCGCCGGCGCCGCCCAGTGCGCGCGCTGGCTGGCCGCGCAGGGCGCCCGCCCGGTCGCCCTGGACCTCTCCCACCGCCAGCTCCAGCACGCGCTGCGCATCGGCGGCTCCTTCCCGCTGGTGTGCGCGGACGCGGGCGCGCTGCCCTTCGCGGACGCCTCCTTCGACCTGGCCTGCTCGGCGTACGGGGCGCTGCCCTTCGTCGCCGACCCGCGGCTGGTGCTGGGCGAGGTGCGCCGGGTGCTGCGGCCGGGCGGGCGGTTCGTGTTCTCGGTGACGCATCCGATCCGCTGGGCGTTCCCGGACGAGCCGGGCCCCGAGGGACTGAGCGTGTCGGGCTCGTACTTCGACCGCACGCCGTACGTCGAGCAGGACGAGCGGGGTGTCGCGGTGTACGTCGAGCACCACCGCACGCTCGGCGACCGGGTCCGCGACATCGTGGCGTCCGGCTTCCGGCTGGTGGACCTGGTCGAGCCGGAGTGGCCCGCCTGGAACACCTCCGAGTGGGGCGGCTGGTCGCCGCTGCGCGGGGGCCTGATCCCGGGGACGGCGATCTTCGTGTGCGTGCGGGACTGAGCAGGCCCGCACGAGCCCCGTACGAGACTGAGCCCGTGATCCGTTACGACGCCCTCGACGCCCTTCCCGTACGCGGTGCCCTGCCCGCTCTGCGCGACGCCCTGGACGGGCCCGGCACCGCCGTGCTGGTCGCGCCGCCCGGCACCGGCAAGACGACCCTGGTGCCGCTCGCGCTGGCCGGGCTGCTGGGTGACGGGCCGGCCCGGCGGGTGGTCGTGGCGGAGCCGCGGCGGATCGCGGCGCGGGCGGCGGCCCGGCGCATGGCGTGGCTGCTGGGCGAGAAGGCCGGCGGGAGCGTCGGCTACACCGTGCGCGGGGAACGCGTCGTCGGCCGCCACGCGCGCGTGGAGGTCGTCACGACCGGTGTGCTGCTGCAGCGGCTCCAGCGCGACCAGGAGCTGACCGGCCTCGACGTGGTGGTGCTCGACGAGTGCCACGAGCGGCATCTGGACGCCGACACGGCCGCGGCCTTCCTGTGGGACGTACGGGAGGCGCTGCGGCCGGAACTGCGGCTGGTGGCCGCGTCCGCGACGACCGACGCGCAGGGGTGGGCGCGGCTGCTGGGCGGCGCGCCGGTGGTCGAGGCGGACGGTGTGTCGCACCCGGTGGAGGTGGTGTGGGCCCCGCCCGTACGTCCGGTGCGGCCGCCGCACGGCACGCGCGTCGACCCGGCGCTGCTGGCGCACGTGGCGTCGGTGGTGCGGCGGGCGTTGGCCGAGCGGTCCGGGGACGTGCTGTGTTTTCTGCCGGGCGTGGGCGAGATCGCGCGGGTGGCGGGGCAGCTCGGGGATCCGGGCGGGGTCGAGGTGCTCCAGGTGCACGGGCGGGCGCCGGCGGCGGTGCAGGACGCGGTGCTGGCGCCCGGGGAGCGGCGGCGGGTGGTGCTGGCCACCTCCGTGGCCGAGTCGTCGCTGACCGTGCCGGGGGTGCGGGTCGTCGTGGACTCGGGGCTGGCGCGTGAGCCGCGTGTCGACCACGCGCGCGGGTTGAGCGCGCTGACGACGGTACGGGCCTCGCAGGCGGCCGGGCGGCAGCGGGCGGGGCGGGCCGGGCGTGAGGCGCCGGGGACGGTGTACCGGTGCTGGGCGGAGGCCGAGGACGCGCGTCTGCCGCGTTTTCCGTCACCCGAGATCAAGGTGGCCGACCTGACCGCGTTCGCCCTCCAGGCGGCCTGCTGGGGCGATCCTGACGCGTCCGGGCTGGCGCTGCTGGATCCGCCGCCGGGTGGGGCGATGGCGGCGGCGCGGGACGTTCTCGCCGGAGTGGGCGCGGTGGACTCCGCCGGGCGGGCGACGGAGCGGGGGGTGCGGATGGCTCGGCTGGGGTTGCACCCACGGCTGGGGCGGGCGCTGCTGGACACCCCCGCCGGGGGTGCGGAAGTCGTGGCGCTGCTGTCCGAGGAGGTGCCGCGGGAGTACGTCGACGATCTCGACGCGGCTCTGCGGGGTGCCCGGCGCGGCGGCGACGCCTACGCCGCGCGGTGGCGTGCCGAGGTACGGCGCCTGCGGTCGGTCGCGGGGGAGATTTCCCACCCACCCACCCATGACTCCCTTCCGACGGAAGTGACCGCCCAGGCCGGACCACGCACCCCGCACAGCGACGCACCCTCGGCCGGGCGGGCCGACGGCGACGCTCCTCCTGCGGAGGCAAACGCCGACGGCGCCGACGCGCCCTCGCACCAGCCAGCCCACGGCGACTCCCCCACGGCGGAACCGAACACCGAACCCGGATCAGGTGTCCCGGGCAACGACGCGGAGGCGAACGCCGAAGCCGGAGCGGGTGTGCCCGGCGGCGATGCGCTCTCGGCGGGTTTGGTGGCTCGCTTCGCTGGTGTTCCCGCTGATGTCCATGGGACGGGCGCCGGGGTCGTCGTCGCGCTTGCGTTTCCCGAGCGGGTGGCCAGGGTTGACGGTGTGTCGTATCTGATGGCGTCCGGTACGCGTGCCGAGCTCCGGGAAGGGTCGCCTCTGCGTGGCTCGCCGTGGATCGCCGTCGCGGTTGCCGATCGTCCGCTCGGGCGGGGGCACGCGCGTGTGCAGTTGGGGGCCGTGATCGACGAGGAGGTCGCGCGGCTCGCCGCGGGGGCGCTGCTCGAGGAGCGGGAGGAGGTGCGCTGGGCGGACGGTGAGGTCGTGGCTCGGCGGGTGGAGCGGCTGGGGGCGATCGAGTTGGCGGTGCGGCCGTTGCGGGACGCCGAGCCCGGGCTCGTACGGCGGGCGCTGGTGGACGGGCTGCGGCAGGAGGGGCTGGGGCTGTTGCGCTGGTCGGCCGAGGCGGTCGTACTGCGGCAGCGCCTGGCGTTCCTGCGGTCGCGTCTGGGTGAGCCCTGGCCCGACGTGTCCGACGACGCGCTCCACGCGCGCGTGGACGAGTGGCTGGAGCCGGAGCTGAGCCGGGCCCGGCGGCGGGCCGACCTCGGGCGGATCGACGCCGGGGAGGCACTCACGCGGCTGCTGCCGTGGGCCTCGGGGGAGGCGGGGCGGCTGGACGAGCTGGCGCCGGAGCGGATCACCGTGCCGAGCGGGTCCAGGATCCGGATCGACTACGCCGACCCGGAACGGCCCGTATTGGCGGTGAAGCTGCAGGAGATGTTCGGGCTTCAGGAGTCGCCGCGCGTCGCCGGGGTGCCGCTGCTGGTGCATCTGCTGTCGCCCGCGGGGCGGCCCGCCGCCGTGACCGCCGACCTGGCGTCCTTCTGGAAGGACGGCTACAAGGGCGTACGGGCGGAGCTGCGTGGCCGGTATCCCAAGCACCCGTGGCCGGAGGACCCGGCCGCCGCCGAGCCGACCCGGCACACCAACGCGCGGCTCAGGCGCTGACCGGCTCCGGCGCGGCGGGCTCGGCCGGGGACGGCGCGTGCGGACGGCGGCCGCGGGCCTCCAGATACAGGGAGAGGGCCAGCAGGAGCACGCCCAGGGTCAGGAAGGTCCAGGGCAGGTAGGACCTCAGCACAAGGACCGCCGTCCGGTTGGACTTGACGAGGTCGACGGTGTGCTGGATGTAGTCCTCGCGCATCTTCACGTGCCCGGCGAACGCGGTGACCTTGTCCCGGTCGCCGAGCAGGGTGCCGCCGCGCAGTTCCTCCCGGTGGATCTCCTCGCCGTAGACGGGCGCCCCGGTGACCGGTTCCACCCAGAACCTGCGGACGGTGGTGTACCAGCGGGTGGTGCCGGTGCTGGCGACCGTCTCGGGGGTGATGCCCTCGACGGGCATCGTCTTCGGCATGCGGACCTTCGTCCAGGGGATGGTCTGCTCGAAGTAGTAGACGTGCACGCCGCGGAAGGTGCGGGTGCCCTTGTAGTGGATGGGGGCGCTGGTGCGCGTCTGGGCGTCGAAGTACTCGTAGTCGCGTTTCTCGGTCAGGAACGGCCACTTGAACTCGATGCCGGTGCGTTCGACCGGGTCGCCGTCGACCATCTCGCCGGTGGCGTGGACGGGTTCCTGGGTGTGCGCGTCGAAGATGTAGCGCTCGGGGACCTTGGAGACCATCGTGCCGTCGGGGCCCTGGATGTAGGACAGTCCGTCCCAGACGACGACGTCGCGGCCGGCTGTCTTCTCGATCCGCTCGGATTCCTCCACGTTGCCCTTGAGTGTCTGGACGATGGTGACCTTGGGGACGGTACGGGCGGTCATCGTGCCGTAGTCGAGGAGGGTGGCGTTCTTCGCCTCCAGGACCATGGTCTGGTAGGTGTTCGGCGGGATCTTCGCCAGGCGTGGGAAGGCGTACCAGCGCAGCAGCGGGGACAGCGTCGCGAAGAACACGGCGAGGGCGAGCAGGATCAGGCTGGCCTTGCGGCTCATCTCGGCCTCCCTCCCGGGTGGTCACGGGTGTGCGGGCACCGTCGTCAGCAGGGGCTTCGGGGAGGTGCTGCCCGTGGGGGTGCCCAGGGCGGTGAGCGTGAGGACCAGGGCGAGCGCGACGGCGAGACCGGTCGCGGCGGCGATCAGGGCGCGCATGCCGTCCCCTCTCGGACTCCAGGGCAACTGATGCATCGTCAGGTGCGGCACCGTAGCAACGGGCGGGTGAGAAGAGAACACATCGCGCACGCTGACGGCGCCCCCTTGCCGGAAGGGGGCGCCGTCAGCGTCGTACGGGACGGGCCTAGGCGCCGGTGGTCCCCGACGGGGACGGGCTCGGCGACGGGGACGCGGGTGCCGCCACGGTCAGTTCGACCGTCAGGGTCGCCCCGCCCGCGGTGGTGATGCGCAGCAGGAAGGTGCCGGTGGTGTCGTCCGCGTAGAGCTTCGGCAGCGTCAGCAGGCCGTTCGCGTCCGTCCGCAGGCCGGTGAGGGTGCGAACGGGGTTGTCGTCGGCGTCCCTGAAGTGGGGGCCCTTGTCGTTCTCCGTCGGGTCGTCCGCCGACTTGACGAGGGTGGCGGTGGCGGCGACCCCGTCGGCCACGGCGCCCTGGTAGGTGGCCTTCACCTCGACCTGCTCGGCGAACTCTCCGCCGGGGACGCAGGTCAGCTCGGTCGTGGTGGTGCGGGCGAGGGTGTCGGCCGCGCGCTGGGTGACGGTGGCGGTGTAGGTCACGGGGGTGACCGTGCGGCCGACGAGGGTGGCGCTGACCTTGAAGGTGCCGGTCTTCTCGCCCGCCTGCAGCGCGGGCGCCACGGCGACGCCCGTGCTGCCCGTGATGATGGTGGCGACGGTCTCGCCGCCGGCGAAGGTGGCGTCGGTGTCGCCGGTGATGGTGAAGCGGATCCGGACCTTCCCGACCGGCTGGCCCGCGGAGGTCTCCGCACGGGCGGCGATCCGCTCGGCGAAGGTGTCGCCGGCCATCGCGTCGATGCCGGTCGCGCCCACGGCCTGAAGGTGGTGGACCGACTCGGTGGGCGTGGGCGGCAGCGGGTTCATGGTGGGCGGCTGCGTCGTCGGCGGCGGGGTGCTGGAACCGGTGCCGGGCGCGGTGGGGTTGGGGCTGGGACTGGGGGACGCGGTGCCCGGACTCGGGGTCGGCGTCGGGGTGGTGCTCGGCGCGGGGGTCACCGGCTGGGTGGGCGTGACGCCGGGCGTGGGCGTGCCGCCGTCGCTGCGGTTGGAGGGCACTGTGCCCGTGCCGTCCGGGATCTCGTGGGTGCCCTTGCGGTAGAACTCCAGCCACCTGAGGACCAGGTTCAGGTATTCCCGCGAGTTGTTGTAGCTGAGGATCGCCTTGTGCAGGTCCCGGTCGGTGGACAGGTCCCAGTCGAAGCGGCACAGGTAGTGGCCGGCGGCGAGCGCGGCGTCGTAGATGTTGTTGGGGTCGGCCCGGCCGTCGCCGTTGCCGTCGCGGCCCGCCCACTCCCAGGTGGACGGGATGAACTGCATGGGTCCGACGGCGCGGTCGTAGCGGGTGTCGCCGTCGTAGGCGCCGTTGTCGGTGTCGGAGATGTTGGCGAAGCCGACGCCGTTGAGGACCGGGCCGAGGATCGGCGAGTGCGTGGTGCCGTCCGCGCCGACGCGGCCGCCGCGGGCGTGGCCCGACTCGACCTTGCCGATGGCGGCGAGGAGTTGCCAGGGGAGGTTGCAGCCGGGCTTCGAGGTGGCGAGCCGGTCCGCGGCCTTCTTGTAGGCGTCGAGGACGGTCGCGGGGATGCCGGCCTCGGAGGGGCCGACGGTGCCCGTGCTCGGGGCGGTGCTCGCGCTCGGCGCGGGGGCCGGGCTGTTCAGCGGCGGCAGGTCCGTGTAGTACGGCGAATTGCCGGTGGCGCTGTTCTCGGCGGCCTCGTCGGGGGTGGGCTGGGCGTCGGCGGCGGTCTGTCTGGCCTGGCCGTCCGTGGTGACGCCGGGAGCCTGGGACGCGGAGAGTGCCGCGACCGCCGCCGCCGCGACGGCGGTGGTGACCGCCCCCTTGCGCAGCCGCCTGCCGTTGAGCGCCGCCATGAACCGAACCCCTCCCGTGGACGCGCGAGCGCCTGTCTCTGCCTGTTCCGTCTGCTGTTGTTCTTGTGTTGTGCTCCAGCGACCCTACGACAACTTCTTTTGCGCCGGGACCCAGTTCGCGTTCGCCTTTTCCCGGTGGGATCGAGGACACGGGCGTGTGGACGGCGTCCCGCATACTGAACGTGTCGATCACCAGGCCGGTCGGCCCGTCAACCTCGGTCCTCGGGAGCACTGTTGCCGTTCACCCTGAGCCATGCGGCGGCGGTGCTGCCGGCCGTGCGCACGGACGGGACCGGGCGGGGGCGGCTGGTGCCCGCCGTTCTCGTCGCCGGGTCCTTTGCTCCCGACATGACCTACTACGCGGCGAGTGCCGTGTCCGGGGCGATGGAGTTCGGTGATGTCACTCACTCCTTCCCGGGGGTGTTCACCCTTGATGTGCTCCTCGCCTGGCTGCTGGTGGGGCTGTGGCTGCTCGTGCGGGAGCCGCTGGTGGCGCTGTTGCCGAGGGCGCGTCAGGGGCGGACGGCCGCCCTGACGCGCTGCGGGGCGCCACGCGCGCGTGTACGGCCGTCGCTGCTGCTGTGGTGGTACGTCTCCGCCGTGCTCGGCGCGCTGACGCATGTCGTCTGGGACGCGTTCACGCATCTCGACCGGTGGGGCATGCGGCTGTTCCCGGTGCTCGGCGAAACGGTGGCCGGGGCACCGCTGTACTGGTACCTGCAGTACGGCGGTTCGGCCGTGGCCGCGGCGGTGATCGTCGCGTTCCTCGCCCACGCGCTACGACGGGCGCCCTCGGGCGCGCCGGTCGGTGTGCCGGAGCTGTCGGTACGGGACCGGTGGTGGGCCGGGGTGGTCATCGGGGGCTGTGCGCTGGTCGCGGCGGTGCGGCGGGCGGTGGTCTGGTGGGACTACTGGGGGTCGCGGGCCAAGCCGTGGGAGCTGATCCCCACGGTGTGCTTCGGCGCGGGCGCCGGGCTGGTCGTGGGGATGTTCGCGTACGCCGTGGGAGTGCGGGTGTGGCGTCCGGCCGCCCGGGGTTCCCGCGGGGTCGGGGGGCCGGACTCGGGGGCCGGGATCAGTGCGGTGCGGAGCGGTTCGCGGGCCCGGTGAAGACCGTGAGGGTGCGGCGGGTGCGGCGGAGTGTGCGGGGCCTCGGAAGCCGGCTGAGGACGCCGAGCGCCAGGTCGAGGTAGCCGCGGGCCACCTGCCAGGCCGTGGCCTCCTGAAGGCGGCTGAGCCCGCGGCGCAGGGGCGCGGTGGTGTCGCGGAGGACCCTGCCCGGGGTCGCCGGGAGACGGGGGGTCGCGGCACCGGGGGCGATCGCGCGGAGCGGTCGGAAGAGGGCCGCGTGGGGGTGGACCTGCGTGTCTGCGGTCGCCGTGGCGTCAACGCGTGCGGTAGCCGTCCGGCGGTGGAGCATGCGTATACCCATGGCGGCATCTTGGCGGGCGGCGGGGACGGGGGCCTGTTGGCGGGGGCCACGTGGGTGAAGGGGTGGCGGCCCGGTGCGGGTTGTTCGGCACCGCCGGGATGCGTCGTCGCGGGTACTCGCCGTTGCGCGGGATATGGGGGCGGCGGGCGCGAAGGGGCCGGCGGAGAGAGCGGGCCGGAGAGTGAGAAGCGGAGAGGAGACGGGACGGCGGGTCCAGGGCGGGGAAGCGGGCAAAGAACGGACGGCGGTGGACGGGGTGCGAGTAGTTCCGCACCGCCGGGGCGCGTCGTCGCGGTTGCCCACCGTCGCAACGGGGATATGGGGGCGGCGGGCGCGAAGGGCCGGCGGAGAGAGCGGGCCGGGAGATGAGGGGCGGCGCGGTGGAGCAGGGCCCAGGGGCGGCGGTTGTGCGGTGCCGCCCCCTGGGCCGTGGGGGTCAGTGTGCGGCTGATTCCCAGTCCGGGCCCGCGCCTACCGAGACGTCCAAGGGGGCTCTCAGCTCCACTGCGGTGGACATCTCCCGGCGGACCAGGTCCTCCACGGACGCGCGCTCGCCGGGGGCGATCTCCAGGACGATTTCGTCATGGACCTGGAGGAGCATGCGGGAGGTGAGGTTCGCCTCGCGCAGGGCCGTGTCCACCTTGAGCATGGCGATCTTGACGATGTCGGCCGCCGTGCCCTGGATGGGCGCGTTGAGCGCCATGCGCTCGGCCATCTCGCGGCGCTGGCGGTTGTCGCTGTTGAGGTCGGGGAGGTAGCGGCGGCGCCCGAAGAGGGTCTCGGTGTAGCCGGTCGCCCGGGCCTCGTCCACCACCCGGCGCAGATAGTCCCGTACGCCCCCGAAGCGCTCGAAGTACGTGTCCATCAGGGCGCGTGCCTCGCCCGCGTCGATGTTCAGCTGCTGGGAGAGGCCGAACGCCGACAACCCGTACGCCAGGCCGTACGACATCGCCTTGATCTTGCGGCGCATCTCCGCGTCCACGTCGGACCGCTCGACGGCGAACACCTGGGAGGCGACCGTGGTGTGCAGGTCCTCACCGGAGGTGAACGCCTCGATCAGGCCCTCGTCCTCGGAGAGGTGGGCCATGACGCGCAGTTCGATCTGGCTGTAGTCGGCGGTCATGAGGGACTCGTAGCCCTCCCCGACGACGAAGCCGCGGCGGATCGCGCGGCCCTCGTCCGTGCGGACCGGGATGTTCTGCAGGTTGGGGTCCGTGGAGGAGAGGCGGCCGGTCGCGGCGACGGTCTGGTTGAACGTGGTGTGGATACGGCCGTCCGTCGCGATCGTCTTGATCAGGCCCTCGACGGTGACGCGCAGCTTCGCCTGCTCGCGGTGGCGGAGCATGATGACCGGCAGTTCGTTGTCCGTCTGGGTGGCGAGCCAGGCGAGAGCGTCGGCGTCCGTGGTGTAGCCGGTCTTGGTCTTCTTCGTCTTGGGCAGCGCCAGCTCGCCGAAGAGGACTTCCTGGAGCTGCTTGGGCGAGCCCAGGTTGAACTCACGCCCCGCTGCCGCGTGGGCCTCCTTCACGGCCTGCTGGACGGCACCGGCGAACATCTGCTCCATGGCCTCCAGGTGGGCCCGGTCGGCCGCGATGCCGTGCCGCTCCATGCGGGCGAGCAGGGTGGACGTGGGCAGCTCCATGTCGCGCAGCAGGTCCGCCGCACCGACCTCCGCCAGCCGGCCCCGGAACGCCTCGCCCAGGTCGAGGATCGCGCGGGCCTGCACCATGAGGGCCTCGGCCTCGGCACCGTCGTCCGCGCCGAAGGCCAGCTGGCCGTCGGCGGTGGCGGCGGGGGCCAGCTCCCGGCCCAGGTACTCCAGGGAGAGCGCGTCCAGGTCGAAGGAGCGGCGGCCCGGCTTGACCAGGTAGGCGGCCAGGGCGGTGTCCATGGAGACGCCGGCGATGGTCCAGCCGTGCTCGGCGAAGACGCGCATCGCGCCCTTGACGTTGTGGAAGGTCTTTGCCCGGGCCGGGTCGGCCAGCCAGGCCGCCCAGGCGGTCTCGTCGGCCTCGTCCAGCTCGGCCGGGTCGAACCAGGCAGCCGCTCCCCCGGCCGCGGCCAGCGCGATCTCGGCGACGGAGCCGGTGCCCAGCGCCCAGGTGTCGACCGTGGCCACGCCGAGGGTGTCGGTGGCGTGCTCGGCGAGCCAGCCGGCCAGCTCACCCGTGCCGAGCACGGTGCCGTCCAGCTCGGCGCCGCCGGAGACGACCGGGGTGGTCTCGGCCTCCTCGGCGCCGGGGTCGACGGCGAGGAGGCGCTCGCGCAGCGAGGGGTTGCGGATCTCCAGGGTGTCCAGGACCATCGCGACGGCCTTGCGGTCGTACGGCGCGCGCTCCAGGTCGGCGACCGTGCGGTCCAGCTCGACGGTGCGGACCATCTCGGTCAGGCGGCGGTTGAGCTTGACCGCCTCCAGATGGTCGCGGAGATTCTGCCCGGCCTTGCCCTTGACCTCGTCGACGCGCTCGACGAGCTGGGCGAAGGAACCGAACTGGTTGATCCACTTGGCGGCGGTCTTCTCGCCGACGCCGGGGATGCCGGGGAGGTTGTCGGACGGGTCGCCGCGCAGGGCCGCGAAGTCGGGGTACTGGGCGGGCGTCAACCCGTACTTCTCGACGACCTTCTCCGGGGTGAAGCGGGTCAGCTCCGAGACGCCCTTCGTGGGGTACAGCACGGTGACGTTCTCGGTGATCAGCTGGAAGTTGTCGCGGTCGCCGGTGACGATCAGGACCTCGAAGCCCTCGGCCTCGGCCTGGGTGGCGAGGGTGGCGATGACGTCATCGGCCTCGAAGCCGTCGACGGCGAAGCGCTGCGCGTGCATCGCGTCCAGCAGCTCGCCGATCAGCTCCACCTGGCCCTTGAACTCGTCGGGGGTCTTGGAGCGGTTCGCCTTGTACTCCGTGAACTCCTCGGAGCGCCAGGTCTTGCGGGACACGTCGAAGGCGACCGCGAAGTGCGTGGGTTCCTCGTCGCGCAGGGTGTTGGCCAGCATCGACGCGAAGCCGTAGATCGCGTTCGTCGGCTGGCCCGTCGCGGTGGTGAAGTTCTCCGCGGGCAGCGCGAAGAACGCGCGGTAGGCCAGCGAGTGCCCGTCCATGAGCATCAGGCGCGGGCGGCTCTCGCCGGAGGTGCTGTCGGTCTTCTTCGATGCTGTCTCTGCCACGCCCCCGATCCTGCCACGGCCCACTGACACTCGACCGCCACCCGTGGTTCCGGCCGCTCCGGCACCGCCGGGCCACACCGCCGTGGCTGTTCTCCGTCGCGCCGACAGGTCCTGCGGAGCCGGGAGGAGTGAGCGGACTCGGAAGGACGACCGGCGGGAGACGGACCGGCCGGAGAGAGACACGGCGGGAGACAGCCGGCTGGAGAACGGCACGGAGGGGTGGACAGCCGGTGCGGGTGGAGGTGACCGAGTCGGGGCGGAGCGGGATCATGTCCTGGCGGAACGGAGCGAGGCCGGGAGTCGGGGACGAGCAACAGTCGAAGGGGCGCCCCGCCTCAAGGAACGGTGCCGGCCCCGCCGCGACGACCGCGGAACCGGCGCTGTACACGCGGTGCGCGGTGCCGACGAGGACGCACCGTGCGGGGTCCGCCCAACGCGGACGACCGGCACCCTCTCGAAGGCACGGCACAAACCCCCCGCGGTGCCCCGGCCCCACGCCGCCCTCCCCAGCCGCACGGCAGTGCCGCGGACGGGCACCAACCAGGACGCGAGCAACAGCCCCAGCCCAGCCCCAGCCCCAGCCCCAGCCCCAGCCCCAGCCCCAGCCCCAGCCCCAGCCCCAGCCCCAGCCCCAGCCCCAGCCCCAGCCCCAGCCCCAGCCAAGCGTCGCGGCCCCGGTCGAGCACCGCCCACGATCGTTGTCGGTGGCGCGTGCGAGGATCGGAGACGTACCTCACATGTGCGTGAAGGAGACTGCGCGATGGCAACGAAGCCGCCCAAAACCGATCCGGTGCAGGACGCACCGCGGGTCGGCGGGCCGCAGCACGCCGCGGCGGGGCTGCCGGCGATCGGGCACACCCTGCGCATGGCGCAGCAGCAGATGGGTGTGAAGCGGACCGCGCTGACCCTGCTGCGGGTCAATCAGAAGGACGGCTTCGACTGTCCCGGGTGTGCCTGGCCCGAGGCGGATCACCGGAGCAAGGCGGAGTTCTGTGAGAACGGCGCGAAGGCGGTGGCCGAGGAGGCCACCCTGCGCCGGGTCACCCCGGAGTTCTTCGCCGCGCACCCGGTCGCCGACCTGGCGACCCGCAGCGGCTACTGGCTCGGTCAGCAGGGCCGGCTCACGCACCCCGTGTATCTGCCCGAGGGCGGCACGCACTACGAGCCGGTCACCTGGGAGCGCGCCTTCGACATCGTCGCCGAGGAGATCGCCGCCCTCGGCTCCCCGGACGAGGCCGTCTTCTACACATCGGGCCGGACCAGCAACGAGGCCGCGTTCCTCTACCAGCTCTTCGCGCGTGAGCTCGGCACCAACAACCTGCCGGACTGTTCCAACATGTGCCACGAGTCGTCCGGCTCGGCGCTGTCGGAGACGATCGGCATCGGCAAGGGCAGCGTCCTGCTGGAGGACCTGTACCAGGCCGATCTGATCATCGTCGCCGGGCAGAACCCGGGCACCAACCACCCGCGCATGCTCTCCGCGCTGGAGAAGGCCAAGGCGAACGGCGCGCGGATCATCAGCGTCAACCCGCTTCCCGAGGCCGGTCTGGAGCGGTTCAAGAACCCGCAGACCCCCAAGGGCCTGACCACCGGCGCCGCCCTCACCGACCTGTTCCTGCAGATCCGCATCGGCGGCGACCAGGCCCTGTTCCGTCTCCTCAACAAGCTGATCGTGGAGACGCAGGGCGCCGTCGACGAGGACTTCGTCCGCGAGCACACCCATGGCTACGAGGAGTTCGCCGAGGCCGCCCGAGCCGCCGACTGGGACAAGACGCTCACCGCGACCGGCCTTACGCGCGCGGACATCGAGCAGGCCCTGCGCATGGTCCTCGCCTCCGAACGCACCATCGTCTGCTGGGCCATGGGTCTCACCCAGCACAAGCACTCGGTGCCCACCATCCGTGAGGTCGTCAACTTCCTTCTGCTGCGCGGCAACATCGGCCGTCCGGGCGCGGGCGTGTGCCCGGTGCGCGGGCATTCGAACGTGCAGGGCGACCGCACCATGGGCATCTTCGAGCGGCCCGCCCCGGCCTTCCTGGACGCCCTGGAGCGGGAGTTCGGCTTCGCGCCCCCGCGTGAGCACGGCTACGACGTCGTGCGGGCGATCCGCGCGCTGCGCGACGGCGAGGCGAAGGTCTTCTTCGCCATGGGCGGCAACTTCGTCTCCGCCTCCCCCGACACGGAGGTCACCGAGGCCGCCATGCGCCGGGCCCGGCTGACCGTGCACGTGTCGACCAAGCTCAACCGCTCGCACGCGGTCACGGGCGCGCGGGCGCTGATCCTGCCCACCCTCGGCCGCACCGAGCGGGATGTGCAGGGCAGCGGTGAGCAGTTCGTGACCGTGGAGGACTCCATGGGCATGGTGCACGCCTCACGCGGCCGGCTGGAGCCCGCCGGCGGCCGGCTGCTGTCCGAGCCGGCCATCGTGTGCCGGCTGGCCCGTCGGGTGCTCGGGGCCGAATCCCGCACGCCCTGGGAGGAGTTCGAGAAGGACTACGCGGCGATCCGTGACCGCATCGCGCGCGTGATCCCCGGTTTCGAGGACTTCAACGCGCGCGTGGCCCGCCCGGGCGGCTTCGCCCTGCCGCACGCCCCGCGCGACGAGCGCCGCTTCCCGACGGCCACGGGCAGGGCCAACTTCACCGCCGCGCCGGTGGAGTTCCCGGAGTTGCCCGAGGGCCGGCTGCTGCTGCAGACGCTGCGCTCGCACGACCAGTACAACACCACGATCTACGGCCTGGACGACCGCTACCGGGGCATCAGGGGCGGCCGCCGGGTGGTCCTGGTGAACGCCGAGGACGCGCGGGAACTCAAGATCGCCGACGGCTCGTATGTCGACCTGGTGAGCGAGTGGAAGGACGGCGTGGAGCGGCGGGCGCCCGGTTTCCGGGTCGTGGTCTACCCGACCGCACGGGGCTGCGCGGCGGCGTACTACCCGGAGACGAACGTCCTGGTGCCGCTGGACGCGACCGCCGATACCAGCAACACCCCGGCCAGCAAGTCCGTCGTGGTCCGTCTGGAACAATCGGCGGCCGACTGAGCGTTCGCTCAGCCGAAGCCTCACGTACGACCTGACGTACGACCTGACGTACGACGATTGAACGGAGCCGGGCCCCATGGGTGAGCAGCAGCACGTGAAGTTCCCGCAAGAGGTCATCGACGAGTACGCCGCGCTGGGCGTGGACCTGCCGGCCCTGTTCTCCGCCGGGCATCTGGGCACCCGCATGGGCGTGCAGATCGTCGAGGCGTCGGCCGACCGGGTCGTCGGCACGATGCCGGTCGAGGGCAACACCCAGCCGTACGGGCTGCTGCACGGCGGCGCCTCGGCGGTGCTCGCCGAGACGCTCGGCTCGGTCGGGTCGATGCTGCACGGCGGCAGCGGGAAGATCGCCGTCGGCGTCGACCTCAACTGCACGCACCACCGCGGGGTCCGCTCCGGCCTGGTCACCGGCGTGGCCACGCCCGTACACCAGGGGCGGTCGACAGCCACGTACGAGATCGTGATCAGCGACGAGGCCGGCCGGCGCGTGTGCACGGCGCGGCTGACCTGCCTGCTGCGGGACGTGCGGCCGGACGACGGAGCACATGTGCGCGCGGCGGACTGACGCGCACCCACGGCGTGGAGAGGGAGGCCGACTTCCGGTCGGCTCCCCCCAACACATTCCGGTTTCCGCCCGGTTTCCCCCACTGGATCACCCTCACCGCCCATGGGCCGGAATGCGGAAAAGTACCGGAGAACGCCGGACACCTTTCCTCCGCGTAACTCTGCGTAATACGCGCGCAATACAGGCACCACAAGTCGCCTGTAGCAACGATTCCCGGTAATCACCAAAACGCCCGAGACACCTGAACGGCCCGGCGCCCCCTCCTGGGAGTTCTCACCATGTGGACAGGGCGAATCGGCTGGAATTCCGCTGTTCCGCCCACTCAGTACCGCTCTGCATTACCTCGTGTCATAACAAGAGCGTCACAGCCTGAGTCAGATACTCCTCCACGTTCCCTACACACCCTTAGAGTCACGCCCAGTCACCGCGCAGTCGGAATGTCACTTCGACCCAGCGCTCGACTCGACCCCTTCCAGAGGCGGAGAGGTCGTGCCAGGGAAAGGACTGGATCGTGCGTCAACGTTCGCTCATCGCCGTCACCGCCGCACTGGCGGCCGGGGCACTCACCCTCACCGCATGCGGCTCGCGCGACGACGACAAAAGCAAGGACACCGGCAGCGGCGGCACCACTGTCGTCATCGGCGTCGACGCTCCCCTGACCGGCGACCTGTCCGCGCTGGGCCTCGGCATCAAGAACTCCGCGGACCTGGCGGCCAAGACGGCCAACAAGGAGAAGTACGTCGAGGGCATCACCTTCAAGATCAAGGCCCTCGACGACCAGGCGCAGCCCTCCTCCGGCCAGCAGAACGCCGTGCAGTTCGTCGCCGACAAGGACGTCATAGGCGTCGTCGGCCCGCTGAACTCCTCCGTCGCCGAGTCCATGCAGAAGGTCTTCGACGACGCCAAGATGGTCGAGATCTCCCCGGCCAACACCGGCCCGTCGCTGACCCAGGGTCAGAAGTGGCAGACCGAGAAGGTCCGCACGTACAAGTCGTACTTCCGCACCTCCACCACGGACGCCATCCAGGGCCCGTTCGCGGCGCAGTACATCTTCAACGAGGCCAAGAAGACCAAGGTCTTCGTCATCGACGACAAGAAGACCTACGGCGCCGGCCTCGCAGGCACCTTCACCGACGAGTTCAAGAAGCTCGGCGGCACCGTCGTCGGCACCGAGCACATCAACCCCGACACCAAGGACTTCTCCGCGGTCGCCACCAAGGTCAAGAACTCCGGCGCCGAAGTCGTCTACTACGGCGGCGAATACCCGCAGGCCGGCCCGCTCGCCAAGCAGATCAAGGACGCGGGCGCCAAGGTCACCTTCGCCGGCGGTGACGCCCTCTACGACCCCGAGTACATCAAGCTGGCCGGCGCCGGCAGCGCGGGCGACATCGCCACCTCCGTCGGCGCGCCCATCGAGACCCTCGACTCCGCCAAGGCGTTCATCGCCAACTACAAGACCGAGGGCTACAAGGAGCCGTACGCGGCGTACGGCGGCTACGCCTACGACTCGGTCTGGGCGATCATCGAGGCCGTGAAGAAGGTCGTCGAGGGCAACGACGGCAAGCTCCCCGAAGACGCCCGCGCCCAGGTCGTCGACGCCGTGCAGAACATCTCCTTCGACGGAGTGACCGGCAAGGTCTCCTTCGACGAGTTCGGTGACACGACCAACAAGCAGCTCACCGTCTACGCAGTCGAGAACGGCGCGTGGAAGGACGTGAAGTCCGGCACCCTCGCCGACTGACCACACCCGCACCACGCATGAGCCGCGCGGGGCGCTGCACCACTGGCGCCCCGCGCGGACTCGCATCCGGCCACATACGTCGAAACATCCGAACCGTCTCGGAGGACATGCGGTGAACGAACTGCCGCAGCAGCTGGTCAACGGCCTGCTACTGGGATCCATGTACGGGCTGGTCGCCATTGGCTACACGATGGTCTACGGCATCGTCCAGCTCATCAACTTCGCCCACGGCGAGATCTTCATGACCGGGGCCTTCGGCGCCATCTCGGTCTACCTCTACGCGCTACCCGACGGCACCTCCATGGCGATCGCGCTGCCCCTGATGCTCATCGGAGGCATCCTCGTCGCCGTCCTCGTCGCCGTCGGAGCGGAACGGTTCGCCTACCGGCCCCTGCGCGGCGGTCCCCGCCTCGCCCCCCTCATCACCGCCATCGGCCTCTCCCTCGCCCTCCAGCAGGCGGTCTGGGCCTGGTACCCCGACGCCAAGTCCGCCCTGAAGTTCCCTCAGATCGACGGCGGCCCCTTCGAGATCGGCAACGTCACCATCCAGACCGGTGACATCTTCCTGGTCGTCGCCGCCCCCGTCAGCATGGCGTTCCTGGCGTTCTTCGTCATGAAGACCCGCACCGGCCGCGGCATGCAGGCCACCGCCCAGGACCCGGACACCGCCAAGCTCATGGGCATCAACACCGACCGCATCATCGTGATCGCCTTCGCCCTCGGCGCCGCCTTCGCCGCCGTCGGCGGTGTCGCCTACGGCCTCAAGTACGGCCAGATCGACTTCCGCATGGGCTTCATCCTCGGCCTCAAGGCGTTCACCGCGGCCGTCCTCGGCGGAATCGGCAACATCTACGGCGCCATGCTCGGCGGCGTCGTCCTCGGCGTCGCGGAAGCCCTGTCCACCGCCTACATCGCGGACATCCCCGGCATGGACAAGTTCGGCAGCCAGTCCTGGGCAGACGTCTGGGCCTTCGTACTCCTCATCCTCGTGCTCCTCTTCAGGCCACAGGGCCTGCTCGGCGAGCGCGTCGCGGACAGGGCGTGACACCGATGACCACCACCCACACCACCGAGAACCCCAGCACCCCGGCCACCGCGCCCACCGGCCTCATCGGCGGCATCTCCCCCAAGATCGCCCGCGCCCTCGCCACCGGCGGCGGCGCCCTCGCCGCCGTGTCCACCTTCCTCGCCTGGACCTGGACCGCCGAGTTCCCCGGCGACCTCACCGTCTACGGCTACCCCGGCGGACTGCAGGTCCTCGTCCTCATAGGCGGCGTCCTCACCACCCTCTTCGGCCTCTCCTCGTACGGCGTCAAGGGCCTGCGCTGGCTCACCCCCGCCGGCGCCGACGGAGCCCTCAAGCTCGCCGCCTTCGGCACCTTCGCCACCGCCTGGTACACCGTCCTCGCCATCAGCGGCAAGCTCGGCGGCCTGGTCAACCTCGAACCAGGTGGCTGGATCGTCGCCGTCGTCACCCTGCTCTCCGTGATCGGCGCAGCAGCCCTGCCGTTCGACCACCCCGAGCCGGACCCCATCGACCCCGAGGACACCGGCTGGGAGCAGTTCAAGCACGAACGACGCCACAACTGGGCCGTCCTCAAGGCGGCAGTCGCCTCCGGCCCCCTCGCCCCGGCCCGCAAACTGCCCTCCTACGCCGAAATCCTGATCATCACCGCCGTCATGGCGATCGGCCTCACCGTCTTCACCTACGGCATCGGCACCGAGTACGACGAACTGTTCATCGGCTTCCTCATCACCACCGGCTTCGGCTTCGCCGCCGCCGCCAAGTCCGGACTCATCCGCCGCGTCGCCGCGATCACCGGCCAATACCGCACCATCACCATGATCGGCGCGTTCATCGCCGCCGCCGCCTTCCCCTTCACCCAGTCCGACGACCAGTACGCGACGATCGGCGTCTACATCCTGATCTTCGCCACCGTCGCCCTCGGCCTGAACATCGTCGTCGGCCTCGCCGGCCTCCTCGACCTCGGCTACGTCGCCTTCCTCGGCGTCGGCGCCTACACCGCCGCCCTGGTCTCCGGATCCCCCGCCTCACCGTTCGACATCCACCTGCCGTTCTGGGCCTCCGCCCTCCTCGGCGCCGCCGTCGCCATGGTCTTCGGCGTCATCATCGGCGCCCCCACCCTCCGCCTGCGCGGCGACTACCTCGCCATCGTCACCCTCGGCTTCGGCGAGATCTTCCGCATCGCCGCACTCAACATGGACGGCACCTCCGGCCCCGACATCACCAACGGCTCCAACGGCATCTCCTCCATCCCGAACCTGAAAATCCTCGGCTACGACTTCGGCCAACAGCACGAGATCCTCGGATTCACCATCGGCCGCTTCGCCAACTACTTCCTGCTGATGCTCCTCATCACGCTGGTCGTGGTCATCGTCTTCCGACGCAGCACCGACTCCCGGATCGGCCGCGCCTGGATCGCCATCCGCGAGGACGAGACCGCCGCCCTCGCCATGGGCATCAACGGCTTCCGGGTCAAACTCATCGCCTTCGCCCTCGGCGCCACCCTCGCCGGCCTCGCCGGCACCGTCCAGGCCCACGTCACCTACACCGTGACCCCCGAGCAGTACCAGTTCGCCCACGTGGTCCCGCCCAACTCGGCATTCCTCCTGGCGGCAGTCGTCCTCGGCGGCATGGGCACCATCAGCGGCCCCCTCGTCGGCGCCGCCCTCCTCTACCTCATCCCGGCCAAGCTCCAGTTCCTCGGCGACTACCAGCTCTTCGCCTTCGGCCTCGCCCTCGTCCTGCTCATGCGCTTCCGCCCGGAGGGCCTCATCCCCAACCGGCGCCGGCAGCTCGAATTCCACGAGGAAGCCGAACCGCCCACGGTCCTCAGCAAGGCAGGGGTCTGACCACCATGACAACCGACACCACCACCAAGGACACCGCCCCCGGCCCGGCCGCACCCGGCGAAACCGTCCTCGACGCCCGCGGCGTCACCATGCGCTTCGGCGGCCTCACCGCCGTACGAAACGTCGACCTCACCGTCAACAGCGGCGAGATCGTCGGCCTCATCGGCCCCAACGGCGCCGGCAAGACCACCTTCTTCAACTGCCTGACCGGCCTCTACATCCCCACCGAGGGAGAGGTCCGCTACAAAGGCCAGGTCCTGCCCCCCAAGTCGTTCAAGGTCACCGCCGCCGGCATCGCCCGCACCTTCCAGAACATCCGCCTGTTCGCCAACATGACGGTCCTGGAAAACGTCCTCGTCGGCCGGCACACCCGCACCAAGGAAGGACTCTGGTCCGCCCTGCTGCGCGGCCCCGGCTTCCACAAGGCCGAAGCGGCCTCCCGCGAACGCGCCATGGAACTCCTGGAGTTCGTCGGCCTCGCGAACAAGGCCGAGCACCTCTCCCGCAACCTCCCCTACGGCGAGCAACGCAAGCTGGAAATCGCCCGAGCCCTCGCCAGCGAACCGGGCCTGCTCCTCCTCGACGAGCCGACCGCCGGCATGAACCCCCAGGAGACGCGGGCCACCGAAGAACTCGTCTTCGCCATCCGCGACAAGGGCATCGCCGTCCTCGTCATCGAGCACGACATGCGGTTCATCTTCAACCTCTGCGACCGCGTCGCCGTACTCGTCCAGGGCGAGAAACTCGTCGAAGGCGACAGCGCCACCGTCCAGGGCGACGAACGCGTCGTCGCCGCCTACCTGGGCGAACCCTTCGAAGGCGACCCCGGCCAGGAAGAAGTCGCCGAGGTCGAGGCCGCGGAAGCACACGCCGAGACCCCGACGGACGCCGCGCCCGGCAAGGAGAACGACCGATGACCGCACTCCTCGAAGTCGAAGACCTCCGGGTCGCCTACGGCAAGATCGAAGCCGTCAAGGGCATCTCCTTCAAGGTCGAAGCCGGCGAAGTCGTCACCCTCATCGGCACCAACGGCGCCGGCAAGACCACCACCCTGCGCACACTCTCCGGCCTGCTCAAGCCCGTCGGCGGCCAGATCAAGTTCAACGGCCGCTCACTGAAGAAAGTCCCCGCCCACCACATCGTCTCGCTGGGACTCGCCCACTCCCCCGAGGGGCGGCACATCTTCCCCCGCATGACCATCGAGGACAACCTCCGCCTCGGCGCCTTCCTCCGCAGCGACAAGGAAGGCATCGAAAAGGACATCCAGCGCGCCTACGACCTGTTCCCCATCCTGGGCGAACGGCGCAAGCAGGCCGCGGGAACCCTGTCGGGCGGTGAGCAGCAAATGCTGGCCATGGGCCGAGCCCTCATGTCCCAGCCCAAGCTGCTCATGCTCGACGAGCCCTCCATGGGCCTCTCCCCCATCATGATGCAGAAGATCATGGCGACCATCGCCGAGCTGAAGTCCCAGGGCACCACCATCCTGCTCGTCGAGCAGAACGCCCAGGCCGCCCTGTCCCTGGCCGACCACGGCCACGTCATGGAGGTCGGCAACATCGTCCTCTCCGGCACCGGACAGGACCTGCTCCACGACGAGTCGGTACGCAAGGCATACCTCGGCGAGGACTGACAGCCCCGCCACCCATGAGTGAGGCCCGCGCCCCTGGTGACAGGGACGCGGGCCTCTCCCATGCCCGGGTTGCTCAGCCCTTCGACGCCTTCTTCTCCTCAGCGTCCTGAATGACCGCCTCCGCGACCTGCTGCATCGACATCCGCCGGTCCATCGACGTCTTCTGGATCCAGCGGAACGCGGCCGGCTCCGTCAACCCGTACTGCGTCTGCAGAATCGACTTCGCCCTGTCCACCAGCTTCCGCGTCTCCAGCCGCTGGGAGAGGTCCGCGACCTCCTTCTCCAACTCCTTCAACTCCGTGAACCGCGACACGGCCATCTCGATCGCCGGCACGACATCGCTCTTGCTGAAGGGCTTGACCAGATAAGCCATGGCCCCGGCATCCCGGGCCCGCTCGACCAGGTCACGCTGCGAGAACGCCGTCAGCATCAGCACGGGCGCGATCCGCTCCTCGGCGATCTTCTCCGCCGCCGAGATGCCGTCCATCTTCGGCATCTTCACATCCAGGATCACCAGATCGGGCTGATGCTCCCGCGCCAACTCGATCGCCTGCTCCCCATCCCCGGCCTCACCGACGACGGAGTACCCCTCCTCCTCCAGCATCTCTTTCAGATCGAGCCGGATCAGCGCCTCGTCCTCGGCAATGACGACACGGGTCGTCACCGGAGGCACGTGCGACTTGTCGTCGTCGGGCACGTCTGTGGGCTGGGGCGACTCGGGGGCGGTCACAGGGGCTCCTCGTTCAGGGCGGGGTGCTGCTGACAAGAGCCTACCTAGCTGCGACTCCGCGCGGTGACCCGGTACACTCCTCTCGGGTTGCCCAGCCGGGTTGGCGGAATGGCAGACGCTGATGTCTCAAACACATCTGTCCGAAAGGGCGTGCGGGTTCGAATCCCGCACCCGGCACTTCTGACCAGAAGCGGATGTCCACGTTCTCGTGAACATCCGCTTTTTGCTGCCCCCAGTCGCGATCACTCACTCAGAGTATCCGTATGAACTTTCACAACACTGAGGTTCGACAGAGGGTGCTCACACTGCTGCGCGACGGAGCACGGAACGCTGACGTGGCTCGCCAGTTCGGCATCCCGACCGGAACGATCAGCTACTGGAAACACGTGGACCGGGCGAAACGCGGCGAATGCCCGGGGCGATACAGCCCACCATGTCCGCGTTGCGCTGGTCGGCCGCTCGACGAGGCGGCCTACAGCTATCTGCTGGGTCTTTACCTCGGCGACGGCCATATCAGCCACTACTCGGGGCAGGGAGCACCAAACCTCATGATCACGTGCGCGGATTCGTGGCCTGGCCTCATGTGCGCCTGCGAGGAGGCCATGCGCAGCGTCCTCCCCGGCAACTCTGTATGCCGTGTCCGCAAGAAGGGCTGCCACAACGTGAAGATCTACTCGACACACCTGCCCTGCCTGTTCCCCCAGCACGGCCCCGGCAAGAAGCACGAGCGCGCCATCACCCTCGAACCGTGGCAGCAGGAGATCGTCGATGCGTACCCCTGGGATTTCATCCGTGGTCTGATCCACTCGGACGGGTGCCGTATCACCAACTGGACGACCCGTATGGTCGGCGGTGAGCGGAAGCGGTACGAATACCCCCGGTACTTCTTCTCCAACAAGTCAGACGACATCCGGAAGCTCTTCACCGACGCCCTCGACAGGGTCGGCGTCGAGTGGACCACCCTCGCTCGCGGCAGCGACCCCTTCAACATCTCGATTGCCCGCAAAGCCTCAGTGGCTTTGATGGACGCGCACGTGGGCCCCAAGTACTGATGACAGGGGCCCTCCGCCCGTCACTTGAGGTCGTCGGCCTCGCCGATGTGGTGGACGCGGACCATGTTCGTGGAACCGGACACGCCAGGCGGGGAGCCTGCCGTGATCACGACCACGTCGCCCTTTTCGCAGCGGCCGTACTTCAGGAGAAGTTCGTCGACCTGGCTGACCATCGCGTCCGTTGAGTCGACGTGGGGGCCCAGGAAGGTCTCCACGCCCCAGCTGGCGCTGAGTTGGGAGCGGGTGGCCGGGTCGGGGGTGAAGGCCAGGAGAGGGATCGGGGAGCGGTAGCGGGAGAGGCGGCGGGCTGTGTCGCCGGACTGGGTGAAGGCGACCAGGAACTTCGCGCCGAGGAAGTCGCCCATTTCGGCTGCCGCACGGGCGACCGCGCCGCCCTGGGTGCGGGGTTTGTTGCTTTCGGTGAGTGGGGGGAGGCCCTTGGCCAGGAGGTCTTCCTCCGCCGCGGCCACGATCTTGGCCATGGTGCTGACAGTTTCCACCGCGTACTTGCCGACGCTGGTCTCGCCGGAGAGCATGACCGCGTCCGTGCCGTCGATGACCGCGTTGGCGACGTCCGATGCCTCCGCGCGGGTCGGGCGGGAGTTCTCGATCATGGAGTCGAGCATCTGGGTGGCGACGATCACCGGTTTGGCGTTGCGTCGGGCCAGTTTGATGGCTCGTTTCTGGACGATGGGGACCTGTTCGAGTGGCATTTCGACGCCGAGGTCGCCGCGGGCGACCATGATGCCGTCGAAGGCGGCGACGATGTCGTCGATGGCTTCGACGGCCTGGGGTTTTTCGACCTTGGCGATGACGGGGAGGCGGCGGCCTTCTTCGTCCATGATGCGGTGGACGTCGATGATGTCGCGGCCGCTGCGGACGAAGGAGAGGGCGACGACGTCGAGGCCAGTCTGCAGCGCCCAGCGCAGGTCGTCCTCGTCTTTTTTGGAGAGGGCGGGGACGGAGACGGCGACGCCGGGGAGGTTGAGGCCCTTGTGGTCGGAGACGATGCCACCCTCGATGACGCGAGTGTGGACGCGGGGGCCGTCGACCGTCGTGACCTCCAGGCAGACCTTGCCGTCGTCGACGAGGACGCGTTCGCCGGGGGTGACGTCGGCGGCGAGGCCGGCGTAGGTGGTGCCGCACATCGCGCGGTCGCCTTCGACGCCTTCTTCGACGGTGATGGTGAAGGTGTCGCCGCGTTCGAGAAGTACGGGGCCTTCGGTGAATCGGCCGAGGCGGATCTTCGGGCCCTGAAGGTCGGCGAGGATGCCGACGCTGCGTCCGGTCTCGTCGGCGGCTTTGCGTACGCGGTGGTAGCGCTCCTCGTGTTCGGCGTGGCCGCCGTGGCTGAGGTTGAGGCGGGCGATGTCCATTCCCGCGTCGACCAGGGCTTTGATCTGGTCGTATGAGTCGGTGGCGGGGCCCAGGGTGCAGACGATTTTCGCTCGGCGCATGGCACGAGCCTATGACTTACCACTCAGTAGGTAGTCAGCCGCGCGTGACTGCTCAACAACCTTTGGGTGAAGGGTTATTGACGAGTGTTGAAGTGTGCGCCGGGGTGCTCAGATGCGCGGCGGGACCAGCGTGAACTGCGCGCCGACCTCTGCTCTGACGTGCAGGGTGGGGGGTTCGAGGTCGAGGGGTTCGGGGGCCTGTTCGACGGCGTGCATGGCGGAGACGCGGACGGTACGGCTGTCGAAGGCCGCGCGGGGGCGGCCGTTCTGGGTGCCGGCGTCGGCGAGTTCGATGAGGGCGGCGACGCTGGTGCCGAGCGCCTGCGCGTACTCCCGTGCGCGCTGGAGGGCCGCGTGGACGGCGTGTTCGCGTGCCTGGCGGTGGACGGGGGAGTCGGGGCGGAGTTCCCACGACGGGCCGTCGATGCGGGTGAGTTCCAGGTCGGCGAGGCGGGTGGTGAGTTCGCCGAGGGCGGTGAAGTCGGTGAGGTCGGCGCCGATGTGGACGCGGCCGTGGTAGGCGCGGACTCGTTCGCCCCGGCCGCGTTCGGTGAGTTCGGGTGTGACGGTGAGGGTGCCGGTGGACAGGTTTTCCACGGCGTCGCCGTAGGACTTGATGAGGTCGAGGGCGGTGGCGTTGCGGCGGGTGAGGTCGGTGAGGGTGGTGCGGCGGTCGCGGCCGCGGGCGGTGACGGTGACGGTGATGCGGGCGAGTTCGGGTTCGGTCTGGAGTTCGGCTTCGCCGCGGACGGTGAGGAGGGGGGCGTCGGGTGTGCCGTGGAAAGCGCTGGAGGGGGAGGTCATACGCCCCACTCTGTCATCTCTTTCCCGTTTGGGGACCAGGAGTTGCCCCTTCCGGTCACCAGATCGAAACCTCTCGGCCCTGTTGCGGTCGGTCGTGAGCGGGTCAGAATCTACGCGCGTATCTACGTGCGCGCATATCGGTGATCGTTTCCCGAGGAGAGCAAGACATGCCGTTGAACCGCCGGAAGTTCCTGAAGAAGTCGGCCGCGACCGGGGCGGGGGTGGCGATCGCCGGTGCGGCGGCCGCTCCGTCGGCGCAGGCCGCGGAGACCACGGCGGCTTCGGCGGCGCGGAAGCAGCCCAAGCGGTACTCCCTGACCGTGATGGGCACGACCGACCTGCACGGCAACATCTTCAACTGGGACTACTTCAAGAACGCGGACTACTCCGACTCCAAGGGCAACGCGAAGGGCCTGGCTCGGGTCGCGACGCTGGTCGAGCAGGTCCGGGAGGAGAAGGGCCGCGAGAACACGCTGCTGATCGACGCCGGCGACACGATCCAGGGCACCCCGCTGACGTACTACTACGCGAAGGTCGACCCGATCACCGCCCCGGGCGGGCCGGTCCACCCCATGGCGCAGGCCATGAACGCCATCGGGTACGACGCGGTGGCGCTCGGCAACCACGAGTTCAACTACGGCATCGACACGCTGCGCAAGTTCGAGGAGCAGTGCGACTTCCCGCTGCTCGGCGCCAACGCGCTGGACGCCAAGACCCTGAAGCCGGCCTTCCCGCCCTACTTCATCAAGACGTTCTGTGTGAAGGACGCCCCGCCGGTCAAGGTCGCGGTGCTCGGTCTGACCAACCCGGGCATCGCCATCTGGGACAAGGCGTACGTCCAGGGGAAGATGGTGTTCCCCGGTCTGGAGGAGCAGGCGGCGAAGTGGGTGCCCAAGCTGCGTTCGATGGGTGCGGACGTCGTGGTGGTTTCGGCGCACTCCGGGTCGTCCGGCACGTCGTCGTACGGTGACCAGCTGCCGTACATCGAGAACTCCTCGGCGCTCGTCGCGCAGAAGGTGCCGGGCATCGACGCGATCCTGGTGGGCCACGCGCACACGGAGATCGTCGAGCTGAAGGTGACGAACGAGCAGACCGGCAGGACAGTGGTGCTGTCGGAGCCGCTGGCCTACGCCCAGCGGCTGTCCCTCTTCGACATCGAGCTGGTGTTCGCCAAGGGCCGGTGGACGGTCGAGTCGGTGGCGGCGACGGTGCGGGACTCCCGGACGGTTCCCGACGACCCGGAGATCACCAAGCTGCTGCAGGACGAGCACGACCTGGTCGTCGCGTACGTCAACCAGGTGGTCGGCACCGCGACGGAGACCCTCACGACGGTCGACGCCCGCTACAAGGACGCCCCGATCATCGACCTGATCACCAAGGTCCAGGAGGACGTCGTCAGGGAGGCCCTGACGGGCACCGAGTACGCGGCGCTGCCGGTGATCTCGCAGGCGTCCCCCTTCTCCCGCACCTCGGAGATCCCGGCCGGCGAGGTGACGATCCGCGATCTGTCGAGCCTGTACGTGTACGACAACACGCTGGTCGCGAAGCTGATGACGGGCGCCCAGATCAAGGCGTACCTGGAGTACTCGGCGGAGTACTTCGTCCGGACGGCCCCCGGCGCCCCGGTCGACGTGGCGGCGCTGACGAACGCGAACGGCCGCCCGGACTACAACTACGACTATGTGTCGGGGCTGTCGTACGACATCGACATCGCCCAGGCGGCGGGTTCGCGCATCAAGAACCTGACGTACAACGGTGCGCCGCTGGACGACGCGCAGCGGTTCGTGTTCGCGGTGAACAACTATCGTGCCAACGGTGGCGGTGCGTTCCCGCATGTCGCGTCGGCGCAGGAGCTGTGGTCGGAGTCGACGGAGATCCGGACCCGGATCGCGGAGTGGGTGACCGCGAAGGGTGTGCTGGACCCGAGGGAGTTCGCGTCGGTGGACTGGAAGCTGACGCGTGACGGTACGCCGGTCTTCTAGTCGGTTCTGTGGCGGCGGCCTCAGATTCCCTCCACGAGGGGTGTCAGCTCTTTCGGCTGACGCGCCGAGGGGATCTGGGGCTGCTGTTGTTCCAGGCCGAAGGTGGTGAAGGCGGTGCGGGTCGGCAGGGGGTAGGTCTCCTTGCCGGTGAGGGTGTTGAGGATGGTGGCGCTGCGCCAGGCGGCGAGGCCGAGGTCGGGGGCGCCGACGCCGTGGGTGTGGCGTTCGGCGTTCTGGACGAAGACGGAGCCGGTGACGGAGGGGTCGGTGGCGAGCCGGAAGCGGTCGTCGATGCGGGGGCGTTCGGCGCTGTCGCGGCGCAGATAGGGGTCGAGGCCGGTGAGGAGGCGGCCGAGGGGGCGCTCGTGGTAGCCGGTGGCGAGGACGACGGCGTTGGTGGTGAGGCGGGAGCGGGTGTTCTGCTGGATGTGTTCGAGGTGGAGTTCGACCTGGCTGGTGGCGATGCGGCCGGCGGTGCGGACGCGGACGCCGGGGGTGAGGACGGCGTCGGGCCAGCCGCCGTGCAGGGTGCGGCGGTAGAGCTCGTCGTGGATGGCGGCGAGGGTGTCGGTGTCGATGCCCTTGTGGAGCTGCCACTGGGCGGCGACCAGTTTGTCGCGGACGCCTTCGGGCAGGGCGTGGAAGTAGCGGGTGTAGTCGGGGGTGAAGTGCTCCAGGCCGAGTTTGGAGTATTCCATGGGGGCGAAGGCGGGGGTGCGGCCGATCCAGTGGAGCCGTTCGTGGCCGGCGGGGCGGTGGCGGAGCAGGTCGAGGAAGATCTCGGCGCCGCTCTGTCCGGAGCCGACGACGGTGATGTGGCCGGCGGCGAGGAAGGTGTCGCGGTGGGTGAGGTAGTCGGCGGCGTGTACGACGGGGACGCCGGGGGCGTCGACGAGGGGGCGCAGGGGGTCGGGGACGTGGGGTTGGGTGCCGATGCCGAGGACGATGTTCCGGGTGTAGGTGCGGCCGAGGGCCTCGGCCTCGCCGTCGGGGTCGAGCTGGGTGAAGTCGACCTCGAAGACGTCGCGTTCGGGGTTCCAGCGGACGGCGTCGACCTGGTGGCTGAAGTGGAGCGCGGGGAGGTTCTCGGCGACCCAGCGGCAGTAGGCGTCGTACTCGGCGCGCTGGATGTGGAAGCGTTCGGCGAAGTAGAACGGGAAGAGCCGATCGCGGGTCTTGAGGTGGTTGAGGAAGGTCCAGGGGCTGGCGGGGTCGGCGAGGGTGACGAGGTCGGCGAGGAAGGGCACCTGGACGCGGGCGCCGTCGAGGAGCAGGCCGGGGTGCCAGTGGAAGGCGGGGCGTTGTTCGTAGAAGACGGTGTCGAGTTCGGGGAGGGGGTGGGCGAGGGCGGCGAGGGAGAGGTTGCAGGGGCCGATGCCGATGCCGACGAGGTCGCGGGGGGTGTCGCCGGTGTGGGCGCCGGTGTTGTCGGGGGTGTCTGCGGGCTGTGGGGCGGTCATCGGGGGGTGTGTCCTTCCACCAGTTCCAGGAGGGCGGCCAGGTCGTCGGGCCGGGTGTGCGGGTTGAGGAGGGTGGCCTTGAGCCAGAGGTGGCCGTCGAGGTGGGCGCGGCCGAGGACGGCGCGGCCGTCGGTGAGGAGTGTGCGGCGTACGGCGGCCACGGTGTCGTCGGGGGCGTGGGCGGGCCGGAAGAGGACTGTGCTGAGGGTGGGCCGGTCGTGGAGTTCGAGGCCGGGGCGGGCGGCGACGAGGTCGGCGAACTCCTGGGCGAGGTCGCAGACCCGGTCGACCAGGGCGCCGAGTCCGGTGCGGCCGAGGGTGCGGAGCGTGACGGCGATCTTGAGGATGTCGGGGCGGCGGCTGGTGCGTGGGGAGCGGCCGAGGAGATCGGGGAGGCCGGCGTCGGTGTCGTCGTCGGCGTTGAGGTAGTCGGCGCGCTGGTGGAGCGCGGTGAGGTCGGTGGGGTGGCGGACGGCGAGGAGGCCGGCGGCGACCGGTTGCCAGCCGAGTTTGTGCAGGTCGAGGGTGACGGTGTGGGCGGCGTCGAGTCCGGCGAGCTTCGGGCGGTGCCGGTCGCTGAAGAGGAGCCCTCCCCCGTAGGCGGCGTCGATGTGGAGGCGGGCGCGGTGGGCGGCGCAGCGGGCGGCGATGTCGGGCAGGGGGTCGATCAGGCCGGCGTCGGTGGTACCGGCGGTCGCGGCGACGAGGAAGGGGCCGGGCAGGGTGGTGAGGGCCGCGTCGAGGGCGGCGGGGTCGAGGGTGCCGGCCGGGGCGGGGACGACGACGGGTTCGGGCAGGCCGAGCAGCCAGGCGGCGCGGGGCAGGGAGTGGTGGGCGTTGGCGCCGCAGATGAGGCGTACGGCGGCGCCGTGTGTCTCGCGGGCGAGGAGCAGGGCGAGGTGGTTGGCCTCGGTGCCGCCGGTGGTGACGAGGGCGTCGGCGAGCCCTGTGTGGTGGGCCAGGGCGCGGGTGACGAGGGCTTCCAGTTCGGAGGCGGCCGGGGCCTGGTCCCAGGAGTCGAGGGACGGGTTCAGGGCGGATGCGGCGAGGTCTGCGGCGGTGGCGACGGCGAGGGGTGGGCAGTGGAGGTGGGCTGCGCACAGGGGGTGGGCGGGGTCGGCGGCGCCTTCGGTGAGGGCGTGTACGAGGGACGCCAGGGCGTGTGGGTCACCGGTCTCGGGGAGTGGGTCCCCGAGGGCGGCTCTGACCCGTGCGGCGACCGTCTCGGGGCCGCCTGCCGGGAGGGGGCCGCCCCTTGCGCGGGTGCCGGCGTCGAGGGCGTCCACAACGGTGGCGAGCAACTCCCGTAGGGCACCGGGGCCTTCGGGGCCGGAGGCGAGGGGCGGCATGCTCATGCGCACAGCTTGTACGGCGCTGTGGCCGACGCGCCCGGAAAGTGCGGGGAGCGAACCCGAAAGGGGGTACGTGGGCGGGCGGGTGGGAGCGCAGCTCGGCGCGACGAGGTGCCGCGCACGACGGGGCGCAGCCAGGTGGGACGTACCTAGGGGCGCGGGGAACTGCGCGACCAGCCCCCGCGCGCCCGCAGGCGGCTGACTACCTCACCGCCCCCTTCCGGACGCGAAGCGCCCGTGCCAGGTCGTCCAGTTGGTCCACCAGTTTGCGGCGGAGGGCCGGGATCGGGTCCGCCTCCTCCAGGCAGGTCTCGCCGAGGCGGAGGGTCTCGGTGTCGACGGCGTGGAAGGGGAAGGCCCACCGGCCGGCCGCCTCGGCGATGGCGGGCCCGCGCCGGGCGGCGAGGGTGACGGCGTCGTCGTAGAAGCGTGGCACGTACTGCCGTACGAGGTCGGCCTGTTCGGGCTGCCAGAAGCCCTGGGCGGTGGCGGTGAAGAGGTAGTTGGAGAGGTCGTCGCCGGCGAACATGGCGTCCCAGGCGGCCGCCTTGGCGGCCGGGTCGGGGAGGGACGCGCGGCACCGGGCGGCGCCCTCCTGCCCGGTGGCGGAGGGGTCGCGTTCCAGCTCGGCGGCGATCGCGGCCTCGTCGGTGGCGCCGAGCACGGCGAGTCGGCCGAGGACGCGCCAGCGCAGGTCGGCGTCGAGTTCGGGCCCGCCGGGCACGGTGCCGTCGGCGAGCCAGGCGGCGATGGTGTCGGGGTGGGCGGCGACGTCGATGAAGTGGCGTACGGCGATCAGGCGCAGGCCGGGGTGGTCGCCGTCCTCGGTGCGGCGGATGAGGTCGCGGCAGAGGGCGGAGAGGGTGGCGAGGGCGGCGGGCCGGTCCTCGGGGGTGACGTACCGGTCGGTGATCTGGGTGGCCGCGAAGGCGAGGACGCCCTGGACGAGGGCGAGGTCGGTCTCGTGCGGGAGGTGCGCGCGGGCGGCCTCCAGGTAGGCGGCGGGTGGGAGTTCGCCGTCGCGGACCGCGTCGCGCAGGGCGTTCCAGACGACCGCGCGGGTGAGCGGGGCGGGCAGGCCGGAGAGGCCGGCGCGGAGCGCGTCGAAGGAGTCGGCGTCGAAGCGGATCTTGGCGTAGGTGAGGTCGCCGTCGTTGAGGAGGAGGAGCGCGGGCTTCTTGCCGAGGGGCTGGGGTGTGGTCTGCGGGACGTCGACCTCGACGCGTTCGCGCAGGGTGAGGCGGCCCTCGTCGGCGAGGTCCTGGTCGTAGAGGCCGACGGTGATGCGGTGGGGGCGGCTGCCGGTGCGGTCGACGGTGAGGGTGTGGGAGCCGTTGGCGCCGCCGACGGTGGGGGTGAGGGTGTCGACGCCGGTGGTGCGCAGCCAGGCGTCGGCCCAGGCGTGGACGTCGCGGTCGGTGGCGGCGGCGAGGGAGTCGATGAAGTCGGCGAGGGTGGCGTTGGCGAACTTGTGCCGGTCGAAGTGGATGTTGATGCCGGCGAGGAAGTCCTTCTCGCCGAGCCAGGCCACCAGCTGGCGGAGCGCGGAGGCGCCCTTGGCGTAGGAGATGCCGTCGAAGTTCAGCAGCGCCGACGCCGTGTCGGGGACGTTCTCGGGGGCGACGGGGTGGGTGGAGGGGCGCTGGTCGGCGTCGTAGCCCCATGCCTTGCGGACGACGCCGAAGTCGGTCCAGGTGTCGGTGAAGCGGGTGGCCTCGGCGGTGGTCTGGTAGCCCATGTACTCGGCGAAGGACTCGTTGAGCCAGATGTCGTCCCACCAGCGCAGGGTGACCAGGTCGCCGAACCACATGTGGGCCATCTCGTGGGCGATGACCATGGCGCGGGTCTGGCGTTCGGTGTCGGTGACGGCGGAGCGGAAGACGAACTCGTCGCGGAAGGTGACCAGTCCGGGGTTCTCCATGGCGCCGGCGTTGAACTCGGGCACGAACGCCTGGTCGTAGGAGTCGAAGGGGTAGGGCTCGGTGAACTTCTCGTGGTAGCGGTCGAAGCACTGCCGGGTGACCTCGAGGAGTTCGTCGGCGTCCGCGTCGAGGTGGGGGGCGAGGGAGCGGCGGCAGTGGATGCCGAAGGGCAGGCCGCGGTGTTCGGTGCGTACGGAGTGCCAGGGGCCGGCGGCGACGGCGACGAGGTAGGTGGAGATCAGCGGGGTGGTGGCGGCCTTCCAGACGCCGTCGCCGGTGTGTTCGGTGATGCCGTTGGCGAGGACGGTCCAGCTCTCGGGGGCCTTGACGGTGAGGTCGAAGACGGCCTTGAGGTCGGGCTGGTCGAAGGCGGCGAAGACGCGCTGGACGTCGTCCATGAACAGCTGGGTGTAGAGGTAGGTCTCGCCGTCGGTGGGGTCGGTGAAGCGGTGCATGCCCTCGCCGGTGCGGGAGTAGCGCATGGTCGCGTCGATGCGCAGTTCGTGTGCGCCGGGGATGAGGTTCTTCAGTGGGAGCCGGTTGCCGTCGAGGGATTCCGGGTCGAGGGGTTGTCCGTCGAGGGTGGCGGAGCGCAGTTCGGCGGGCTTGAGTTCGACGAAGGTGTCCGTCACGTCGCGGTCTGTGCGCACGGAGAACCCGATGACGGTCTGGGACCCGAAGGTCTCGTCACCGGTGGTGAGGTCGAGGTCGATGGTGTAGCGGTGGACGTCGAGCAGCTGGGCACGGGTCTGCGCTTCGTCGCGCGTCAGTACGGACATGGACGACATGCTGCCTGATGGCTTCGACGGGGCACAGGGGCGGTTCGGTACGCGGCCTGTGTCGCTTCGTGCGCCGCCGCCCGCGCCCTCGGTTCACGGGCGGTCGGTGGCGACCGCGTCCTCGGCGATCCGCTCGTGGTGGCGGATCACCTCGCCGATGATGAAGTTGAGGAACTTCTCGGCGAACGCCGGGTCCAGTTTGGCGCTCTCGGCGAGGGCGCGCAGCCGGGCGATCTGGCGGGCCTCGCGGGCCGGGTCGGCGGGCGGCAGCTGGTGGCGGGCCTTGAGGAGGCCGACCTGCTGGGTGCACTTGAACCGCTCGGCGAGCATGTGGACGACGGCCGCGTCGATGTTGTCGATGCTGTCGCGCAGCCGGGCGAGCTCCTCGGTGACGGCGGGATCGACGTCACCGTTTCCGGTGTTGCTGGTGGTCATGGGCGTTCACCCTAGTCGGCGTCCTCCTCGTACAGTGGAATCGGGTTCACGGCTGTCCTGGGGGTGCGGCGTGGCGAACGGCGGACCGGTCGAGCACGGGTTTCCGCATCTTCAGACGGTGCGGGACGCGATCACGGCGCTGTACAGGCGGCTGTCGTACGACACGATCCACACGTTCGACTGCAGTGTGCCGCCGGTCGATGTGGCGTTCTGCGACACGGATGATCTTCATCTCGGGGCGCAGCGGGTGGCGCGTGAGCTGGTGCGGCACTTCCGGTTGCCGGACGCCCGGCTGATCGTGAGTTTCCGGGAGATGGAGCAGGCGGCGAACGTCGAGCTGACGGCCGGACCGGAGTACTTCGTCGAGCTGAACGCGCGTTTTCGTCGTCATCGCCGGGACATCGGCGCGGCGCTGGCGCACGAGATCATGCATGTGTATCTGCACCGGCTGGATCTGTCCTTCCCCGGTGTCCGTGCGAACGAGATCCTCACGGACACGGCGACGACGTATCTGGGCGCCGGGTGGCTGCTGCTGGACGCGTTCCGGGAGGACGGGGTGTCCTCGCAGAAGCTGGGCTATCTGACGCCGGAGGAGTTCGGGTATGTGCTGGCGAAGCGGTCGCTGGTGTTCGGGGAGGATCCGTCGACGTGGTTCACCAGTGCGCAGGCGTACGAGGCGTATGTGCGGGGGCGGGAGCGGGCCCGGTATGACGGGCGGCAGCCGCCGCTGACGGCGGCGGGGTGGGCGGGGCGGCGGCGGTATGCGCGGGATCGTCGGCATGCGCAGGATCATCGGGCGGTGTTGGGTACGGATACGGCGTATTCGTTCACGCCGGACAGCCCTGGCTCGCTGCGGGTCACGTTTCCCTGTCCTACGTGTCATCAGCGGATTCGGGTGCCGGTGCGGGGGCGGGTTCGGGCGCGGTGTGCTTTGTGCCGGACTGTGTTGGAGTGCGATACGTAGTTTTTTCGGTGCCGGTGTGTTGTGGCTGGTCGCGCAGTTCCCCGCGCCCCTGAGCGCCGTACACCTGGTCCTGGGTCTGTGCGCTCGCCAAGAGTTTCAGCACCGTCTCGCCGATCTCCCCTGCGCTCCATCTGGCCCCTTTGTCCGCCGTCGGGCCGCGGCTCCAGCCTTCCATCACCGTGATGCGACCGGCTTCGGTCTCGAAGACCCTCCCTGTCACCCCGGCGCTCGCTGCGGATCCCAGCCAGACCACCAGCGGAGACACGTTCTCGGGGGCCATCGTGTCGAAGCCCGAGTCGGGGGCGGCCATGGTGTCGGCGAAGGTTTGTTCCGTCATGCGGGTGCGGGCGGCGGGGGCTATGGCGTTGACCTGGACGTCGTAGCGGGCGAGTTCGGCGGCGGCGACCAGGGTGAGGGTGAGGATGCCGGCCTTGGCGGCGCTGTAGTTGGCCTGGCCGAGTGAGCCGAGGAGGCCGGCGCCGCTGCTGGTGTTGATGACGCGGGCGGCGGGTGGGCGGCCTGCCTTGGTCTCGGCGCGCCAGTGTGCGGCTGCGTGCTTCAGGGGCAGGAAGTGGCCCTTGAGGTGGACGCGTACGACGGCGTCCCAGTCGTCCTCGTCGAGGTTGACCAGCATGCGGTCGCGCAGGAAGCCGGCGTTGTTGACGAGGGTGTCGAGGCGGCCGTACGTCTCCAGGGCCGTGCGGATGAGGGAGGCGGCGCCGGCGGTGGTGGCGATGTCGCCGCCGTGGGCCACGGCCTCGCCGCCGGCCGCGCGGATCTCCGCGACGACGTGTGCGGCCGGGCTGTCGGGGCCGGGGCGGCCGTCCAGGCCCACGCCGAGGTCGTTGACGACGACCCGGGCGCCCTCGGCGGCGAAGGCGAGCGCGTGCGCCCGCCCGAGCCCGCGTCCGGCACCGGTGACGACGACCACCCGACCGTCGCAGATACCTCCGCCCATCTCACTCCCCCTCGCCGATCGCGGCGGCATCCAACGACACCGGCCACTCGCCGTACACCCGCCCGACACCCCGGCGCCCGCCCCGGACGACGACCACCCGGCCGTCGCAGATACCTCCGCTCATCTCACTCCCCCTCGCCGATCGCGGCGGCATCCAACGACACCGGCCACTCGCCGTACACCCGCCCGACACCCCGGCGCCCGCCCCGGACGACG
>NZ_JBIRZZ010000007.1:132945-133264 GCF_044391385.1 Streptomyces sp. NPDC018693 | reverse complement strand
GACCACCCGGCCGTCGCAGATACCTCTGCTCATCTCACTCCTCCTTGTCGACCGTGGCGGCATCCAAGAACACCGGCCACTCGCCGTACACCCGGCCAAGACCCCGGCCCGCGCCCACGACGACAACCACCCCACCACCGCAGAAACCTCCGCCCATCTCACTCCCCCTCGCCGACCGCGGCGGCATCCAACAACACCGGCCACTCGCCGTACACCCGGCCACGACCCCGGCCCGCGCCCACGACGACAACCACCCCACCACCGCAGAAACCTCCGCCCATCTCACTCCCCCTCGCCGACCGCGGCGGCATCCAACAAC
>NZ_JBIRZZ010000007.1:26113-132847 GCF_044391385.1 Streptomyces sp. NPDC018693 | reverse complement strand
ACACCGGCCACTCGCCGTACACCCGGCCACGACCCCGGCCCGCGCCCACGACGACAACCACCCGGCCACCGCAGATACCTCGGCCCATCTCACTCCTCCTTGTTGACCGTGGCGGCGTTCAGGAACGCCGGCTGCTCGCCGCCGCCGTGGATGAGCAGTGAGGCGCCGCTGATGTAGGCGGCGGCGTCGGAGGCGAGGAAGGCGGCGGCCGCGCCGACGTCGGCCGGGTGGGCGAGGCGGCCGAGCGGGACGGTGTGCTCGATCGCCGCGATGCCGTCCTCGCCGCCGTAGTGCAGGTGGGAGAGTTCGGTGCGGACCATGCCGACGACCAGTGTGTTGACGCGGATCTCCGGCGCCCACTCCACGGCCATCGAGCGGGCCAGGTTCTCCAGCCCTGCCTTGGCCGCGCCGTACGCGGCGGTGCCCGGTGAGGGGCGGCTGCCGCTGACGCTGCCGATCATGATGATGGATCCCCGGGCGCGCCGGAGGTGCCCGTGGGCGGCGAGGGACGCCGTCAGCGGGGCGACGAGGTTCAGCTCGACCACGCGCGCGTGCCGTTCGGCGTCGGCGTCCGTGAGCCGTCGGTACGGTGTGCCGCCCGCGTTGTTGACCAGGACGTCGAGGCGGGGCAGGGCGTCGAAGAAGGCGCGTACGGCGGGTGGGTCGCGCAGGTCGAGGGGCGTGAACTCGATGTCGTGCGACGGTGCTTCGGGGGGTCTGCGGGCGCAGACGACGACCCGTGCGCTGGCCTCGGCGAGGGCCCGCGCGATGCCGGCGCCGACACCGCGCGTACCGCCCGTGACGACCGCGACCTTCCCGTGCAGGCTCATCCGACGCTACCCTTCACCTAACAAACGTTTGGTGGAAAGGTAGCTGATGCGGCCATGGGTGTCTCCACCTCGTTCCCGGAAAAAGGGCCCGAAGAGATCGGAAAGGCCGGAAAGAGCGGGGTCGCCGTCGTCACGGTCGACTTTCCGCCGGTGAACGCCCTGCCGGTGGCCGGCTGGTTCGCGCTCGCCGACGCGGTGCGGGCCGCGGGGCGCGATCCGGAGGTCCGGTGCGTGGTGCTGGCCGCCGAGGGGCGGGGCTTCAACGCGGGCGTGGACATCAAGGAGATCCAGGCGGAGGGGCGGCCGGCCCTGCTCGGCGCCAACTCCGGCTGCGCGGAGGCGTTCGCGGCGGTGTACGAGTGCGAGGTGCCGGTGGTGGCGGCGGTGCAGGGCTTCTGTCTGGGCGGGGGCATCGGCCTGGTGGGCAACGCGGACGCGATCGTGGCGAGCGAGGACGCCGTCTTCGGGCTGCCCGAGTTGGACCGGGGCGCGCTGGGCGCGGCCACCCATCTGGCCCGGCTGGTCCCGCGGCATCTGATGCGCGCGCTGTACTACACGTCGCGTACGGTCACGGCGGCCGAGCTGCTGGCGCACGGGTCGGTGTGGCGGGTGGTGCCGCGCGGGCGGCAGCGCGGCGCGGCACTGGAGCTGGCGGGGCAGATCGCCGCGAAGGACGGCCTGCTGCTGCGGCTGGCCAAGGCCGCCATCAACGGCATCGACCCGGTCGATGTGCGCCGCAGCTACCGCTTCGAGCAGGGGTTCACCTTCGAGGCCGAGCTCAGCGGGGTGGGCGAGCGGGTGCGCGGCGGGTTCGGGACGGGTGGGTCGGGGAAGGGCGGCTCCGGTGGCTGACAAGACGATGACCGCCGAGGAGGCCGTCGCCCGGCTGGAGAGCGGCATGACCCTCGGCATCGGCGGCTGGGGTTCGCGGCGCAAGCCGATGGCCCTGGTGCGCGCCCTGCTCCGCTCCCCCGTCACCGACCTCACGGTCGTGTCGTACGGCGGCCCGGACGTCGGCATGCTCGCTGCCGCCGGACGGATCCGCAGGCTGGTCGCCGCCTTCGTCACCCTGGACTCGATCCCGCTCGAACCGCATTACCGCGCGGCCCGGGAGAAGGGCGTCCTCGACCTCATGGAGGTCGACGAGGCGATGTTCATGTGGGGACTGCACGCGGCCGCGAACCGGCTGCCGTTCCTGCCGGTGCGGGCCGGGCTCGGCTCCGACGTGATGCGGGTCAACCCCGGTCTGCGGACGGTCACCTCGCCGTACGACGACGGGGAGACGTTCGTCGCCATGCCCGCCCTGCGCCTGGACGCGGCCCTGGTCCACGTCAACCGCGCGGATCGGCTGGGCAACGGCCAGTATCTGGGCCCGGACCCGTACTTCGACGACCTGTTCTGCGCGGCGGCGGACACGGCCTACGTCTCCTGCGAGCGGGTCGTCGACACGGCCGAGCTGACCAGGGGCGCGGCACCGCAGACCCTGCTGATCCAGCGGCACACGGTGACGGGCGTGATCGAGGCGCCGAACGGCGCGCACTTCACGTCCTGCGCCCCGGACTACGGGCGGGACGAGGCCGCCCAGCGGGAGTACGCGACCACACCCTGGCCGGAGTTCGCCGAGCGGTACCTCCACGGGAGGACGACGACATGACCGCGACGCGGAGCGAGTACTGCGTGATCGCCTGCGCCGAGGCGTGGCGGGGCAACGGGGAGGTGCTGGCCAGTCCCATGGGCCTGATCCCCGCCCTCGGCGCCCGCCTGGCCCGGCTCACCTTCTCACCCGACCTGCTGTTGACCGACGGCGAGGCGCTGATCGTCCGCCCGGACGGCACGCCGGAGGGCTGGCTGCCCTACCGCGGGCATCTGACGCTGGTCACCGGCGGCCGCCGGCACGTGATGATGGGTGCGAGCCAGCTCGACCGGTACGGCAACCAGAACATCTCCTGCATCGGCGACTGGGCCGCGCCGAGGCGCCAGCTGCTCGGGGTGCGCGGCGCCCCCGTCAACACTCTCAACAACCCGACCAGTTACTGGGTCCCGCGGCATTCCCGGCGGGTGTTCGTCGAGAAGGTCGACATGGTGTGCGGGGTGGGCCACGACCGTGCGGCCGGCGCCCGCTTCCACCGCATCCCGCGTGTCGTCAGCGACCTGGGCGTCTTCGACTTCGCCACCCCCGACCGCTCGATGCGGCTGGCCTCGCTGCACCCCGGGGTGAGCGTCGAGGACGTCGTCGAGGCGACCGGCTTCGCGCTCGCCGTCCCGGACGGGGTGCCGTACACCCGCGACCCCACCCCCGGGGAACTGCGCCTGATCCGCGAGGTGATCGATCCGGAGAACACCCGCGCGCGGGAGGTGGACCGCTGATGCGGACCGCGCTCACCCGGCTGGTCGGAGTCCGGTACCCGATCGTGCAGACCGGCATGGGATGGGTGGCCGGCCCCCGCCTGGTCTCCGCGACGGCGAACGCGGGCGCCCTCGGTGTCCTGGCCTCGGCCACGATGACCGTCGACCGGCTGCGTGAGGCGATACGTGAGGTCCGGTCCCGTACGGACGCGCCCTTCGGGGTCAATCTCCGCGCCGACGCCTCGGACGCAGCCGACCGGGTCCGTCTGATCGTCGACGAGGGCGTGCGGGTGGCCTCCTTCGCCCTCGCGCCCGCCCCGGAGCTGATCGCCGAGCTCAAGGGGGCCGGAGTGGTGGTGATCCCGACCGTCGGCGCGCGGCGGCATGCCGAGAAGGTCGCGGCCTGGGGCGCGGACGCGGTGATCGTGCAGGGCGGCGAGGGCGGCGGCCACACCGGTGAGGTGGCGACGACGGTGCTGCTGCCGCAGGTGGTGGACGCGGTGCGGATCCCGGTCGTGGCGGCGGGGGGCTTCTTCGACGGGCGGGGCCTGGTCGCGGCGCTGGCCTACGGGGCGGCCGGGGTGGCCATGGGCACGCGGTTCCTGCTCACTTCGGACTCGACGGTCCCGGACGCGGTGAAGGCGCGGTATCTGGCGGCCACGGCGAAGGACGTGACCGTGACGAGAGCGGTCGACGGCCTGCCCCACCGCATGCTCCGTACGGACCTGGTCGACGCCTTGGAGCGTTCGGGCCGTACGAGCGCCCTCCTGCGGGCGGTGCGCGCGGCGGCCGCCTTCCGCGGGCTGTCCGGCCTCACCTGGCGCCGTATGCTCCACGACGGCCTCGCCATGCGACACGGCAAGGACCTGACCTGGAGCCAGGTCCTGCTCGCCGCGAACACCCCGATGCTGCTCAGGGCGTCGATGGTGGACGGCCGTACGGATCTCGGCGTGATGGCGTCCGGGCAGGTCGCCGGGGTGATCGACGACCTGCCGTCGTGCGCGGAGCTGGTGGCGCGGATCATGGAGGAGGCCGAGGAGGCGCGGCGGCGGCTCACAGCCGTTCGATGATCGTCACGTTCGCCTGTCCGCCGCCCTCGCACATGGTCTGCAGGCCGAATCGGCCGCCGGTGCGCTCCAGTTCGTGCAGCAGGGTCGTCATCAGTCTGGCGCCGGTGGCGCCCAGGGGGTGGCCCAGGGCGATCGCGCCGCCGTTGGCGTTGACCTTGTCCGGGTCGGCGCCGGTCTCCTTCAGCCAGGCGAGGACGACGGGCGCGAACGCCTCGTTGATCTCGACGAGGTCGATGGCGTCGAGGGTGAGCCCCGTCTTCTTCAGGGCGTGGGCGGTGGCCGGGATGGGGGCGGTGAGCATGCGGATGGGGTCCTCGCCGCGCACGGAGAGGTGGTGCACGCGCGCGCGTGGGGTGAGCCCGTGTTCGCGCACGGCCCGCTCGGAGGCGAGCAGCAGCGCGGCGGCGCCGTCGGAGACCTGGGAGGAGCAGGCGGCGGTGACGGTGCCGCCGTCGATGACCGGCTTCAGCGCGGCCATCTTCTCCAGGGAGGTGTCCCGGCGGGGGCCCTCGTCGACGGAGACCTGCCCGTGGGGGACGGTCTCGCGGAGGAAGCGGCCCTCGTCGATGGCCCGTATCGCCCGCTGGTGCGAGCGCAGCGCGTACTCCTCCTGGTCGCGTCGGCTGATGCCCCACTTGGCGGCGATCATCTCGGCGCCGACGAACTGGTTGACCGGCTTCTCCCCGTACCGGGCGCGCCAGCCCTCGCTGCCCGCGAAGGGGCCCTGGGTGAAGCCGAGGGGTTCGGCGGCCTGCCGGGTCGCGAAGGCGATCGGGATCTGCGACATGTTCTGCACGCCGCCCGCGACGACCAGGTCCTGGGTGCCGGACAGCACGCCCTGCGCCGCGAAGTGCACGGCCTGCTGGGAGGACCCGCACTGCCGGTCGACGGTGACGCCGGGCACCTCCTCGGGCAGTCCGGCGGCCAGCCAGCAGGTCCGCGCGATGTCCCCGGCCTGCGGTCCGACGGTGTCCAGGCAGCCGAACACGACGTCCTCGACGGCGGCCGGGTCGACGCCCGAGCGGGCTATCAGCTCCCTCAGCACATGTGCGCCCAGGTCGGCCGGGTGGACCCCGCTGAGCCCTCCCCCGCGCCGCCCGACCGGCGTGCGGACCGCTTCGACGATGAATGCCTCGGCCATGGCAACTCCCTGACAGTTAAGGGCTATTCGCGTACGGCGATTCCGTCCAGCACCATCGACAGGTACTGGCGGGCGATCTCCTCGGGGCTGTGCTGTCCGCCGGGCCGGTACCAGGACGCGGCGACCCACACCGTGTCCCGCACGAACCGGTAGGTGAGCCGGACGTCGAGGTCGGCCCGGAAGACCTCGGCGGCGACGCCGCGCTCCAGCGTGGCCAGCCACGCCTTCTCGAACCTGCGCTGGGACTCGGCGAGGAACGCGAACCGCTCCTGCGCCACGAGCTGCCGGCTCTCCTTCTGGTAGATCGCGACGGCGGCGCGGTGCCGGTCGATCTCCCGGAACGACTCGGTGACCAGGGCCTGAAGGGTCTCCCGCGGGCCGAGGTCGGCGCCCAGGACGGTGTCGTAGCCGTCCCACAGCTCGTCGAGGAAGGTCCGCAGGATCTCCTCCAGCATCGACTCCTTGGAGTCGAAGTGGTAGTAGAGGCTGCCCGCGAGCATGCCCGCGTGGTCGGCGATCTTGCGTACGGTGGTGGCGTTGTAGCCCTGTTCGGCGAAGACCTCGGCGGCGGTTTCGAGGAGTTCGCGGCGGCGGGCCTGGGCGGTGGCGGCCGCGGGCTTGCTCACGGCGGTCACCTGGGGCTTCTTCTTCGTAGGCACGCGCACATTCTCGCCCCCTGCCTCAGGCGCGCTGACTGCTGACGGAGACGACCTCGCCGGTCATGTACGACGAGTAGTCCGACGCCAGGAACACGATCACGTTGGCGACCTCCCACGGCTCGGCGTACCGCCCGAGGGCCTCGCGGGCGGTGAGCTCCTCCAGCAGTCCGGCGGAGGTCACCTTGGCCAGGTGGGGGTGCATGGCCAGGCTCGGCGAGACCGCGTTGACCCGGACTCCGTAGGCGGCCGCCTCCACCGCCGCGCAGCGGGTCAGCGCCATCACGCCGGCCTTCGCGGCGGCGTAGTGCGCCTGCCCGGCCTGGGCGCGCCAGCCCACGACGGAGGCGTTGTTGACGATCACACCCCCGGTGTCCCTCATCAGGCGCAGCGCCGCCCGGGTGCACCGGAAGGTGCCGTTCAGCGTGACGTCGAGCACCCGCGACCACTGCTCGTCCGTCATGTCGACCAGCGGTGACGTCCCGCCGAGGCCCGCGTTGTTGACCAACACGTCGAGGCGCCCGTGCTCCCGCACCGCCGTCTCGAACAGCCCGCGCACCTGGGCCTCGTCGGTGACGTCGCACGGCACCGCGCCGACCGCGTCCGCGCCGAACTCGGCGGCCAGCTCGGCCTCGTGCTCCTTGAGCCGCCGGACGTGGGCGTCGCTGATCAGCACGCGGGCCCCCTCCTCCAGGAGGCGGCGGGCGGTGGCCCCGCCGATGCCGGTGCCGGCGGCGGCGGTGACGACGGCGGTGCGTCCGCCGAGCAGGCCGTGTCCGGGAACGTACGCCGGAGCCTCGACGTTGGTCATGACAGCACGCTAACCTACCAAACACTTGTTAGGCAAACTCTGGTCAGGGACCGTCCAGGGAAGGAGGGTGGCCGTGGACCTCACGCTCTCCCCGGCCGACGAGGCGTTCCGCGCCGAGGCCCGCGCCTGGCTGGCCGCGCACGTCCCGCGCACGCCCCTGCCCTCCCTGGAGACCGCGGAGGGCTTCGCCGCGCACCGCGCGTGGGAGGCCGAACTGGCCGCGGACCGCTGGTCGGTGGTGAACTGGCCGGCGCAGTACGGCGGCCGGGACTGCGGCCTGATCCGCTGGCTGCTCTTCGAGGAGGAGTACCACGCCTCCGGCGCCCCGGGCCGGGTCGGCCAGAACGGCGTCTCGCTGCTCGCCCCCACCCTCCTCGACCACGGCACCGAGGAGCAGCGCGCCCGGGTCCTGCCGCCCATGGCGCGCGGCGAGGTCGTCTGGGCGCAGGCGTGGTCGGAGCCCGAGGCCGGCTCCGACCTGGCGGCGCTGCGCGCGCGGGCGGTGCGCACGGCGGGCGGCTGGCGCTTGAGCGGGCAGAAGACCTGGTCCTCACGGGCGGCCTTCGCGGACCGCGCGTTCGGCCTCTTCCGCAGCGACCCGGACGGGCGGAAGCCCCACCAGGGGCTGGTCTACGTGATGTTCGACCTGCGTGCCCCGGGTGTCACCGTCCGCCCCATCCGCCGCCTCGACGGGAAGCCCGCCTTCGCGGAGCTGTTCCTGGACGAGGTGTTCGTGCCCGACGAGGACGTGATCGGCGCGCCCGGACAGGGCTGGCGGATCGCGATGTCGACGGCGGGCAACGAACGCGGGCTGATGCTCCGCTCCCCGGGCCGCTTCCTCGCCGCCGCGGACCGGCTGCACCGCCTCTGGCGCTCCCGCGGCAGCCCGCAGAGCACCGCGCCGCGCGTGGCGGACGCCCTGATCGGCGCCCGCGCCTACCAGCTCTTCGCGTACGCCGCCGCCTGCCGCCTCCTCGACGGCGAGTCGATCGGCCCGGAGTCCAGCCTGAACAAGGTCTTCTGGTCCGAGTACGACATCGCGCTGCACGAGACGGCGCTCGATCTCCTCGGCGAGGAGGGCGGGTTCGCGGACACCGCCTGGTCCGAGGGCTGGCTGTTCGCCCTGGCCGGCCCGATCTACGCCGGGACCAACGAGATCCAGCGCGACATCATCGCCGAGCGCCTGCTGGGCCTGCCGAAGGGACGCCGCTGATGCGCTTCCGCCTCGACCCCGAACAGCGCGCCTTCGCCGCCTCCCTGGACGCGCTGCTGACGGCGGCCGACACCCCGTCGGTGATACGGGACTGGAGCCGGGGCGACCCCAGGAGCGGCCGCGCGCTGTGGCGCCGTATCGCCGAGGCGGGCGTGTTCGCGCTGGCGGTCCCGGAGGCGTACGAGGGGCTCGGCCCCCGGCCCGTGGACCTCGCCGTCGCCTTCATGGAACTGGGCCGCCACGCGGTCCCGGGCCCCCTGACAGAGACAATCGCGACGGCCACCCTGCTCACGGCCCTGGAGGATCCCGCTCTGAACGAACCCGCGGCCGCGGCCACCGACCACCTGACGGCCAGGACGATCATCACACCGACACGAGGCCCCCACACCCCGGACGATCCCGGCGCCGCACCCGACCCGGGCGACACCGGCCACACCACCAGCCCCGCCGACCCCCGGCCCGACCCACCCGCAGACGCCCCACCCGACCCACCCGCGGACGCCACGGCCAAACACCCGCCGCCGAACACGGCCGAAGGCAAGACGGCCGCCACACTGCCACAAGGGCCGCACCACCCGGACGACTCCGGCACCACCACCCACCCCGTCGGTCCCGCGTTCGACCCGCCGGCGGACGCCACGGCCAAGCAGTTGCTGCCCGCCCTGACCCGCGGCGAGGTGATCGCCACGTTGACGCAGGGGCCGTACGCGCTGGACGCGGATGTGGCTGAGGTGCGGCTGAGGGGCGTGGGGGGTGACGAGGTGTGGCTGCTGCCGCCGGCCGAGGCCGCGCCGCGCCCCACCCCGGATCCCGCGCGTCGGCTGAGTTTTCTGCCGACCGGTGGGGAGTTGCTCGCGTGCGGTCCCCACGTCGGCGCCGCCTTGGCGCGCGCCGTCGGCTGGGCTCGGCTGGCGACCGCCGCGCAGGCGCTCGGCGTCGGGCTGGCGCTGCTCGACAGGACGGTCGGGTATGTGGGGCAGCGCAGCCAGTTCGGGGTGCCCGTCGGGTCGTTCCAGGCCGTCAAGCACCGTCTCGCCGACGCGCGGACCGCGCTGGAGTTCGCCCGGCCCCTCGTGTTCGGCGCCGCGCTGACCCTGGCCCCCGCCGACGTGGCCGCCGCCAAGGTCGCCGCCTGCGAGGCCGCGTACGCCACCGCCCGTACGGCACTCCAGCTGCACGGCGCGATCGGCTACACCGCGGAGTACGACCTGTCGCTGTGGCTCACCCGGGCCGCCGCGCTGCGCACGGCGTGGGGTGCCCCGCACGAGTGCCGGGACGTGGTCCTCAGTGGCCGCGCGTGAGTTCCCGGTACTCCTCCGGCGTCGGCTTGGGCACCCGGGTGCCGGGGCCGAACATGGCCCGCGCCAGCCGCGCCCGCACCCGCTGGGACAGTGTCACGGGCCGCCGCACACCGCCCGCGTCGACGAGCGGGCCGACCTCGTAGGGCACGTGCTGCTCATGCTGGGTGAGAGTGAACAGCCGGTCCTGCGTGAGAGGTTCGTGGACCTCGGTGTACTCGCCGTTCGGCAGCCGCTTCACGGTGCCCGTCTCCCGGCCGTGCAGCACCTTCTGCCGGTCGCGGTGCTGGAGGCCGAGACAGACCCACTTGGTGATCACGAAGGCGAGGACCGGCACGACGAAGACAGCGATCCGCACGAACCAGGTGATCGTGTTGATGGACAGATGCAGACGCAGGGCCACGATGTCGTTGCCCCCGCCGATCAGCAGCACCGCGTACAGGCTCAGCCAGGCCACGCCGAGGCCGGTGCGGACGGGCGCGTTGCGCGGCCGGTCCAGGATGTGGTGCTCGCGTCGGTCACCGGTGACCCATGCCTCGAAGAACGGGTACAGGCCGATCAGCAGCAGGACCAGCGGGAACAGCATGAAGGGGATGAACACGCCCGGCTCCAGGGTGTGCCCCCAGAAGTTGATCTCCCAGGCGGGCATCACCCGGATCAGCCCCTCGGAGAAGCCGAGGTACCAGTCGGGCTGGGCGCCGGTGGTGACCAGGTCCGGCCGGTAGGGGCCGTACGCCCACACGGGGTTGACGGTGGCGATGCCCCCCATGAGCGTCAGCGCCCCGAAGACGAGGAAGAAGAAGCCGCCCGCCTTGGCCATGTACACCGGCAGGAAGGGCATACCGGTGACGATCCGCTCGCTGCGGCCGGGCCCGGGGAACTGGGTGTGCTTGTGGTAGAAGACCAGGAACAGATGGGCGGTCACCAGGCCCAGCATGATGCCGGGCAGCAGCAGGATGTGGATCGGATAGAGCCGGGCGATGAAGTCGTCGCCGGGGTACTGCCCGCCCCACAGGAAGAACGCCAGATACGTGCCGACGATCGGGAGGGACAGGATCGCCCCGTCGGCGAAGCGCACACCGGTGCCGGACAGCAGGTCGTCGGGGAGGGAGTAGCCGGTCAGGCCGGTGATGATGCCCAGCATCAGCAGGGTCCAGCCGAACAGCCAGTTGACCTCGCGCGGCTTGCGGAAGGCGCCGCTGAAGAACACCCGCATCATGTGGGTGAGCATGGCGGTGACGAAGACCAGCGCGGCCCAGTGGTGGACCTGCCGCATCAGCAGCCCGCCGCGCACCTCGAAGCTGATGTCCAGCGTGGACTCGTACGCCCGGGTCATCAGCACGCCGTTCAGCGGCTCGTAGACACCGCTGTAGACCACCTCCGCGCTGCTCGGCTCGAAGAAGAAGGTGAGGTAGACGCCGGTGAGGATCAGCACCGCGAAGCTGTAGAGGCTGATCTCACCGAGCAGGAACGACCAGTGGTCGGGAAACACCTTGCGCATCTCCGACTTGGCCACCGCCAGCACGCCGAGCCGCCCGTCGGCCCACCCCGCGACCCGCTCACCCCGACCGGCCCTGCCCTGCGGTCGTGCACCGTCGCCCATGAGCGGCCTCCCGTCGGATGTCCTGAGGGTGGCATGGTCGTACGGCTCGGTCGGCGGGGCGAGCAGGCTGCTCTCTGACGGCGCGGGAATCCTCCGGCTGGGCGACTCAGGCCCGCACGATGCCCTGCGCCCGCGCCGCCGCCAGCCACTTCGGGAACTCGCCCACCAGACGGTCGTACAGCTCGGCGTCCGGCACCGTCCGCGGGTCGTGGCCGGCGTGGAAGAAGCCGGCGTTGTCGACGATCCGCTTCTGCGGCACGGGCAGCTCGTCGAGCCTGCGCAGATAGTCGAACTGCTTGCTGTCCGGGTCGCCGAAGCCGATGAACTGCCAGAACAGCGGCAGTGCGGCCGCCTTGCACAGATAGCGCTCGGCGGCGAGCCGGTTGACCGGGCCGCCGTCGGTCTGGAAGACGACCAGCGCGGGCGCCGTGGAGCCGCTGTCGAGGTAGTGGTCGATGACCGCGTCCATCGCCACGTGGTAGCTGGTCTTCCCCATGTGCCCGAGCCCGGCCACGATCCGGTCGATGCGCCCCTGGTGGTCGGCGAGCGCGATGTCCGTCTCGGCGTCGACGTCGGTGGAGAAGAACACGACCGGGACCCGGCCGTCGTCGTCGAGATGGGCCGACAGCCCCAGCACCCGGTCGGCGAGCGCCTGCACACTGCCGTCCTTGTAGTACGGCCGCATGGAACCGGAGTAGTCGACGACGAGGTAGACGGCGGCCCGCTCCCCCGCCAGGCCGTGCCTGGTGAGCGAGACACCGGCGGTCTTGTAGAGGCTGACCAGCGCGGGCGCGCTCTCCTGGACCTTGCTGAGACTGATCACGGACCCAGCCTATGCGGCGGCGCCTGCCCGGTCGTCCGGTCGGGGACAGTTGGGCAGGCGCCACCAGTGTTCCGTACGCCGTTGTACGGGACGTTCATTGAATGGCCGTCAGACCATCAGGGCCCGGTCCGTCGGGCGGATCGGCGCCGGCAGGTCGCTGGCGCCGGTCAGGAACCGGTCCACGCCACGCGCGGCCGAGCGGCCCTCGGCGATCGCCCACACGATGAGCGACTGGCCGCGGCCCGCGTCACCGGCGACGAACACGCCCGGCACATTGGTCTGGAAGTCGGCGTCACGGGCGACGTTGCCGCGGGCGTCCAGCTCCAGGCCGAACTGCTCGACCAGGCCGTTCTCCTGGTCGGTGCCGGTGAAGCCCATGGCCAGCGTGACCAGCTGGGCGGGGATCTTGCGCTCGGTGCCCGGCTTCTGAGTCAGCTTGCCGTCGACGAACTCGACCTCGACCAGATGCAGCCACTGGACGTTGCCGTCCTCGTCGCCCTCGAAGTGGGTGGTGGAGACGGAGTAGACCCGCTCACCGCCCTCCTCGTGCGCGGACGTGACCTTGTAGAGCATCGGGAAGGTCGGCCACGGCTGGGAGACCGGGTTCCGCTCGTCGTTCGGGCGGGGCATGATCTCCAGCTGCGTGACGGAGGCCGCACCCTGGCGGTGGGCGGTGCCCACGCAGTCGGCACCCGTGTCGCCACCGCCGATGACCACGACGTGCTTGCCCTCGGCCGAGATCGGGGAGGTGACGTAGTCGCCCTCCTGGACCTTGTTGGCCAGCGGCAGGTACTCCATCGCCTGGTACACCCCCTTGAGCTCGCGGCCGGGGACCGGCAGGTCACGGGCGGTGGTCGCACCGGCGGCGATGACGACCGCGTCGTACCGCTTCTTCAGGTCGGTCGCCTTGAGGTCGCGGCCGATCTCGATGCCCGTACGGAAGCGGGTGCCCTCCGCGCGCATCTGCTCGATACGGCGGTTGATGTGCCGCTTCTCCATCTTGAACTCGGGGATGCCGTAGCGCAGGAGGCCGCCGATGCGGTCCGCGCGCTCGTAGACGGCGACGGTGTGGCCCGCCCGGGTCAGCTGCTGGGCGGCGGCCAGACCGGCCGGGCCCGAGCCGATGACGGCGACGGTCTTGCCGGACAGGCGCTCCGGGATCTGCGGGGCGACGTCCCCGGTCTCCCACGCCTTGTCGATGATCGAGACCTCGACGTTCTTGATGGTGACGGCCGGCTGGTTGATGCCGAGCACGCACGCCGACTCGCACGGAGCGGGGCACAGGCGACCCGTGAACTCCGGGAAGTTGTTGGTGGCGTGCAGGCGCTCCTGCGCGGCCGACCAGTCCTCGCGGTAGGCGTAGTCGTTCCACTCGGGGATCAGGTTCCCGAGCGGGCAGCCGTTGTGGCAGAACGGGATGCCGCAGTCCATGCAGCGGCTGGCCTGCTTGCTGATGATCGGCAGCAGGGAGCCGGGGACGTAGACCTCGTTCCAGTCCTTGAGCCGCTCCTCGACGGGGCGGGACCTGGCGACCTCACGGCCGTGGTTCAGAAAGCCCTTCGGGTCAGCCATTGATCGCCGCCTCCATCATCTTCTCGGTGATCTCGGACTCGGAGAGACCGGCTCGCTCGGCGGCGTCCTTGGCGGCGAGCACTGCCTTGTACGTGCTGGGGATGATCTTGCTGAAGCGCTGGATCGCGTCGTCCCACTCCGCGAGGAGCTTCTCGGCGACCGTGGAGCCGGTCTCCTCGGCGTGGCGGCGCACCACGTCGTGCAGCCACTGCTTGTCGTCGTCGCTCAGCGCCTCGATCGCGTCGAGGTTGCCGACGTTGACGTTGTCGCGGTCGAGGTCGATCACATAGGCGATACCGCCGGACATGCCCGCCGCGAAGTTGCGGCCCGTCTCGCCGAGGACCACCGCGTGACCGCCGGTCATGTACTCGCAGCCGTGGTCGCCCACGCCCTCGGAGACGACCAGCGCGCCGGAGTTGCGGACGCAGAACCGCTCGCCGGTACGACCGCGCAGGAACAGCTCGCCGCCGGTCGCGCCGTACGCGAGGGTGTTGCCCGCGATGGTGGAGTACTCGGCGAGGTGGTCGGCGCCCCGGTCCGGGCGGACGATGACGCGGCCGCCGGACAGGCCCTTGCCGACGTAGTCGTTGGCGTCGCCCTCCAGGCGCAGGGTGACACCGCGCGGCAGGAAGGCGCCGAAGGACTGGCCGGCGGAGCCGGTGAAGGTGATGTCGATGGTGTCGTCGGGCAGGCCCGCGCCGCCGAACTTCTTCGTCACCTCGTGGCCGAGCATGGTGCCGACCGTGCGGTTGATGTTGCGGATGGCGACCTGCGCGCGCACCGGCTGGGCGTCGTCCGCCGAGTCGGCGGCCAGGGCGTCGGCGGCGAGCTTGATCAGCTCGTTGTCGAGCGCCTTCTCCAGGCCGTGGTCCTGAGCGATCAGCTGGTGGCGGACCGCGCCCTCGGGCAGCGCCGGCACGTGGAACAGCGGCTCCAGGTCCAGGCCCTGTGCCTTCCAGTGGTCGACGGCGCGCTCGACGTCGAGGACCTCGGCGTGGCCGACGGCCTCCTCGATGGAGCGGAAGCCCAGCTCGGCGAGGAGCTCGCGGACCTCCTGCGCGATGAACTCGAAGAAGTTCACCACGTACTCCGCCTTGCCGGAGAAGCGGTCGCGCAGCGTCGGGTTCTGGGTGGCGATGCCGACCGGGCAGGTGTCCAGGTGGCAGACGCGCATCATGACGCAGCCGGAGACGACGAGCGGCGCGGTCGCGAAACCGAACTCCTCGGCGCCGAGCAGCGCGGCGATGATCACGTCACGGCCGGTCTTCAGCTGGCCGTCGGTCTGCACGACGATCCGGTCGCGCAGGCCGTTGAGCAGCAGGGTCTGCTGGGTCTCGGCGAGGCCGAGCTCCCAGGGGCCGCCCGCGTGCTTCAGCGAGGTCAGCGGCGAGGCACCCGTGCCGCCGTCGTGGCCGGAGATGAGTACGACGTCCGCGTGCGCCTTGGACACACCGGCCGCGACCGTGCCGACGCCGACCTCGGAGACCAGCTTCACATGGATGCGGGCCTGCGGGTTGGCGTTCTTGAGGTCGTGGATCAGCTGGGCCAGGTCCTCGATGGAGTAGATGTCGTGGTGCGGCGGCGGGGAGATCAGGCCGACGCCCGGTGTCGAGTGACGGGTCTTGGCGACCCACGGGTACACCTTGTGGCCGGGCAGCTGGCCGCCCTCGCCGGGCTTGGCGCCCTGGGCCATCTTGATCTGGATGTCGTCCGCGTTGACCAGGTACTCGGAGGTCACGCCGAAGCGGCCGGAGGCGACCTGCTTGATGGCGCTGCGCCGCGCCGGGTCGTACAGACGCTCCGGGTCCTCGCCGCCCTCACCGGTGTTGGACTTGCCGCCCAGCTGGTTCATGGCGATGGCGAGGGTCTCGTGCGCCTCACGCGAGATCGAGCCGTAGGACATGGCGCCGGTGGAGAACCGCTTGACGATCGCGGAGACCGGCTCGACCTCGTCGACCGGGATCGAGGGCCGGTCGGACTTGAAGCCGAACAGCCCGCGCAGCGTCATCAGGCGCTCGGACTGCTCGTTGACGCGGTCGGTGTACTGCTTGAAGACGTCGTAGCGGCCGGTGCGCGTGGAGTGCTGGAGGCGGAAGACCGTCTCCGGGTCGAACAGGTGCGGCTCGCCCTCGCGGCGCCACTGGTACTCGCCGCCGATCTCCAGCGCGCGGTGCGCCGGGGCGATGCCGGAGGCGGGGTACGCCTTGGCGTGGCGGGCGGCGACCTCCTTGGCGATGACGTCGATGCCGACGCCGCCGATCTTGGTGGCGGTGCCGTCGAAGTACTTCTCGACGAAGGCGTCCTCCAGGCCGACGGCCTCGAAGACCTGGGCGCCGCGGTAGGAGGCGACGGTCGAGATGCCCATCTTGGACATGACCTTCAGGACGCCCTTGCCGAGGGCGTAGATCAGGTTGCGGATCGCCTTCTCCGGCTCGATGCCGTTGATGAAGGTGCCCGCGCGCAGCAGGTCCTCGACGGACTCCATCGCCAGGTACGGGTTGACGGCGGCGGCGCCGTAGCCGATGAGCAGGGCGACGTGGTGGACCTCGCGGACGTCACCGGCCTCGACCAGCAGGCCCACCTGGGTGCGCTGCTTGGTGCGGATGAGGTGGTGGTGGACGGCCGCGGTGAGCAGCAGCGAGGGGATCGGCGCGTGCTCGGCGTCGGAGTGCCGGTCGGACAGGACGATCAGCCGGGCGCCGTTCTCGATGGCGGCGTCGGCCTCGGCGCAGATCTCCTCGATGCGCGCGGCCAGCGCGTCACCGCCGCCGTGCACCCGGTACAGGCCGGACAGGGTCGCGGCCTTGAAGCCGGGCATGTCGCCGTCGGCGTTGATGTGGATGAGCTTGGCCAGCTCGTCGTTGTCGATGACCGGGAAAGGCAGCACGACGGTACGGCAGGAGGCGGCCGTCGGGTCGAGCAGGTTGCCCTGCGGACCGAGGGAGCTCCTGAGCGAGGTGACGAGCTCTTCCCGGATGGCGTCCAGCGGCGGGTTGGTGACCTGCGCGAACAGCTGGGTGAAGTAGTCGAAGAGCAGGCGCGGGCGCTCGGAGAGGGCGGCGATCGGCGAGTCGGTGCCCATGGAGCCGATCGGCTCGGCGCCGGTGCGGGCCATCGGCGCGAGGATGACGCGCAGCTCCTCCTCGGTGTAGCCGAAGGTCTGCTGGCGGCGGGTGACCGAGGCGTGGGTGTGGACGATGTGCTCACGGTCGGGCAGATCGCCCAGCTCGATCTCGCCGGCCTCCAGCCACTCGGCGTACGGGGCCTCGGCGGCGAGCTGCGCCTTGATCTCGTCGTCCTCGATGATCCGGTGCTCGGCGGTGTCGACGAGGAACATCCTGCCGGGCTGCAGCCGGCCCTTGCGGACGACCTTGGCGGGGTCGATGTCGAGGACGCCGACCTCGGAGCCGAGGACGACGAGGCCGTCGTCGGTGACCCAGTAGCGGCCGGGGCGCAGACCGTTGCGGTCGAGCACGGCGCCGACCTGGGTGCCGTCGGTGAAGGTGACGCAGGCGGGGCCGTCCCAGGGCTCCATCATCGTGGAGTGGAACTGGTAGAAGGCGCGCCGGGCCGGGTCCATGGAGTCGTGGTTCTCCCACGCCTCCGGGATCATCATCAGCACGGAGTGCGGCAGGGAACGGCCGCCGAGGTGCAGCAGCTCCAGGACCTCGTCGAAGGAGGCGGAGTCGGAGGCGTCGGGGGTGCAGACCGGGAAGACGCGCTCAAGGTTCTTGTCGCCGAAGAGGTCGGACACGAGCTGCGACTCGCGGGCGCGCATCCAGTTGCGGTTGCCCTTGACGGTGTTGATCTCACCGTTGTGCGCGACGAAGCGGTACGGGTGGGCGAGCGGCCAGCTCGGGAAGGTGTTCGTGGAGAACCGCGAGTGGACGAGGGCGACGGCCGAGCCGAAGCGGCGGTCGGACAGGTCCGGGAAGAAGGGCTCCAGCTGGCCGGTGGTCAGCATGCCCTTGTAGACGATCGTGCGGGCGGACAGCGACGGGAAGTAGACGCCGGCCTCACGCTCGGCGCGCTTGCGCAGGACGAACGCCTTGCGGTCGAGGGCGATACCCGTGGAAGGCGCTGCGACGCCGTCGGTGACGAAGATCTGCCGGAAGGCCGGCATGGTCGACCGGGCGGTGGCACCGAGCAGCTCGGGTGCGACGGGAACCTCACGCCAGCCGAGGACGGTGAGCCCTTCCTCGTCGGCGATCGTCTCGATCTGCGAGATGGCTTCGGCGGTCCCCTCCTCCGGCAGGAAGGCGATGCCGACGGCGTAGGAGCCGGCCTCGGGCAGCTCGAATCCGGCCACCTCTCGGAAGAAGGTGTCGGGCACCTGGGAGAGGATGCCGGCGCCGTCACCCGAGTCGGGCTCGGAGCCGGTGGCGCCGCGGTGTTCGAGGTTGCGCAGTACGGTCAGCGCCTGCTCGACCAGCGTGTGGCTCGCCTCGCCGGTGAGGGTGGCCACGAAGCCGACGCCACAGGCGTCGCGCTCGTTGCGGGGGTCGTACATACCCTGCGCAGCAGGGCGAGCATCCATGAACGACCAGTTCTGGCCATTCGCGGAGTGCTGGGACGGCTGGCGCGGCGTACGCATCGGCTCTCCCGTCGTCGTCATCTGGCATATGCGAGGTGCCGAGGGACGACGTTGGCCCTCTGCGAAGGTGCACGTGGGTGCAAAATTTCGTGCAGGTTACATGATGGAGCGGTTCTCGGGAACCGGATACTCCGTTCCAACATGCGGGACGCCGCGCGGTTGCGGCAGGGGCCGTCAGGGACGGCCGAAAGTGTGTGGGGGCCGAACGGGACAGATCGTTGTCCGCCGACCCGGAGACGGCAGCGAGCGCCATCGCCCACCCCGCGAGTGCGCCGCAGGCGTCATTGCCCACAGCGCTTACGGCTCATGCCCGGTGGTTAAGCATGCGAAACCAGTCAGTAACGGCTACTTATGCGGCCCGTCGCATAAGTAGCATCAGCCGGTTCATCCTACGGCCGTACCGAACAGACTGCCCAGGGCGTACGTCACACCGGCCGCCGCACCGCCGAGCGCCAGCTGCCGCAGTCCGCTGAACCACCAGGTCCGCGCGGTCACCCTGGCCACGACTGCCCCGCACGCGAAGAGGCCCAGCAGCGCCACCAGCACGGCCGGCCACAGCACGCTCGCGCCCAGCAGATACGGCAGTACGGGGAGCAGGGCGCCCAGCGCGAACGACCCGAAGGAGGACACCGCGGCGACGGTCGGTGAGGGCAGGTCGGACGGATCGATCCCCAGCTCCTCGCGGGCGTGTATCTCCAGGGCCTGCTCGGGATCGTGCGAGAGCTGCCGGGCGACCTGCCGGGCCAGCTCGGGTTCGACCCCACGCGCCTCGTAGAGGGCGGCCAGCTCGGCCTCCTCGTCCTTGGGGTGCTTCCTCAACTCCCGCCGCTCGACGTCGAGCTCGGCCTCGACGAGCTCACGCTGGGAGGCCACGGAGGTGTACTCGCCGGCGGCCATCGAGAAGGCACCGGCGGCCAGTCCGGCGAGCCCGGTCAGCACGATGGTCTCCCGGCCGACGGCCCCGCCGGCGACACCGGTCATCAGAGCGAGGTTGGAGACCAGCCCGTCCATCGCCCCGAACACCGCGGGCCGCAGCCACCCGCCGTTCACATCCCGGTGCGTGTGGTTGTCACGGTGCGCCACGTGCAGCGCCGCCTCGGTCTCGATGAGGGCCATGCGAGGTCTCCCGGAAAGCTTAGCCAAAGCTAACTCTGGACTGATTCTACTTTTCGACACTCCAGACTCTACGCCGCGCACCCCGGCCCCGCCAGCAAGGAAAGGCTGCGCTTACCTGCGGTTTTGTCGGTGAGGACTCATTTCGGCGAACGCCCGCGCCCATCCCGACCGGGTGACTCTGAGGCGCAGGAGGCTGCGGTCAACCGCCAATGGTGGGACAGATCCGCAAAGGGCTCCACGCCCCCGCGGAGCCCGTCAGGAGAGGCGGAGGTATGACATCGATCGCCTGCATCCCCACGGTGACGGCTTCCGGCGGCGCCACCGGACTCCGTGACCGGGCCCGCGGCGCGCTGCTCGGTCTGGCCGTCGGAGACGCCCTGGGCGCCCCGGCGGAGAACATGAGACCGTCGGAGATCCGCGCCCGCTGGGGCCGTATCACGGGCTATGTCGCCGAGAAGCCGTCCGGCACCGACGACACCGAGTACGCGATCTTCTCGGGCCTGCTGCTCGCCCGCCACGGCTCGGCGCTCACCCCGGCCCATGTGGAGGCGGCCTGGCACGCCTGGATCGCCGACCGCGACGAGGGCCCGTTCCGCGGCGCCGGCTTCAGCGAGCGCGGCACGCTGGAGAACCTGCGCCGGGGCCTCGCCGCCCCCATCTCGGCCCAGCACCGCCACGCCTGGAGCGACGGCCTGGCCATGCGCGCGGCCCCCTTCGGCGTCTTCGCGGCCGGCCGCCCGGCCGAGGCGGCCCGCCTGGTCGCGATCGACGGCTCGGTCAGCCACGACGGCGAGGGCATCTACGGCGGCCAGGCGGTCGCGGCCGGGGTCGCGGCGGCGATGGCGGGAGCGCCCACCATCGCCGTCGTGGCCTCCGCCCTGGCGGTCATCCCCGACGACTCCTGGACGGCCCGCTCCCTGCGCCGGGCGGTGGCGGTCGCCCACCGGGGCGAACGGGCGGTCCGTTCGGCCGTTGTCATCGGCGGCTACCCGTGGACCGACCTGGCCCCCGAGGCCGTCGCCCTCGCGTTCGGGGCCTACGCGGCGGCCGACGGCGACTTCCGCGAGGCAGTCCTCACGGCCGTGAACATGGGCCGCGACGCGGACACCACGGCGGCCGTGGCCGGCGCCCTGGCCGGCGCCACCGAGGGCACCGCCGCGATCCCGGCCGACTGGGCCTCGGCCATCGGCCCAGCCCGCGGCACCTGCCTCCCCTCCATGTCCGGCCACCACATCCTCGACGTGGCCGAACTCCTGGTCCCGGAGGAGAGCACCAAGTGGCCCTCGACCCCCACGCCCACGGCCCCCCTCCGATGAGCCCCCCGACCCCCTGGGACACCCCGGCCGGCCCCACGACCCCCCACACCGAGACCGCCCCGGAAGCAACACCCGAAGCCGACCCGGATTCGCCCCCCGACGGCGAAGCCGAGCACACCCGCAACCCACCCGCACCCGCCAACGGCGAGACCGCCCCACAAGAGACCTCCACCCCTCCACCCACTGGAAACGGGTGGCGCGTGGGTGGGAGGACATCGGCCGAAGGCGAAGCCGAGGCCGGTCAGCGCACCCTCGGCCTCCTCCTCGGCCTGGCCGCAGGCGACGCCGCCGGCTGGCCGGCCGCCCGCCACAGAGCCACCCGCCTCCCCGACTGGACCCGCCGCCTCACCCGAGAACTCGACACCTTCGCCGAACACAACGCGACGACCACCCTCCCCGTCCCCATCGCCCTCAACCAACCCCCCGACCCCCTCCGCCTGGGCCCCTCCGACGACGCCGAATGGGCAGCCTTCACCGCCGAGTCCATCCTCCGCGCCGGCGACGACACCACCCTCCCCGACCTCACCCGAGACCGCAGAACCCGAGCCGCGATCGACCTCACCTGGACCGCCCTCGCCGGCGAAGTGGCCGCGGCGGCGAACCGCGCCCCGGAGGTCGAGTCCGCCGTCCTCCCCCTCCGCGCCCGCATCTCCGTCCGCGCCGGCCTCGGCAACCTCGCCACCGGCCTGCGCCCACCCGCCACCGGCCACGACAACCCCCACTACTTCGACGACGCCGCCTGCGTCCGCGCCTGCGTCCTGGCCGTGGCCCACCCCGGCGACCCCCACCGTGCCGCCGACCTCGCCGAGTTCGACGCCCGCTACACCCAGGACGGCGACGGAGTACACGGCGCCCGCGCCATGGCCGCGGCCGTCGCCCTCGCCCTCACCGGCGCCGACGTCGACACCTGCGTGACGGCCGCCCTCACCGAACTCCCCGAGGCCACCGAGATCGGCCGCAACGCCCGCCACGCCGTGCACCTCGCCCGCACCGCCGACAGCACCTTCGCCCTGATCCCCCTCCTGGAACACCAGATCGTCGACCACGTCTACAGCTACGGCATCGCGGCGGCCGAGACGGTCCCGGTCGCCCTGGCCCTCACCCTCGCCGCTCACGGCCGTATCGCCGAAGCGGTCCCAGCCGCGGCCTGCCTCTCCCGAGTCGCCGACTCCGCCCCCGCCCTGGCGGGCGCCCTGACCGGCGCACTGGGCGGCGGCACCGCGATCCCCGACTCCTGGCGCACCACATGCCGCACCCTCTCCGGCTGCGCCCTCCCCCGCCTCACCGGCACCGACCTGGTGGAACTCGCCGAACTCCTGGAAGCCGCCCAAGCCCCGCCACCAAGGGGATGATTCTGCCCATGACGACCAAAACAGAGGAAAACGACCAAGAGATGCTGGACGAACGCATCACAGCCGCCCTCGTCGGCGCCGCGGTCGGCGACGCCCTCGGCGGCCCCGTCGAGGGCTACTCCCCCGCCCAGATCCTCGAACGCCACGGCGGCCGCGTCCACGGCATCGTCGGCCCCTGGAACGGCGACGCCTGGCGCACCGCCCGCCCCATCGCGCCGTACCACAAGGGCGACGGCCACGTCACCGACGACACCCTGATGACCCACGCGCTCATCAGGGTCTACGCCCGGGTCCGCGACCACCTCGACGCGTACGCGATCGCCGACCACCTGGTCCCCGACCTGATGACGAACCCCCGTTGGATCCCCGAACTGGAGGCCGAGGCGCTTCCCTTGCAGCGCGTCTTCCTGGCGGAGAAGTGGCTGGTGGCCCGCCTCCACTACGGCCATGTCGACCCCCGGGAGGCCGGCGTCGGCAACATCGTCAACTGCGGCGCGGCGATGTACATGGCCCCGGTGGGCCTGGTCAACGCGGCCAACCCCCGCGCCGCGTACGCCGAGGCCCTGGATGTGTCGGGCGCCCACCAGTCGTCGTACGGCCGTGAGGCGGCCGGCGTCTTCGCGGCGGCGGTGGCGGCGGCGTGCAGCCCTGAGGCGACGCCGGAATCGGTGGTGACCACCTGCCTCTCCCTGGCCAAGGACGGCACCCGGGCGGCCATCGAGAAAGTCTGCGAAAAAGCCGCCCGCCACCGGGACTTCGAGTCGGCCCTCACCCCCCTCCGCGAGGCGGTCACCCCCTACGACACGGTGGGCCCCGACTACCGCAACCCCTCCCTCGGCGCCCGGCGCCCCTCCCGTCTGCACGCCATCGAGGAACTGCCCGTCGCCCTCGGCATGCTGCTGGTGTCGGGCGGCGACTACCGCCAGGCGGTCCTGGGCGCGGTGAACTACGGCCGTGACTGCGACTCGATCGCCACGATGGCCGGCGCGCTCGCGGGCGCCCTGGGCTCGCCGCCCCCGCAGGACTGGTCGAAGCAGGTCGCGGAGGCCAGCCGCCTCGACCTCTGGGAACCCGCGCGGACCCTGGCCGAGGTGACCCGCGAGATCCACGCCAGGGACGTGGACCGCCGCCGCACCCACGAGTCGGCCTTCACCACCCTGGGAGGCCCCTCGTGCTCCGTCTGACCTGGGTCCAACCGGAGGACCTCCTGGGCCACGAACTCCGCCAGGCCGCCCTGGACGGCCGGGAACCCTCGGCCATCGCGGCCCGCTGGAAGGCGGCCGGCGGCTCGCAGGCCCCGGCCGGAGCGGGCGCGTCCCAGCAGCAGGCATCCCCCTACCTGCGCCAACTGGCCGAGGACCTGCTGGACGAACTGGCAGACCTCCCCAGCACGCTGCGGTGCGAGGAACCGACCGATCTCCCGCAGATCACATCACTGACCCAGCCTGCTGCCGGTCACCCCGCCCCCACGGCACCCCCCGCCCCGGCCCGCTTCGAAGCCGCCTGGCTGGGCAGAGCCATCGGCTGCCTCCTGGGCAAACCGGTCGAGAAACTCCCCCTCACCGCCATCCGCCGGCTGGCCAGGTCCACCGGCAACTGGCCCCCCACCACCTACTTCACCGCCCACGGAGTCCCAGCCGACCTCCTCACACGACACCCCTGGAACCGCCGCTCGGCACAGACCTCCCTCGCCGAGAACATCGACGGCATGCCCGAGGACGACGACCTCAACTACCCCCTGCTCAACCTCCTCCTGCTCCAGCGCCACGGCAGGAGCTTCACCACGGACGACGTGGCGACCCTCTGGCTGGAAGAACTCCCCGCCGCCCGCACCTTCACCGCGGAACGCATCGCCTACCGCAACCTCCTCTCCGGCATCGCCCCGCCCCACACCGCCCGCCACCGCAACCCCTTCCGGGAGTGGATCGGCGCCCTCATCCGCGCCGACGTCCACGGCTGGACCAACCCCGGCGCCCCGGCCGCCGCAGCCGAACAGGCCCACCGGGACGCCACCCTCACCCACACCGCGAACGGCGTCTACGCGGCGATGTTCACCGCGGCCACCATCGCCACGGCCGCCACCGCCACCGGCCCCCACGACATCCACACGGCACTCCACACCGGCCTGACGGTGATCCCACCGCGCTCCCGCCTGGCCGAAGCCATCACCCACGCCATCCAACTGGCCGAGAAACACGAGCACTTCGACACGGTCGTCGACGAACTCCACGCCACCCACGCCCCCACCCACCACTGGGTCCACGCCATCCCCAACACCGCCCTGATCGCCGCCGCCCTCACCCACGCCGACGGCGACTTCACCGGCTCCATCAGCCGCGCCGTCTCCGGCGGCTGGGACACCGACTCCAACGGCGCGACGGCGGGCAGCATCGCCGGCCTGCTCACCGGCGACCCCGCAGCCCTCCCCGACCACTGGACGGCCCCCCTCAAGAACCGCCTCGCCACCTCGATCACCGGCTTCGACGGCACCGGCTTCGACGCCCTGGCCCACCTCACCCACCGGGAGGCAGCCCGCCCATGACCGACATCGTCGTGCTCGGCAGCACGAACATGGACCTCGTCGCGTACGTCGAGAAGGCCCCGCAGCGCGGAGAGACCGTGACGGGCCGGGAGTTCCGTACGATCCCCGGCGGCAAGGGCGCCAACCAGGCCATCGCCGCGGCCCACGCGGGAGCGACCGTCTCGCTGATCGGCGCGGTCGGCAACGACGCCTTCGGCACCCGACTGCGCTCCACCCTCGAACACTCCGGTGTGAACACCGACCACCTCCGCACGGTCGAGGGCCCGTCCGGCACCGCCCACATCGTGGTCGACGACGAGGGCGGCAACGCGATCGTCGTGATCCCCGGCGCGAACGGCACCCTCGACCATCTCGTCCCCGGCGACGAGGGCCTGATCGCCTCCGCCGACGCACTCCTCCTCCAGCTGGAGATCCCGGTCACGGCGGTCGTCGCCGGCGCCCAGGCCGCCCGCGCCCACGGCATCCGTACGATCCTCACCCCGGCCCCCGCCCGGCCGCTGCCGCCCGAACTCCTCGCCGCCACCGACCTGTTGGTGCCCAACCAGCACGAGGCCGCCACCCTCACCGGCCGCACCGACCCGCACGAGGCCGCCACCGTCCTGCTGGACGCCGTACCGGAGGTGGTCGTCACGCTCGGCGCGGCGGGCTGTCTGTACGCGGCCCGGGGCGACGAACCCGTCACCGTGCCCGCCCCGCGTGTCACCGCCGTCGACTCGACCGGCGCGGGTGACACCTTCGTCGGCGCCCTCGCGGTCGCGCTCGGCGAGAACCGCCCGATCCGGCAGGCCCTCGCCTGGGCCGCCGCCGCGGCCGCCCTCTCGGTCCAGCGACCGGGCGCCTCCGCGTCCATGCCGTACCGCTCCGAGATCGAAGCGCAGGTGACCCGGTGACGAACACGCCCCCGCTGACCGGCCTGCGCGTCCTCGACCTCGCCACCCTCTTCGCCGGCCCGCTGGCCGCCACCCTGCTCGGCGACTTCGGCGCCGAGGTCATCAAGGTCGAGCACCCCGCGAAACCCGACCCGTCACGGGGCCATGGGCCCAGCAAGGACGGTGTGGGCCTGTGGTGGAAGGTCCTCGGCCGCAACAAGCGCACGATGACCCTGAACCTCTCCACCCCCGGCGGCCGCGCCACCCTCCTCCGCCTGGCCGGGACGGCCGATGTGATCATCGAGAACTTCCGCCCCGGCACCCTGGAGAAGTGGGACCTGGGCTGGGCGGAACTCTCCGCCGCCAACCCCCGGCTGGTCCTGGCCCGCGTCACCGCCTTCGGCCAGTTCGGCCCCTCCTCCCACCGCCCCGGCTTCGGCACCCTCGCCGAGGCGATGAGCGGCTTCGCCGCGATCACCGGCGAACCGGACGCGCCCCCGACGCTCCCCCCGTTCGGCCTCGCCGACTCCATCGCGGGCCTCACCACGGCGTACGCGGTGATGACCGCCCTGGCCGCCCGGGACCGCACCGGCGAGGGCCAGGTCGTGGACATGGCGATCATCGAGCCGATCCTGGCCGTCCTCGGCCCCCAGCCCACCTGGTACGACCAACTCGGCTACGTCCAACGCCGCACCGGAAACCGCTCCGCCAACAACGCCCCGCGCAACACCTACCGCACCGCCGACGGCACCTGGGTCGCCGTGTCCACCTCCGCCCAGTCCATCGCGGAACGCGTGCTGCGCCTGGTCGGCCGCCCCGACCTGATCGACGAGCCGTGGTTCGCCACCGGCGCCGAACGGGCCGCCCACGCGGACGTCCTCGACGAGGCGGTCGGCACCTGGATCGCCGCCCGCCCGCGCGACGAGGTCCTCGCGGCCTTCGAGAAGGCTCAGGCCGCCGTCGCGCCCGTCCAGGACGTACGGGACGTGATGACCGACCCCCAGTACGCGGCCCTCTCCACGCTCACCACCCTCGACGACCCCGACCTCGGCCCGCTCCGCATGCAGAACGTCCTCTTCCGGCTGTCCGACACCCCCGGCGCGATCCGCTGGGCCGGCCGCCCGCACGGCGCGGACACCGAGGCCGTCCTCACCGAACTGGGCCTCACCCCGGCCGAGCAGGCCGCCCTGCGCACGGAGGGCGCCCTGTGAGACACCCCCTGACCTGGCTGTACGTCCCCGGTGACCGTCCGCAGATGGTCTCCAGGGCGCTCACCGCGGGCGCCGACGTCCTGATCATCGACCTGGAGGACGCGGTCGCCGCCGACCGCAAGGAGTACGCGCGGGCGGCCACCGCGGAACGCCTCGCGGACCCCCAGCCCGTCCCGGTCCACGTCCGCGTCAACGCCCTGGACGGCCCGCACGCCACCGCCGACCTGGACACCCTGGCCCCCCTCCCGGGCCTGTCGGGTCTGCGCCTGCCCAAGGTGACCACCCCGCACCAGATCACCCGCACCGCCCAGACCGTCACCCCCACGGACGGCGACGCCCCGTCCCTCTACGCCCTCCTGGAATCCGCCCTGGGCGTCGAACACGCCTACGCCATCGCCTCGGCCCACCCCCGCGTCAGCGGCATCGCCCTCGGTGAGGCCGACCTACGGGCCGACCTCGGCGTCCGCGACGACCATGGCCTCGCCTACCCCCGCTCCCGGGTCGTGGTCGCGGCCCGGGCGGCGGCCCTGCCCCCACCGCCCCAGTCGGTCCACCCCGACACCCGCGACCTGGACACCCTGGCCGCCAGCTGCGCCCACGGCCGCACCCTGGGCTTCCTGGGCCGGTCCGCCATCCACCCCCGCCAGCTCCCGGTGATCGAACGCGCCTACCTCCCCACCCCGGAGGAGATCGACGAGGCGGAACAGATCATCAAGGCGGCGGAGGCGGAGGAGGGCGCCCAGGCGCTTGCCGACGGCACCTTCGTCGACGCGGCGGTGGTCACCGCGGCCCGCCGCACCCTGTCACTCGCTCACCACCGCTGACACGCGCAGAGGGCGCCCGGACACCTCCGGACGCCCTCACCGCCGTAGAACCAGCCGTCAACTCTTCTTGCCGCTGGTGGACTCCGCCTCGTCCTTCACCTCGGAGTCGGACTCGGAGTCGGAGCCGGTCTCGGTCTCGGCCTCAGCTTCCGAGTCGGACTCGGAGTCGGACTCTGAATCCTCGGTCTTCTCCTGAGCCGCCTGCTCGACAGCCCCCGGCTCGACGATCTCCTCCCGCCCCGGCCGCTTCTTCGCCGACACGACGATGTACGTCACCGCGAGCAGGAACACCAGCAGGGAGGTCCAGTTGTTGAGCCGCAGGCCGAGGATCTCGTGGGCCTCGTCGACGCGCAGGTACTCGACCCAGAACCGCCCCGCGCAGTACGCGGCGACGTACAGCGCGAACGCCCGCCCGTGGCCCAGCTTGAAGCGCCGGTCGGCCCAGATGATCAGCACGGCGACGCCGATGCACCACAGGGACTCGTAGAGGAACGTCGGGTGGTAGTAGCCCGGCACCCGGCCGTCCGCGGAGGAGGTGATGTGCACGGCCCACGGGAGGTCGGTCTCCCGCCCGTACAGCTCCTGGTTGAACCAGTTGCCCCAGCGCCCGATCGCCTGGGCGAGCGCGATGCCGGGCGCGACGGCGTCGGCGTAGGCCGGCATCGGGATGCCCCGGCGGCGGCAGCCGATCCACGCGCCGACCGCGCCGAGCGCGATCGCGCCCCAGATACCGAGGCCGCCCTCCCAGATCTTGAAGGCGTCCACCCAGTCCCGGCCCTCGCTGAAGTACAGCTCGTAGTCCGTGATCACGTGGTAGAGCCGGCCGCCGATCAGGCCGAAGGGCACCGCCCAGACCGCGATGTCGGCCACCGTGCCGGCCCGCCCGCCGCGGGCGATCCAGCGTCTGTTGCCGAGCCAGACCGCGACGAAGACGCCGATGATGATGCAGAACGCATAGCCGCGCAGCGGAAGGGGGCCGAGATACAGCACCCCGCGCGACGGACTGGGAATGTAGGCAAGTTCCATGGCAAGGTCGACGCTACCCTGCCGGGCCGGGCCCGGGGCAGGCGGCCCGGCTACGGGTCCATAACGGGCAGGGGGCGCGGGCACTCAGCCCTGGGCGGCCTCCTCGACCATCTGCTTCAGCTTGGCCGGCGTCATCGTCTGGTCCTGGTAGATGTTCTCGCCGTTCAGCAGCACGGTCGGTGTGCCGGTGAAACCACCGGCGCGGAAGGCGTCGTTGGACTTGGCGACCCAGCTGTTGTGCGTGCCGTCCTCGACGCAGGTGCGGAACGCGGGCGTGTCCAGGCCGTCGACCTGGCCGGCCAGCTCCAGCAGCCTGCTGTTCTCACTGAAGGCGTCGTCGGTCTCTGCGGGCTGGTTCACATACAGCACGTCGTGGTAGGCGGCGAACTTCCCGGCGTCCTGGGCGCAGGCCGCGGCGTTGGCCGCCGTGCGGGAGCCGGAGCCGCCCATGTTGCCGTCGATGATGGTCGCCAGGTGGTACTCCACCTTGAGTTTGCCGGCGTCGGTCAGCTCGTGGATCGTCGAGCGGTAGGTGTCCTCGAAGCTCTTGCAGGCGGGGCAGCGGAAGTCCTCCCACACGGTGAGCGTGGATGGGGCGTCGTCCTTGCCGACCGGGATCGCCAGGGCGTCCTCGCCCTGCGCGCCCGAGGGGGCGACGACCGGGCCGCCCGCGCTGTCGCCGCCGTCGTCCTTGCCGGCGTTCGCCGCGACGACACCGATCACGGCCGCCAGGCCCAGCACACAGACGACGCTCGCACCCACGATCAGTGCCCGCCGGCGCTTCTCCGCCGCTTTCTGCTTGTCACGCTCGGCCGCCAGCCGCTCCCTGGCGGTGCGCTTTCCGTCACGATTCTTCTCGCTCACACCCCGGAAACGAACCGGGGAGGCGCACCGCGCCTCCCCGGCCCCAGGTCCACCCCTTCGGGTGACGTGCCTCAGAGCTCGCCGCGCACGCCCTTCGCCAGCTCGCCCGCCAGCGCGCGGACGGCCTCGATGCCGGCCGCGTGGTCGGGGGCGTCCAGCATCCGCTTGACGAAGGCCGAGCCGACGATCACGCCGTCGGCGAAGCCGGCCACCTCGGCGGCCTGGGCCGCGTTGGAGACGCCGAGGCCGACGCAGACGGGCAGCTCTGTGCCGGTCGCGCGGGTGCGTTCGACCAGGTCCTGGGCCTGCGCGCCGACCGACTCCCGGGTGCCGGTGACACCCATCAGGGAGGCGGCGTAGACGAAGCCGCTGCCCGCCGCGGTGATCTGTGCGAGCCGCTCGTCCTTGCTGCTGGGCGCCACCACGAAGACCGTCGCGAGGCCGTGCTTCTCGGCGTGCTCCCTCCACAGCGCCGACTCCTGCACGGGCAGGTCGGGCAGGATGCACCCGGCGCCGCCCGCCTCGGCCAGCTCGGCGGTGAACCGCTCCACGCCGTAGCGGTCGATGGGGTTCCAGTACGTCATGACGAGCACCGGCTTCCCGGTGGCCCCGTGCGCCTCCCGGACCGTGCGCATGACGTCCGCGATGCGCACCCCGCCGCGCAGGGCGATGTCGTCGGCGGTCTGGATGACGGGGCCGTCGAGGACGGGGTCGCTGTGCGGCAGACCCACCTCGACGACGTCGGCGCCGCCGTCGAAGGCGGCCCTGATCGCCTCGATACCGCCGTCGACGGTCGGGAACCCGGCCGGCAGGTAGGCGATGAGCGCGGAACGGCCTTCGGTCCTGGCGGCCGCGAGGGTGTCGGCCAGCAGTTGGATGTTTCCGCTCACTTGGCGTCCCCCTCGATCTCGGCGGTGTCGGCGGCGTTGGCCGCGACCTCGGCGTCGGTGTCGTACAGGCCGAAGTAGCGGGCGGCCGTGTCCATGTCCTTGTCGCCGCGGCCGGACAGGTTGACGACGATCAGGCCGTCCTTGCCCAGCTCCCGGCCGACCTCCAGCGCACCGGCGAGCGCGTGCGCGGACTCGATGGCCGGGATGATGCCCTCGGTGCGCGACAGCAGGCGCAGCGCCTGCATGGCCGCGTCGTCGGTGACCGCGCGGTACTCGGCGCGGCCGCTGTCCTTGAGGTAGGAGTGCTCGGGGCCGATGCCCGGGTAGTCCAGGCCCGCCGAGATGGAGTACGGCTCGGTGATCTGGCCCTCGTCGTCCTGCAGGACGTAGGAGCGGGAGCCGTGCAGGATGCCGGGCTCGCCGGCGGTGAGGGTCGCCGCGTGCTCCCCGGTCTCGACGCCGTGGCCGGCCGGTTCACAGCCGATGAGACGTACGTCGGTGTCCGGGACGAAGGCGTGGAAGAGGCCGATGGCGTTGGAGCCGCCGCCGACGCAGGCGATGGCGGCGTCGGGCAGCCGGCCGGCCCGCTCCAGGAGCTGGCGGCGGGCCTCCACACCGATGACGCGGTGGAAGTCGCGGACCATCGCCGGGAAGGGGTGAGGGCCCGCGACGGTGCCGAACAGGTAGTGGGTGTGGTCGACGTTGGCGACCCAGTCGCGGAACGCCTCGTTGATGGCGTCCTTCAGGGTGCGGCTGCCGGACTTCACGGCGATGACCTCGGCGCCGAGCATGCGCATCCGGGCCACGTTGAGGGCCTGCCGCTGGGTGTCGATCTCACCCATGTAGATGGTGCAGTCGAGGCCGAACAGCGCGCAGGCGGTGGCCGTGGCGACGCCGTGCTGGCCGGCGCCGGTCTCGGCGATCACGCGGGTCTTGCCCATGCGCCGGGTGAGCAGGGCCTGGCCGAGCACGTTGTTGATCTTGTGGGAGCCGGTGTGGTTGAGGTCCTCACGCTTGAGGAAGAGGCGAGCGCCTCCGGCGTGTTCGGCGAAGCGAGGTACCTCGGTGAGCGCCGACGGACGGCCGGTGTAGTGCACCAGCAGGTCGTCGAGCTCTCGGGCGAACTCGGGGTCGTGCTTGGCCTTGTCGTACTCGACGGCGACCTCGTCCACGGCGGCGACGAGGGCCTCCGGGATGAACTTGCCGCCGAAGGCGCCGAAGTAGCCTTCGGGGCTGGGGACTTGGCCCTCCGGGTCGGGAATGAAGAAGTTGCTGGGCATGCGGAAACCTCACGGTGAGATTGTGGAAAGACACCAATCGCCGTGGGGGCGGGGTTTGTCTGGCTGCGGGCCGTCAGTGGCTTGTCGCGCCCGCGCGGCGGTAGCCGCAAATCAACAGAGCCCCGCGCCCCTGAAGGGGGCGCTGCCATCGACGGCCGTTGATCTGTCCAGGCTCGTCGCCGATGACGTACCGCACCCGTCGGCCGTGGACACGTCTTGCGGGCGCGCGGCAGCCTCGGGGGCGGCAGCCGCGCGCGAGGCGGGCGTACGGGTCCCGGGCTACGGACAGGGTGGTCGAGTACGTCATCGGCGCTCAGCCTACCGTCCGGTCAGCCGCGGCCGTGGCGCAGTGCCGGATGTTCGCCCGCCGCGACCAGGTCGGCGACCGCCGTCTTCGGGTCGCGGCCGGTCACCAGGGACTCGCCGACCAGGACCGCGTCGGCGCCGGCGTTGGCGTAGGCGATGAGGTCGTGCGGGCCGCGGACGCCGGACTCGGCGACCTTGACGATGCCGGCCGGGATCTCGGGGGCGACGCGCTCGAAGGTGGAGCGGTCGACCTCCAGGGTCTTGAGGTTGCGCGCGTTGACGCCGATGACCTTGGCGCCCGCGTCCACCGCGCGGTCGACCTCCTCCTCGTCATGGACCTCGACGAGCGGGGTGAGGCCGATGGAGACGGCGCGCTCGATCAGCGACTCCAGGGCCGGCTGGTCGAGGGCGGCCACGATCAGCAGGGCGAGGTCGGCACCGTACGCGCGGGCCTCCCACAGCTGGTACGACGTGACGATGAAGTCCTTGCGCAGGACGGGGATGTCCACCCGCGCGCGGACCGCCTCCAGGTCGGCCAGCGAGCCGCCGAAGCGGCGCTGTTCGGTGAGGACGGAGATGACGGCCGCGCCGCCCGCCTCGTAGTCCGCGGCGAGGCCGGCCGGGTCGGCGATCGCGGCCAGCGCGCCCTTGGACGGGCTGGAGCGCTTGACCTCGCAGATGACCTTGACGCCGTCGCCGCGCAGGGCGGCCACGCCGTCCTTGGCGGCGGGTGCCTTGGCCGCGCGCTCCTTGAGCTCGTCGAGGCTGACGCGCGCCTGCCGCTCCGCGAGGTCGGCCCGGACTCCGTCGATGATCTCGTCGAGCACACTCACGCGAGCGGCCCCCTTCCAGACGGTGGACAGTTCCAGCGACCCAGGGAAAACCCATGGTCACTGCGATGGTATCCGCAGCGGGGCGCGGGCCCCGCATCCGGCCGACGACGGTCCCACTACCTGGACGTTCGCCCGGTGATCAAGGAGCAAGCCAGCCGCCGAAGGGCAGGTTCCGGACAACCGTGAAGACCAGCAGGAACACGCCGAGGCTCCACAGGGGCACCGGGCCGAGGTCGATCCGCAGCGGCCGGCCGCGCACCGTGTGGACCACCCAGACGGTCCACAGCGCCGCGAGTCCCAGGAAGGCGAGCACGGCGAACGCGTTGTTCTGCAGGGCGGCGGCGAGATCGCCGTGGGCGAAGGCGTGCGCGCTGCGCAGCCCGCCGCAGCCGGGACAGTAGATGCCGGTGACACGCAGGAGCGGGCAGACCGGGTAGTGGCCGGGCTCGTTGGGGTCGACCGCCCCGACGTACGCGAAGGCGCCGGCGACGGCCGCGAGGGTGCCCAGGGGAAGGGCGAGCCGCCCGGCCAGGGTTGCGTTCACGCCTCGCATTCTGCCGGGTGCGGGACGGGGACGCGCGTGAGGGGCGGCCGGTCGGGGGACCGGCCGCCCCTCATGGAAGGCTGGGTGATCAGCTCTCGGCGACGGCCGGCTCGCGCGTGGCTACCGGCTGCGGCGCCGCGTGGGCCTCTTTCGGCTGGCCCAGGCCCATGGCGCGCATGATCATGCCGACGACACCACCGAGGAGCACCACCACCATGCTCGCCCAGAAGCCGACCGGGTTGGCCATCACCATGAAGGCGCCCCCGGCGCAGAAACCGATGAAGGCGATGATGACACCGGTCCAGGCGGCCGGGGTGTGACCGTGGCTGCTGCCCGCCATTGCTTGCTCCTCGTTGCTTCGTGTGGGTCCGAGCGGGACGCTCGGGGTCCATTGTCCCGTACGCGTGCGTGTGCGGGACGGTCGGGGTGGTTCCTGTTGACGTCTGATGCGCCACATCGGGACCGTCGGCCGGGCCGTAGGTCCCGCGTTCAGGCGGGATCCATGCCGGTCGGGTCCTCGCCTCGGTCCAGGGCCTTCCACATCTCCTCGGGCCGCTCGGGGTCGGCAGGCCGGGCCGCGCGGCGCGGGCGGGGGGCGCCGCCGCGCTCGTAGCGGCCGGACATGGCGGGCCACAGCCGGCCGTAGCGCAGGGCGAGCAGTCCGGCCAGCAGGATCAGGGCGCCGCCGGCGGCCGCGGCGTACGGCCAGCCGGTGTGGCTGAAGGCGGCCACGGTGGAGGAGGTGTCGCCGGACGCCTGGGCGGCCTTCTCGTCGAGGGCGGAGCTGTCGGTGGCGCCGAGCAGGGCCGCGGTGACGATGCCGACGCCGGACAGGGCGAGCAGCGCGGAGACCACGAGGCGGCCGGTGCGGCGGACGGCGAAGACGGCGACGAGGGCGGCCAGGCCCACTATGGCGAGCGCCGCCGGGACACCGGTGACGTCGCTGCCCTTGGCGGTGAGGGGGAAGGCGCCGCCGGCCACCGTCGCGGTGCCCTCCGCCCAGCGCTGCCGGGTGGCGAGCAGCGCCACGGCCGCGCCGAGCGCCCCGCACAGCAGGGCGACGGCGAGGGTCCGGCGGCCGGTCCGGGCGGAGGCGGCGGCTTCGGAAGGGGGGTGAGGTACAGCAGTCACGTACCCACTATCGCTTGAACCCCGGGCGGACCATCACCCGGGGCTCACGTGATACGCGCCCCATTTTCCGGGAAGCGGCCTATTTCCCGAGTCGGTTGGCGGTGTGCACGGCGCGCAGCACCGCCGCCGCCTTGTTGCGGCACTCCTGGTCCTCGGCGACCGGGTCGGAGTCGGCGACGATGCCGGCGCCGGCCTGGACGTAGGCGGTGCCGTCGCGCAGCAGGGCGGTGCGGATGGCGATGGCGGTGTCGGAGTCGCCCGCGAAGTCGAGGTAGCCGACGCAGCCGCCGTACAGGCCGCGCCGGGACGGCTCCAGTTCGTCGATGATCTGCATGGCGCGCGGCTTGGGCGCGCCGGAGAGGGTGCCGGCCGGGAAGCAGGCGGTGAGGACGTCGAAGGCGGTGCGGCCGCGCGCGACGCGTCCGGTGACCGTGGAGACGATGTGCATCACGTGCGAGTACCGCTCGATGGACATGAAGTCCACGACCTCGACCGAGCCGGGCTCGCAGACCCGCCCGAGGTCGTTGCGGCCGAGGTCGACGAGCATGAGGTGCTCGGCGCGCTCCTTGGGGTCGGCGAGCAGTTCGTCGGCGAGGGCCTGGTCCTCGGCGGGGGTGGCGCCGCGGTGCCGGGTGCCGGCGATGGGGTGGACCATCGCGGTGCCGTCCTCGACCTTGACGAGGGCCTCGGGCGAGGAGCCGACGACGTCGAAGGCATCTCCGTCCCCGTGGGGGAAGCGGAACAGGTACATGTACGGGGAGGGGTTGGTGGCCCGCAGCACCCGGTAGACGTCGAGCGCGCTCGCCGTGCACGGCGTCTCGAAGCGCTGGGAGGGGACGACCTGGAACGCCTCGCCGGCCCGGATGCGCTCCTTGATGTCCTCGACGGCCCCCTGGAAGTCCTCCCCGCCCCAGCGGGCGGTGTACTCGGGCAGCTCCGAGGGCGGGAGGACGGCGGGCGGCTGGGCGACCGGCCGGGACAGGTCGGCCTCCATGGCGTCGAGGCGGGCCACGGCGTCGGTGTACGCCTCGTCGACGCCGGTGTCGAGGTCGTTGTGGTTGATCGCGTTGGCGATCAGCAGGACCGAGCCCTCCCAGTGGTCCATGACGGCGAGGTCGCTGGTGAGCAGCATGGTCAGCTCGGGGAGCCGCAGGTCGTCGTGTTCGCCGGGGCCGATCTTCTCCAGGCGGCGCACGATGTCGTAGCCCAGGTAGCCGACCATGCCGCCGGTGAAGGGCGGCAGGCCCTCCTGGTGCGGGGTGTGCAGGGCCTCGATGGTGGCGCGCAGGGCGGCCAGCGGGTCGCCGTCGACGGGGACGCCGACGGGTGGGGCTCCGAGCCAGTGGGCCTGGCCGTCGCGGGCCGTCAGGGTGGCGGCGGAGTGCACGCCCACGAAGGAGTAGCGGGACCACGAGCGGCCGTTCTCCGCGGACTCCAGCAGGAAGGTGCCGGGGCGCTCGGCGGCGAGCTTGCGGTAGAGCGCGACGGGGGTGTCGCCGTCGACGAGGAGTTTGCGGGTGACCGGGATGACCCGGCGGTCGGTGGCCAGCTTGCGGAAGGTCTCGAGGTCCATGGCGGCTGACCTTACTGATCCGGGGCGGCCGGGCCGCTGGGGGCGTCCCCCAGCAGCACGTCGGCGTCGAAGCAGGTGCGGGCGCCGGTGTGGCAGGCGGCACCCACCTGGTCGACCTGGACGAGGACGGTGTCGGCGTCGCAGTCCAGGGCGACGGACTTCACCCACTGGAAGTGGCCGGAGGTATCGCCCTTGACCCAGTACTCCTGGCGGCTGCGGGACCAGTACGTGCAGCGGCCGGTGGTCAGGGTGCGGTGCAGCGCCTCGTCGTCCATCCAGCCGAGCATCAGCACCTCTCCGGTGTCGAACTGCTGGGCGATGGCGGGCAGGAGGCCGTCGGGGCTGCGCCTGAGGCGCGCGGCGATCTCCGGATCAAGGCTGCTGGGGGGCGCACCGTGGCGCGAAGCGCCTTGTTGAGGGGCGGTGGTCGGGCGACGGGCGGGCATACCGGTCCTGCTGGTCATGGGTGCCATTGTGCCGCGCGGCACTGACCGTGACGGGGCGGTGTCCACTGGGCGGACCGAGTAGGTGGTCGTAGGCTGACTGCATGTCGACCTTCGCCAAGCGTGAACGGCTCCTTCTCGCCGATCTCTTGGAAACCGCCGGTCCTGAGGCGCCGACCCTCTGCGAGGGCTGGCAGACCCGCGACCTGGCCGCGCACGTGGTGGTCCGTGAGCGCCGCCCGGACGCCGCCGCGGGCATCCTCATCAAGCAGCTCGCCTCCCGTCTGGACAGGGCGATGGAGGAGTTCGCCGCCAAGCCGTACGAGGAGCTGATCCAGCTGATCCGTACCGGCCCGCCGCGCTTCTCGCCGTTCGCGCTGAAGCAGGTCGAGGAGATGTCGAACACGATCGAGTTCTACGTCCACACCGAGGACGTCCGCCGTGCCCAGCCGGACTGGACGCCGCGCGACCTCGACCCGGTGTTCCAGGACGCCCTGTGGACGCGGCTGGAGCGCACGTCCCGGCTGATGGGCCGCGGCGCCCCGACCGGACTGGTGCTGCGCCGCCCGGACGGGCGTACGGCGGTCGCCAACCGGGGCACTCCGGTGGTCACGGTGACCGGCGAGCCGTCGGAGCTGCTGCTGTTCCTGTACGGCCGGCAGAACGCCGCCAAGGTGGACCTGGACGGTGACGCCGAGGCGATCGAGAAGCTGCACGGCAGCAAGCAGCTCGGCATCTGAGGGGCCCTGTGAAGCGTCAGCGGGGCAGTTCGGCGCGCCACAGCGCCGGGGCGCACAGGACGACGACCCCGCCGAGGCCGCTGACCGCCGCGCAGACCGCGAAGACCGGGCCGGTGCCCCACAGGGCGACGGTCCAGCCGACCACGGGGAAGGTGAGCGGGGCGACGCCGAAGCCGACCAGCGTGCAGACGGCGGTGACCCGGCCTAGGTAGGCGGCACCGGCCCTGGCCTGCACGAGCGCGCCGCACAGGGCGCCGGACAGGCCGGCGGACAGGCCGATGAGCAGGGCGACGGCGGTGGCGGCGAGGACGGACGTCACCTGGGCGAGCGCCCCGATGGCCACGGCCGCGAGCAGGGTGGAGGCGGCGGTCACCGCTCCGGCCCGGGGTACCCTGCCGCGCCAGGTGAGCAGCAGCGAGGCCGCGCCGGCACCGGCGCCGAAGCCGGCGAGCACCCAGCCCATGCCGGCGGAGCCCCAGCCGCGCTGGTCGGCGAGAAGAACCAGGCCGAAGTTCATAGGGCCGACGAAGCCGAGGTCGCTGAGCGCGGCGGCGAGCACCAGCGGGCGCAACACCGGGTCCCGCCGGATGTGCCGCAGCCCGTCGCGCAACTCGGCCAGGACGCCGTCACGGGCGGGGCCGTCTTCCGGCGGCAGCGACCCGTCCCGCGCCTCACCTAGGACTCCGACACGCGCGCGTACGTCATCCGGCGGCAGTGGCCCGACCCGCACCGCCAGCAGCAAGGGCAGGGACATGCCAATCAGGAGAGTCGCGAGGCCGAAGGCGCCGGCGGTGCCGCCCAGAGCGACGCCGAGGCCGCCGAGGGGGCCGCCGAGGACGTTGGCGAGCCGGGTGGCGAGTCCGCGCATGCCCTGCACGCGGGCGAGCTGGCCGCGCCCGGTGATACGTGCGGGCAGGGCGCCGGCGGCGGGCAGGAACACGGCGTCGACGACGCCGAACAGGACGGCCACCGCACCCAGCGCCCACAGCCCGGGGCTGGTGGCGAGGAGCAGCCCGGCCGCCGCGAGGACGAGGACGCAGCGCACCCCGGTGCTGCCGAGGACCACCCGGCGCGGCCCGTACCGGTCGGCCACCACTCCCCCGCCCAGCATCAGCACGGCGCGCGGCAGCGCGCCGGCAGCGGTGACGAGCCCGGCCTGGGCGGGCGTACCGGACTGGACGGCGGCCCAGGACAGGGCGATGAAGTACACGTTGTCGCCGATGGCGGACGAGGCGTATCCGCCGAGCCAGCGCAGGACGTTGGGATCGCGGTGTGCGGCGCGTTCCACGGCGGGAGCGCGCCCGGCGACGGAGCGCGTCGACGGCACGGGGGTCCTCTCAGGTCCGGAAGGGGAAGCCGTACGTGTGCACCGCGACGTTCTCGCGGCCCTCGGTGTCACCGGCGGCGACGGCGGCGCGCCCGCGCTCCTCGTACGTGCGCACGAGGGCGTACATCTTCTTGGACAGCTCGGCGAGTTCGTCGGGGGTGAGCCGGAGCAGCCATTCGGAGGAGTCGGAGGCCGTGTTCCAGGCGGCGCCCCAGTGGGCGCGCTCGTCGAGGAAGCGCCGGTACATGTCGGCGCGCTGCTCGAAGAAGAGGCGGCTGGCGGCGGTGTGCGCGGCGGCCTTCTCCGGGGCGTCCCGGAAGTCCTCGTCATGGACGCTGAGCCCCTCGGACGCGGGCTGCCACCAGCGTTCGCGGCCGTCGGCGCTCTGCGTCCCGGCCTCCTCGATCAGCTCGTGCTCGGCGAGTTTGCGCAGGTGGTAGCTCACCAGGGAGACGGCCTCGTCGACCTGTTCGGCGAGCTGTGAGGCGGTCGCGGTGCGGGCGATGGTCAGGGCCCGGTACAGCTTCATCCGCAGCGGGTGGGCAAGTGCCTTGAGCGTGCCCACGTCCGTGATCCGGCGGTCTCTCTCCCTGTCTGTCATGCCCTCAGGGTAGATGCGAAAGGAAACTTGCACAATAGATTTTGCGCAACTTCTCTTTCGCATCCTCCCGTGAGAAAGCCCCGGCCACCCACGACCGGGGCTCGGGCTCGCTCAGCGGACGGGGTGGCCCGCCTCCTTCAGCGCCTGCTTCACTTCGCCGATCCGCAGGTCGCCGAAGTGGAACACGGACGCCGCCAGCACCGCGTCCGCGCCCGCCTCGATGGCCGGCGCGAAGTCGGCGAGCTTGCCGGCGCCGCCGGACGCGATCACCGGTACCGTCACATGCCTGCGCACGGCCTGGATCATCTCCAGGTCGTAGCCGTCCTTGGTGCCGTCCGCGTCCATCGAGTTCAGCAGGATCTCGCCGGCGCCCAGCTCGGCGGCCCGGTGCGCCCACTCGACGGCGTCGATGCCGGTGCCCCGGCGGCCGCCGTGGGTGGTGACCTCGAAGGCTCCCGACTCGGTGCGCCGGGCGTCCACCGACAGCACCAGCACCTGGCTGCCGAACCGCTCGGCGATCTCCCGGATCAGCTCCGGGCGCGCGATCGCGGCGGTGTTGACGCCCACCTTGTCGGCGCCGGCCCGCAGCAGCTTGTCGACGTCCTCGGGCGTGCGGACGCCGCCGCCGACGGTCAGCGGGATGAACACCTGCTCGGCGGTGCGGCGCACCACGTCGTACGTGGTCTCGCGGTTGCCCGACGACGCGGTGATGTCCAGGAACGTCAGCTCGTCGGCGCCCTCGGCGTCGTACACCTTGGCCATCTCGACGGGGTCGCCCGCGTCGCGCAGGTTCTGGAAGTTGACACCCTTGACGACCCGGCCGTTGTCCACGTCCAGGCAGGGGATGACTCGGACCGCCAGGGTCATGAATCCACGGCTCCTCTGTATGCCTCAAGTTCTACTTCGACCAGGATGCGCGGGTCGACGAAGCCCTCCACGACCAGCAGGGTCGAGACCGGCCGCACGGAGTCGAACAGCTCCTTGTGCGCGCGGCCCACGGCGTCCACGTCCCGGGCATGGGTCAGATACATGCGCGTACGGATCACGTGCCCGACGCCGAGCCCGAGCTCGCCGATGGCCTCGAGGGCGCTGGTGAAGGCCACCCTCGCCTGCTCGTACGGGTCGCCCTCCCCGTACAGCACCCTGCCCTTGAAGGACGTGGTGCCCGCCACCAGCACACGGTCGCCCACCGCGACGGCGCGTGCGAAACCGAAGGACTCTTCCCAGGGACTTCCGCTCTGCACACGCCGTACGGCTTCGGACGTCATCGCGACACAGCCTCCAAAGCCTCTTCCAGGGTGAACGCCTTCGCGTACAGCGCCTTCCCGACGATGGCACCCTCGACACCGAGGGGTACCAGCCCGGCGAGGGCACGCAGGTCGTCCAGGGACGACACGCCGCCGGAGGCCACGACCGGCCGGTCGGTGGCCGCGCAGACGTTCTTCAGCAGCTCCAGGTTGGGCCCCTGGAGCGTGCCGTCCTTGGCGATGTCGGTGACCACGTACCGCGCGCAGCCCTCGCCGTTGAGCCGCTCCAGCGTCTCGTAGAGGTCGCCGCCGTCGCGGGTCCAGCCACGGCCGCGCAGGGTGGTGCCGCGCACGTCGAGGCCGACGGCGATCTTGTCGCCGTGCTCGGCGATGACCTTGGCGACCCACTCCGGGGTCTCCAGGGCGGCCGTGCCCAGGTTGACGCGGGTGCAGCCGGTGGCGAGGGCGGCGGCCAGCGAGGCGTCGTCGCGGATGCCGCCGGACAGCTCCACCTTGATGTCCATCGCCTTGGTGACCTCGGCGATCAGCTCACGGTTGTCGCCGGTGCCGAACGCGGCGTCCAGGTCGACCAGGTGCAGCCACTCGGCGCCCGCCCGCTGCCAGGCGAGGGCGGCCTCCAGGGGAGAGCCGTACGACGTCTCCGTGCCGGACTCGCCGTGCACCAGGCGGACGGCCTGACCGTCACGGACGTCCACGGCGGGGAGGAGTTCGAGCTTGCTCACAGTGTTCCGATCCAGTTGGTGAGGAGCTGGGCTCCGGCGTCGCCGGACTTCTCGGGGTGGAACTGCGTGGCCCACAGGGCGCCGTTCTCCACGGCGGCCACGAAGGGCTTGCCGTGCGTCGACCAGGTCACCTTGGGGGCGTGCATCACGGCGTTGTGCGTCTCCAGAGTCCAGTCGTGGACGGCGTAGGAGTGCACGAAGTAGAAGCGGGCGTCCGCGTCGAGGCCGGCGAAGAGCTCGGAGTCGGCCGGGGCGTCGACGGTGTTCCAGCCCATGTGGGGCACGACGTCGGCCTGGAGCGGTTCGACCGCGCCGGGCCACTCGTCGAGGCCCTCGCTCTCCACGCCGTGCTCGATGCCACGCGCGAACAGGATCTGCATGCCGACGCAGATGCCCATCACCGGGCGGCCGCCGGACAGGCGCCGCTCGATGATCCAGTCACCGCGGGCCTCCTTCAGGCCCTTCATGCAGGCGGCGAAGGCGCCGACGCCGGGGACCAGCAGCCCGTCGGCGTTCATGGCCCGGTCGTAGTCACGGGTTATCTCGACGGCGGCCCCGGTGCGCGCGAGGGCGCGCTCGGCGGAGCGGACGTTTCCGAAGCCGTAGTCGAAGACGACGACCTTCTTCTGGCTCTTCGGCGAAGCGCTCAATTCCACACCTCCAGCCTCAGGACACCGGCGACGAGACACATCGCGGCACCGATGGACAGCAGCACGACGAGGCTCTTCGGCATCTCCTGCCTGACGAAGGAGATGATTCCGCCGACGAGGAAGAGACCGACGACGATCAGGACGGTCGACAGGCCGTTCACAGTGCGCCTCCGTTCGCTTCTCCGCCCGCGCGGCGCAGCGGTGCGGCCATCGTCGCCGTCTGCGGCCCGGTGGCCGCGCGTGCGTCGCTCACAATGCGCCCTTCGTGGACGGGAGGATGCCGGCCGCGCGCGGGTCGCGCTCGGACGCGTACCGCAGGGCCCGCGCCAGCGCCTTGAACTGGCACTCCACGATGTGGTGCGCGTTGCGCCCGTAGGGCACGTGCACGTGCAGCGCGATCTGGGCCTGGGCGACGAAGGACTCCAGGATGTGCCGGGTCATGGTGGTGTCGTACTCGCCGATCATCGGCGCCATGTTCTCGGGCTCGGTGTGCACGAGGTACGGGCGGCCGGAGAGGTCGACGGTCACCTGGGCCAGCGACTCGTCCAGCGGGACCGTGCAGTTGCCGAAGCGGTAGATGCCCACCTTGTCGCCGAGGGCCTGCTTGAAGGCGGCGCCCAGCGCGAGGGCGGTGTCCTCGATGGTGTGGTGGGAGTCGATGTGCAGGTCGCCCTCGGTCTTCACGGTCAGGTCGAACAGACCGTGCCGACCGAGCTGGTCGAGCATGTGGTCGTAGAAGCCGACGCCGGTCGACACATCGACCTGGCCGGTGCCGTCGAGGTTGATCTCGACGAGGACCGAGGTCTCCTTGGTGACCCGCTCCACGCGTCCTACGCGGTTCATGCGCTCTCCTTCTTCAGCTGACGGACCGCGTCGAGGAACGCGTCGTTCTCTTCGGGGGTGCCGGCGGTGACCCGCAGCCACCCGGGCACGCCGTTGTCCCGGACCAGGACGCCCCGGTCGAGGATCTGCCGCCAGACGGCGTGGGCGTCGTCGAACCGGCCGAACTGGACGAAGTTGGCGTCGGACGCCGTGACCTCGTAGCCGATCGCGAGCAGCTCGCTGACCAGCCGGTCCCGCTCGGCCTTCAGCTGCTCGACGTACTTCAGCAGCGTGTCGGTGTGCTCCAGGGCGGCCAGGGCGGTCGCCTGGGTGACGGCCGACAGGTGGTACGGCAGCCGTACGAGCTGGACGGCGTCCACGACCGCCGGGTGCGCGGCGAGATAGCCGAGCCGCAGCCCGGCCGCGCCGAACGCCTTCGACATGGTGCGGGAGACGACGAGATTCGGCCGTCCTTCGAGCAGCGGCAGCAGCGAGTCGCCGTGGCTGAACTCGATGTACGCCTCGTCCGCGATCACCATCGACGGCTTCGCGGCCTGCGCGGCCTCGTACAGCGCGACGACCGTCTCCGGCGGGACGGCGGTGCCGGTGGGGTTGTTGGGGGTGGTGATGAAGACGACGTCCGGGCGGTGCTCGGCGATGGCCGCGCGGGCCGCGTCGAGGTCGATGGTGAAGTCGTCGCCCCGCGGGCCCGAGATCCAGCCGGTGCCCGTGCCGCGCGCGATGAGCGAGTGCATCGAGTACGACGGCTCGAAGCCGATCGCCGTACGGCCCGGTCCGCCGAAGGTCTGCAGCAGCTGCTGGATGACCTCGTTGGAGCCGTTGGCCGCCCACACATTGGCCGGGCCCACCTCGTGACCGGACGTGTCCGTCAGGTACTCGGCGAGCCGGGTGCGCAGCTCGACGGCGTCCCGGTCCGGGTAGCGGTTGAGGTGCCGGGCCGCTTCCCGCACGCGCTCGGCGATCCGCTCGACCAGCGGCTCGGGCAGCGGGTACGGGTTCTCGTTGGTGTTCAGCCGTACGGGCACGTCCAGCTGGGGCGCGCCGTAGGGGGACTTGCCGCGCAGCTCGTCCCGTACGGGAAGGTCGTCGATCCTTACGTCGTTCACTTGCTCTCGGGCACCTTCCCACCACGCGACATTTGTTCGTCTCCGACAAACCGGGCCTTGATCGCCGCGCCGTGCGCCGGCAGGTCCTCCGCCTCGGCCAGCGTCACCACGTGGTGCGCGACCTCGGCCAGCGCGTCCCGCGTGTAGTCGACGATGTGGATGCCGCGCAGGAAGGACTGCACGGACAGGCCGGAGGAGTGGCAGGCGCAGCCGCCGGTGGGCAGGACGTGGTTGGAGCCCGCCGCGTAGTCGCCGAGGGAGACGGGCGCCCAGGGGCCGATGAAGATCGCGCCGGCGTTCCTGACGCGGTCGGCGAGCTCGGACGCCTGAGCCGTCTGGATCTCCAGGTGCTCGGCGCCGTACGCGTCGACGACCCGCAGGCCCTCCTCGACGCCGTCGACGAGGACGATCGCGGACTGCCTGCCCTTCAGCGCGGGCACGATCCGGTCGTCGATGTGCTTGCTGGCCGCGACCTGGGTCTCCAGCTCCTTCTCCACGGCCTCCGCCACCTGGACGGAGTCGGTGACCAGCACGGCGGCCGCGAGCGGGTCGTGCTCGGCCTGGCTGATCAGGTCGGCGGCGAGGTGCACCGGGTCGGCGGTGTCGTCCGCGAGGATCGCGATCTCGGTCGGGCCGGCCTCGGCGTCGATGCCGATCTTGCCGGTGAAGTAGCGCTTGGCGGCGGCCACCCAGATGTTGCCGGGGCCGGTGACCATGTTGGCGGGCGGGCAGGACTCGGTGCCGTAGGCGAACATCGCGACGGCGGTCGCGCCACCGGCGGCGTAGACCTCGTCGACGCCGAGCAGGGCGCAGGCGGCGAGGATCGTCGGGTGCGGCAGGCCACCGAACTCGGCCTGGGCGGGAGAGGCCAGCGCGACGGACTCGACGCCGGCCTCCTGGGCCGGGACGACGTTCATGACGACGGACGACGGGTAGACGGACCGGCCCCCCGGCGCGTACAGCCCGACGCGCTCGACGGGAACCCACTTCTCGGTCACCGAGCCGCCGGGCACGACCTGGGTCGTGTGGGTCGTACGGCGCTGTGCGCGGTGGACGAGACGGGCGCGGCGGATGGACTCCTCCAGGGCCGCGCGCACGGCCGGGTCGAGTTCCTCCAGGGCGCGGGTGAGGGCCGCGGGCGGGACCCGGATCTGGTCGAGCTTCACGCCGTCGAACTTCTCGGCGAAGTCGATCAGCGCCGCGTCGCCCCGATGATGCACGGCCTCGCAGATCGGACGCACCTTCTCCAGGGCGGCCTGAACGTCGAAGTCGGCTCGGGGCAGCAGGTCGCGCAGGGCGGGGCCCTCGGGAAGGGCGTCGCCGCGCAGATCGATTCGGGCCATAGAGAGTCGTTGCAGCACGGTGTCAATTCTCGCAGACGGCTGTGACAAGCCGTCCGCGCGTTCCAATGGCTGATACAGAACGTGGCCGAAACCCGGAAGATCAGCTTCACGCGGTGTGTTCAGATCGTCACGCAGCGGGCATGAACGCATGTGCGAGCAGACGGATCTGCGAGGAACCGGGGAGGAAGTGACGGACGTGACCGAGGGGGCCGGCCTCCGGGCCGGAGAGCTGCCGGACGACCTGACCGCGGCCGAGGCCGGCATGTGGCAGGCATTCCGCAACGGCAGCGTGTATGACCTGAGCAGCGGCGACGCGCTCGTGGACGACCCGCACGGCGGGCGGCCGTGGGGCCCGGAGCGGACCGTGCGGGCCCGGATCATCGCCTGGCTGCTGCTGGACGGGCCGCCCGCGCTCGCCGGCCGGGTGTCGGCGCTGAAGCTGGTCGGAGTACGGATCAGCGGCTCCCTCGACCTGGCGGGCGGCACGGTCGTGCCGTACGTGGAAATGAAGCGCTGCCGTTTCGAGCGGGAGGTGCTGCTGCCGGAGGCCCGGTTGACGACCCTGCGGCTGGTGGACTGCACGGTGCCGCGCCTGGAGGCCGCCCGGCTGCACACCGAGGGCGATCTGCACCTGCCGCGCTGCCGCTTCCTGCACGGCATCCGGCTCACCGACGCGCAGATCGGCACGGACCTGCTGCTCAACATGGCCGTCGTGCACCGCGACCGGGCAGGCCGGTCCATCGCCGGCGACGGGATGACCGTGGGGCAGGATCTGCAGGCCGAACTGCTGGAGACGCACGGCGAGCTGAGCCTGCGCAGCGCCAAGGTCGGCGTGTCGCTGAGCCTGCGCGGGGCCCGGCTGGCCGACCCGCAGGGGCGGTTCGCGCTGAACGCGCCGCAGCTGACCGTGGAGCGCACGCTGTATCTGACGCCGGCGGGTGTGGGCGGGCAGTCGCCGAGCGGGGCGACACCGGCGCAGGGGACGCGGATCCAGCGGTTCGAGTGCCGGGGCGGGGCGCGGCTGGACGACGGGCGGTTCGGGGACGCGGTCGACCTGCAGGATGCCCGGTTCGTGTTCAGCGACGCCCAGGAGCTGTCGCTGCGCCGGGTGCAGACGCCCGAGCTGCGCTTCCTCGGGGAGCGGCCGCAGCGCGGCAAGGTCGTGCTGTCCGGGGCGCGGGTGGTCAATCTGGTGGACCGGGCGAGCGCCTGGCCGGGCCCCGGCCGGCTGCACATGGGCGGCTTCTCCTACGAGAACCTGGTGCCGCAGGGCCCGTTCCCGCTGGAGGTGCGGCTGAGGTGGGTGGCGGCGGCGACCGCCGAGTACAACCCGGAGCCGTACGAGCGGCTGGCGGCGGTGCTGCGGGCGGCCGGGGAGGACGAGGACGCGCGTGAGGTGCTGCTCGCCAGGCAGCGCCACCGCCGGACCACCCTGCCGCCGGCCGGGAAGCTCTGGGGGTACGCGCAGGACTGGACCGTCGCCTACGGGTACCGGCCGGGCCGGGCCGCCGTCTGGATGGCCGTGCTGTGGGCGGCGGGCACGGTGGCCTTCGCCCGCGCCAGCCATCCGCCGGCCGACCCGGACCGCAACCAGGTCTGGAATCCCGCCCTGTTCGTGCTGGACCTGCTGCTGCCGGTCATCGACCTGGGCCAGGCCGGCCGCTGGGAACTGCGCGGCGGCTGGCAGTGGCTGTCGGCGGCGATGATCCTGCTGGGCTGGATCCTGGCGACGACGGTGGCGGCGGGGGCGACCCGGCTGCTGCGGCGTGGCTGAGAGGGTGTGGCCGACAGACGTGGGCTGAGCGTGGGCCCGGCTGGGAGGGTGTGGCCGAAGGGCTGAGAGGGACTCACCTTTTACCGGGCCTTGACCTTGGGTCGTACAACTTTCCATGGCTTCGCTTTTCCCTCTGGCGCTACTCCGACCAGCGCCTTTTCAATGGTCGACACCATGGCTCTGCTGCCCCCGTTCATCCGCGCGGCCCGCGCGCCCAAGGCCGTGCCGCACCTCGTCGCCTCCGGGCTGCCGGCCGACGACGAGGTACTGCTCGACGCGCCGGACGACCGCCTCGGGCCCGCGCTGGTCGCGGCCGGACAGGACGGATACGGGACCGCCGCCGAACTGCTCGCCGCCACGCGCGCGCGGGGCGAGTGGGAGAACCGCGACCGGTACGCCGTACGCCTGGCCTCCTTCGCGCACGCGCGCCCCGACTGGTTCACGCAGTGGCGGGCCGACGCCCCGCACGATCCGGACGTGCTGCTGGTCGCCGCCCAGCTCGCGGTGGCCCGCGCCTGGCGTTCACCGGCCCGGGCCGAACTGCTGCGCGAGGTGAGCCCGCTGATCACGGCGGCCGCCCAGGTGTACGACAGCGATCCCGTGCCGTGGCGGATCGCGCTGGACCACGCGCGCGGGGCGCGGGCCGGCCACAAGTACTTCGGCGAGCTGTGGGAGGCGGCGGTCCGCCGGGCGCCCCACCACTACGGCTGCCATGTGGCCGCCCTGCGCTATCTGGCCACGTACTGGCACGGCTCGCACCGCGAGTGCTTCGACTTCGCCGACCGCGCGGCACAGGACGTGCCGGCCGACCACCTGGTGCAGGCCCTGCCCCTGCAGGCGGCCTTCGCCTATCTGACGGACGGCTGTGGCCCCGCGGTGGCGCGTGCGCGGCTGCACGCGGCCGCCGACCGGGCGATCGTGCTCTCCGCCGGCCTCCCGTCGGCCGACCCCGGACCGGCCGGGATCCGCAACGTCCTGGTGTACGTCCTGACCCGGCTGGGCCGCCGCGACGACGCCCTGGTGCAGCTGCGGCTGCTCGGCCCGTACGCCACCTCCTTCCCCTGGGACCGGGTGTCGGACGACCCGCTGGGCCACTTCCTGACCGTCCGTGAGGAGATCGTGCGGGGCCTGCCCGTCTGGCATCCCCGGCCGGCCGGCGGTCACCAGGAGCACCTGGCCGCCCACTCCCCGCACCACCGCGCCGCCCCGGACCACTAGGCTCTGACCTCGTGACCACCGTCCGTCTGCCGCTCTTCCCCCTGAACTCGGTGCTGTTCCCGGGTCTGGTGCTTCCGCTGAACGTCTTCGAGGAGCGCTATCGCGCCATGATGCGCGAGCTGCTGAAGACCCCCGAGGAGGAACCGCGCCGGTTCGCCGTCGTGGCCATCCGCGACGGCCACGAGGTCGCGCCGAGCGCGCCCGGCATGCCGGACCCGACGGCGCTGCCGCAGCGCGGCCCGGCGGCGGGCTTCGGCCCGGACCCGGTCAAGGCGTTCCACTCCGTGGGGTGCGTCGCGGACGCGGCGACCGTCCGGGAGCATGCCGACGGCACCTTCGAGGTGCTGGCGACGGGGACGCGGCGGGTGCGGCTGCTGTCGGTGGACGCCTCGGGTGCCTTCCTCACGGCTGAGCTGGAGGAGCTGCCGGAGGAGCCGGGCGACGAGGCGGGCGCCCTCGCCAAGGGGGTTCTGCGCGCGTTCCGCCAGTACCAGAAGCGCCTCGCCGGCGCGCGGGAGCGCTCGCTGTCGACCGGCGCGGAGCTGCCCGACGAGCCGTCGGTGGTCTCGTACCTGGTCGCCGCCGCGATGATGCTCGACACCCCCGCCAAGCAGCGGTTGCTGCAGGCCCCCGACACGGCCTCCCGCCTGCGGGACGAACTGAAACTCCTTCGCTCCGAGACGGCGATCATCCGTAGTCTGCCGTCGTTGCCCGCGTCGGATCTGACGCGCGGCCCTACGAGCCTGAATTAAGAATTTCGGAACGGCTGGGGAACGTGGCGAAGAAGTCGAAGAAGCAGCAGTCCGGTGGTACGCCCGCGACGGTGGCGCTCACGGCGGCGGGGGCGGACTTCACGGTCCACTCCTACGACCACGACCCGAGCCATCCGTCCTACGGCGAGGAGGCGGCCGAGGCGATGGGCGTCTCCCCCGACCGTGTCTTCAAGACCCTGGTGGCCGACGTGGACGGCACCCTGACCGTGGCGGTGGTCCCGGTCGCCGGTTCCCTGGACCTCAAGGCCCTGGCGGCGGCGGTCGGCGGCAAGAAGGCGGCCATGGCGGACCCCACCCTCGCGGAACGCACCACGGGCTACGTCCGCGGCGGCATCTCCCCCCTCGGCCAGCGCAGGAAACTCCCCACGGTCCTGGACACCTCGGCCGAGTCGCACGCCACCATCTGCGTCTCCGCAGGCCGCCGCGGCCTGGAAGTGGAACTCTCCCCGAAGACCCTCACCGCCCTCACCAACGCCACCCTGGCCCCCATCGCCCGCCCCTGACGCCTCCTGGCACAGCTGCGGGCAGTCGTGCCGCTGCCGTAGCTGCGGGCAGTCGTGCCGCTGGGGCGGCACGGGTGGGCGCAGCGGCACCCCGCAGCGCCGGGCTGCGCACCCACCCCTGACAGGCGGACCTACGCCGGCGGCCCACCGTACGGCGGCGGCCCGTACACCTCGGGATCCCGTGGAGCGAACAGTGCCGTGAGGCCGAGGTGGACCATCAGTGCCGCCAGCGGCCACGCCAGCACCGCCCCCTTCGCCCCGAGCTTCAGCGGCGCCGAGAAGGTCACCCCCTTCCCCACGCTCTTCGCCTGGGCCAGCACATCCTCCGCGGGCCCGAGCCACACCCCCACCCGCCACGCCAGCAACGCCCCGAGCAACCCCCCGGCACCCAGCCCGACCACCAGCGGCACACCCCCACGCCGCCGCCACAGAAACACCAGCGCCCCGCTCACCACACCGAAGCCCAGCGCCAGGAGCGTGAACGTCCCGTCCACCCCCACCGCCTGCTCCCCCTCGGTGTCCTTGAGGTACACGACCCAGTTGCCGTCCACGACATCGCCGACGAGCGGCACCCGCGGCGCCAGCCACACCCACAGCAGCCCGAGCAGCGCGCCCGCGACGGCCACCGCCACCGCGACCACGGCTGCCTCACGCAGTTCGGTCTTCATCCCGGGCCCCTCCTCCGGCAGGGACTCCCGCGGCGGCGCGGCGGCCACGGACGGATACCCCCCGGAGGGCGGCGGCCAGGCCCCCTGCGAAGACGGCTCATGTGGCGGCGGAGAAGGAGTCAGCGGTGCGGTCACCCTGACATCGTGCCAGGCCCGCCCGCGCGGCGCGTCACCGGACGGCGGCCCGCCGGTACGCCCAGGTCGCCACGGCCAGCGACACCACACCCACCCCGGCGCACACCGCGAGGTCACGCATCACCAGCGCCCACTCCGGCCGCTCCCCGAAGGTCCGGGCCAGCGCTTCCACGCCGTACGTCGACGGCAGCAGATCCCGCAGGAACAGCACCGGCTCCGGCATCCGCTCCGGCGGCAGCACCCCCAGCAGCAGTGCCGCCGACATGCCCAGCTGCCCCAGCACGGTCGCCAGCTCCGGCCGCGGCGCGAGCAGCCCGCAGGCCGCCCCCAGCCCGGACAGCGCGGCGCCGGCCAGCGGGATCACCGCGACCAGCACCCACAGGTGCGTCAGCGGCAGTCCGAACAGCACGCACCCGAACACCGCGGTCAGCACGGTCCCCGGCACGGTGAAGGACGCGTAGGCGCCCGCCGCGCCGAGCACCACGGCGGCCGGCGGCACCGGCAGCGTCGCGTAGTGGTCGAGCCCGCCGCTGGCCCGCAGCTGCCCGAAGTACTGGGCGAGCAGGTTCAGCGCGACGAAGGCGACGACCAGGACGGCCGACCCGGCCACCACGGACTCCGCCTCGCTGCCGCCGTCCACGACGCCCCGCATCATGATCAGGATGCCGACCGACTGGAAGGTGGCGACGAACAGCAGCGGGATCCGCGCCACCCGCGCGCGCGACAGCTGCGCCCGGTACACGGCCACCAGCGACGGCCACAGCCGGGCCCGTGGCCCCAGCTCGACGGCGCCCCGGTCCGTCTCGGCGACGGCCGCGGCGCTGCCCGGAAGAACCTCGGCGGGTACGACACTCACGTGGCGTTGCTCCTCTTCCCTACGGTTCTCATACAGTCCCCACGGCTCTCGTACCGTCCCTTACGGGCCCGGCCGCCCGCACGCTCACGCCTGCCCCTCACGCCCGTACCAGCCCCTGCCGTGCGGCCCCGCCCAGCGCCAGGTACACGTCCTCCAGGCTGGGCGTGGCCAGGGTGAAGTCGTCGAGGGCGGCGAAGGCGGCGCCGCCGGTGACGGTGGCGACGATCGCGCGGGCCTCCTCGGGGGCCAGCCGCAGCGTCCAGCGTCGCCCGGACTCCGCGGCCCGCTCACGCAGCGCGGCGACCTCCGGCACGTCCAGCGGCGCCCGTTCCCGCCACACCAGCTCGACCCGTACCTCGCCGGCGACCTGCTCCTTGAGCCCGGCGGGGGTGTCGCAGGCGATGATACGCCCCTGTTCGAGGACGGCGACCCGGTCGAGGACGGTCTCGGCCTCGATGACGTTGTGGGTGACCAGCAGCACGGTGGTCCCGCGCTCGGCGCGCCGCCGGTCCACGGCCGACCACACGGCCCGCCGCGCGACCGGGTCCATGCCGGTCGTCGGCTCGTCCAGCACCAGCAGCGGCCGCTGTCCGACCAGCGCGGTGGCGAAGCAGGCGAGCCGCCGCTGTCCGCCGGAGAGCTTGCGCAGCGGCCGTCCGGCGAGCGGGGTGAGGCCCAGTTCGTCGAGGACGGCGTCCCGCTCGGCGCGCGCCTGCCGTACGGGGAGGCCACGCAGCCGTGCGGTGGTCTCGGCGGCCAGGGACACGGTCAGTTCGTCGAGGGCGGTGGACTCCTGCCCCAGGTAGGCGAGGATCCGCGCGGCGCGCTCGGGGTGGCGCACGATGTCGTGGCCGAGGATCTCGACGCTGCCCGTGTCGGGCCGCATCAGCCCGGTGAGCTGGCGTACGAGGGTGGACTTGCCGGCGCCGTTCGGGCCGAGCAGCCCGAAGATCTCGCCGCGCCGGATGTCCAGGGTCACCGCGTCGGTGGCGCGCACCTCGGGTGTCGCCGGGGTGCCCCGCCGGGCCCGTACCGCCGGATAGGTCTTGCTCAGCCCGCGCACGGCGCACACGACCTCGTCCCTGTGCCGGGTTACCGGCGCCGCGCGCGTGTTCACAAGGGACGAGCCTAAGGGGTCGGCGGCCCCCGGTCGTCCTCGGGGCGGCCAGTCGACACAGCCGGACGCCCGCCGCCGCGATCGCGCCCACCCACCCGGATCCGCCGCGCCGGCGCCGCACCACGGCGGCGGAATCCGGCGGCGGAATCCGGCGGTACGGAGCCCACCGCGATCCGCCACGCCCGGCTATTCAGCCGCGGGCGCGTGCTCCGCCGCCGTCCGTACGTCGATCTCCCGCCAGAAGCCCGCCCGGATCGCGTACCGGTCGTGTTCGTCGATCTGGTCGTCCTTGTGGGCGAGAAGGCCGAAGCGGGCCGCGTAGCGCAGCAGCTCGCCGTCGATGCGGTGCGGGATGCGCGGGTACATCCCGGACAGCTTCTGCAGATGGCCCTGGTCGCCGAGGCGCTCCATCCAGCGCCGTGCGAAGACCTGCCCGACCTCGTAGGGGTCGCCGCCCACGGTGGTGATGTCCTCCTCGCGGTCGGCCCACCGCTGCTCGGCGGTGGTCAGCTGTGCGAGCGTCGGCATGGCGGCGATGTCGGGGGGCTCGGCGGCGGTGCCGGGCCGGTCCACCCAGCCCTTGTCGGAGGACCAGCGCAGGGTGGCGGTGGGCGGGTGCTGCGCGGGGTGGGTGCCGGGTGCGCGCAGGGCGGCGAGGTCCTTGGGGGTGGGCACGCCCTTGGGGGCGGGGACGCGCTCGGGGGCGGTGCTGTCGGCGGCGGGCGCCGCGGGGGCGTGTTCGCGCTCCTGGGCGGACCGCTCGGCGGCGGGTGCGAGCGTGGCGTCGGGCAGCGGCGCGGAGAGGATCGCGGCGATCTCGGGCCGGGGCGCGGGCGGCGGCGCGCACACCCCGCCGAGCTCCTTGGCGCGGACGGCCTTGGTGATCCACGTACGGTCCAGGACGCGTCGTTCGTCGGCCTCCGCGACGAGGTCCTCGGACTGGTTGTAGTCGCCGTCGGCGGCCTGTACGGCCCACAGGTGGACGGCGACGCCGTGTTCCTTGGCGGCCATCATGCCGGGCAGGAGGTCGCCGTCGCCGGTGACGAGGACGACGTCGGAGCAGGCGCGGTTGCGGGCCAGCTCGGTCAGCTCGGCGTGCATGGCGGCGTCGACGCCCTTCTGGGCCCAGCGGCCGTCGCTGCGGGTCAGTGCGCCGAGCCGCACGGTGACCCGGGGCATCACGCGCAGCCTGCGGTGCTCGGGCTGGGGGACGCGGTCGGGGGCGCCGTCGAACCAGTAGATGCGCAGCAGGGGCCGCTCGGTGTCGGACTCGGCCTGTTCGCGCAGGCCCTGGACGAGGGCGGCGTGGTCGACGGTGATCCGGGAGCGCGAGGGCTCCCCGGCGAGGAGGCTGGCGGCGGCCCCCAGCAGATACCCGGCGTCCACCAGGACGACGCAGCGGTCCACACGACTCACCCTCTTCCCGGGAGGTTTGCTTCGGGCTTCCTTCGAGTCTGCCCGACCGTGCGGAGGTTAACGGCCGGAACTCGATCTTCGGCGTGGCGTTTCAGGGGCGCGCGTCGACGACGAGCACCGTCACACAGGGTAATTGTCTGAAATGCGCTGTAACTCAGCCTATGTGAATCTGGTCCCGGCCCTGGCCCCTAGATCCCCCACAGGAGGCTTCCCCATGGCCAAGAACAAGAAGCAGAACCGTAAGCAGCAGCCGCAGTCCGAGCGTGCTCCGCAGCAGGCCCAGCAGACCTCGATGGAGGCGCAGGCCGAGCAGCACGTCGCACAGGTCACGCCGGGCGACATGGCCCGCAAGGGCCGGCAGAAGAGCTTCGGTCACAACTGACATTCCCATGGAGGGCTTTGCGGCCCAGACCCACCGAGGGGCGCATCCGCGACCGTGGATGCGCCCCTCGTACGTCGTCGTGCGTCAGCCCGCCAGGCAGGACGGGCCGAGCAGCACCTTCAGGTCGCCGAACAGCGCCGGGTCGGGCTTGACCCGGTGCCGGTCGAGCCGCAGGACGGTGGTCCTGGTCGGGCCCTGGAGCTTGATCCGGACCTCGCTGTCGCCCTTGTGGTGGGTGAGGATCTCACCGAGCCGGCTGACCATCGGCGGGGTGACCTTCACGGCGGGGATGGTGAGGATCACCGGCGCGTTGGTGCCGGCGGTGGACAGGTCGGGGACCATCAGCTCCATCGCGACCAGCCGGGGCACGTCCTCCCGCTTGTCGAGGCGGCCCTTGACGAACACCACGGCGTCCTCGACGAGTTGGGTCGAGACCAACTGGTAGGTCGCCGGGAAGAACATGCACTCGATGGAGCCCGCGAGGTCCTCCACGGTGGCGATCGCCCAGGCGTTGCCCTGCTTGGTCATCTTGCGCTGCAGGCCGGAGATGATGCCGCCGATGGTGACCACCGCGCCGTCCGCGTGCTCACCTCCGGTGAGCTGGGCGATGCCCGCGTCGGCCTTGTCGGACAGCACGTGCTCCAGGCCGAAGAGGGGGTGGTCGGAGACGTAGAGACCGAGCATCTCCCGCTCCTGGGCGAGCAGGTACGTCTTGTCCCACTCCTCGGTGGTGAACTCCACGTCGAGTCCGAAACCGGGCTCGCTGCTGCTCTCCTCGCCCATGCCGCCGAAGAGGTCGAACTGGCCCTCGGCCTCCTTGCGCTTGACCGCGACCACGTTGTCGATCATCGGTTCGTACTGCGCGGTGAGGCCCTTGCGGGTGTGGCCCATGGAGTCGAAGGCGCCGGCCTTGATCAGCGATTCCGTGGTCCGCTTGTTGCAGACCACCGCGTCCACCTTGTCGAGGTAGTCGGGGAAGGACGAGTACTTCCCCTTCGCCTTGCGGCACTTGATGATCGACTCGACCACGTTGGTGCCGACGTTGCGGACGGCGGAGAGGCCGAAGAGGATCACGTCGTCGCCCTGGGCGGCGAAGTTGGCCTCGGACTCGTTGACGTTCGGCGGGAGCACCCGGATGCCCATGCGGCGGCACTCGTTGAGGTAGATCGCCGACTTGTCCTTGTCGTCCTTGACGGACGTCAGCAGCGCGGCCATGTACTCGGCCGGGTGGTTCGCCTTGAGGTAGGCGGTCCAGTACGACACCAGGCCGTACGCGGCGGAGTGGGCCTTGTTGAACGCGTAGCCGGCGAACGGGACCAGCACGTCCCACAGGGCCTGGATGGCCTCGTCGCTGTAGCCGTTCTTGCGGGCACCCGCCTGGAAGATGACGAAGTTCTTCTCCAGCTCCTCCGGCTTCTTCTTGCCCATCACGCGGCGGAGGATGTCGGCCTCGCCGAGCGAGTAGCCGGCGATGATCTGGGCGGCCTTCTGGACCTGCTCCTGGTAGACGATCAGGCCGTAGGTGACGTCCAGAACCTCCTTGAGCGGGGCCTCCAGCTCGAGGTGGATGGGCGTGATCTCCTGCTGGCCGTTCTTGCGCAGGGCGTAGTTGGTGTGGGAGTTCATGCCCATGGGGCCCGGGCGGTACAGGGCCGACACGGCGGAGATGTCTTCGAAGTTGTCCGGCTTCATCAGGCGCAGCAGCGAACGCATGGGGCCGCCGTCGAACTGGAAGACGCCGAGGGTGTCGCCGCGCTGGAGCAGCTCGAAGGTCGTGGGGTCGTCGAGCGGGAGGCCCAGGAGGTCGATGTCGATCCCCTTGTTGGCCTTCACCATCTTGACGGCGTCGTCCATGATCGTGAGGTTGCGCAGGCCCAGGAAGTCCATCTTCAGCAGGCCGAGCGACTCACAGCTCGGGTAGTCCCACTGGGTGATGGTGACGCCGTCGGTGTGCCTGACCCAGACGGGGACGTGCTCGGTGATGGTCTCGCTGGACATGATCACGCCGGCCGCGTGCACACCCATCTGCCGGACCAGGCCCTCCACACCGCGCGCGGTGTCGATGACCTTCTTCACGTCCGGCTCGTTCTCGTACATCGAGCGGACCTCGCCGGCCTCCGAGTAGCGGGGGTGGGAGGGGTCGGTGATGCCGGACAGCGGGATGCCCTTGCCGAGGACGTCGGCGGGCATGGCCTTGGTGATGCGGTCGCCCATCGCGTACGGGTAGCCCAGCACGCGCGCGGAGTCCTTGATGGCGTTCTTGGCCTTGATGGTGCCGTACGTGCCGATCATGGCGACCTTGTCGGCGCCGTACTTCTCGGTCACGTACCTGATCACCTCCACGCGCCGGCGCTCGTCGAAGTCGATGTCGACATCGGGCATCGAGATGCGCTCGGGGTTGAGGAACCGCTCGAAGATCAGGCCGTGCGGGATGGGGTCGAGGTCGGTGATGCCCATGGCGTAGGCGACGATCGAACCGGCCGCGGAGCCTCGGCCGGGGCCGACCGCGATGCCCTGCTTCTTGGCCCACATGATGAAGTCGGCGACGACGAGGAAGTAGCCGGGGAAGCCCATCGAGATGATGGTGTCCATCTCGTAGTCGGCCTGCTTCTGGCGGTCCTCGGGGATGCCGTCCGGGTAGCGGCGCTCCATGCCGCGGCGGACCTCCTCCTTGAACCAGGTGACCTCGGTGTAGCCCTCGGGGATGTCGAACTTGGGCATGAGGTCGCGCTTCTCGAACATGCCGGAGGTGTCGACCATCTCGGCGACGAGGAGCGTGTTGGCGCAGCCCTCCTGCCAGGCGTCCGAGGAGTCGATGGCGTACATCTCGTCCGTGGACTTCAGGTAGTAGCCGGTGCCGTCGAACTTGAAGCGGTCCGGGTCGGAGAGGTTCTTGCCGGTCTGGATGCACAGCAGGGCGTCGTGGGCGCCCGCCTCATGCGCGTACGTGTAGTGCGAGTCGTTGGTGACCAGGGGCGGGATGCCCAGCTTCTTGCCGATCTCCAGCAGGCCGTCACGGACCCGGTGCTCGATGTCGATGCCGTGGTCCATCAGTTCCAGGAAGTAGCGGTCCTTGCCGAAGATGTCCTGGTAGTCGGCGGCGGCCTTCAGGGCCTCGTCGAACTGGCCGAGGCGCAGCCGGGTCTGCACCTCGCCGGAGGGGCAGCCGGTGGAGGCGACGATCCCCTCGGACCACTGGGAGATCGTCTCCTTGTCCATACGGGGCCACTTCTGCAGCCATCCCTCGGCGTACGCGTCCGAGGACAGCCGGAAGAGGTTGTGCAGGCCGGTCCTGTTCACGGCCCACATCGTCTTGTGGGTGTAACCACCGGAACCGGAGACGTCGTCCCGCTTCTGGTGCGGCTGGCCCCACTGGATCTTGCGCTTGTTGCGCCGGGACTCGGGGGCGACATACGCCTCGATGCCGATGATCGGGACGATCCCGGCCTTCTTCGCGGTGTGGAAGAAGTCGTACGCCCCATGGAGGTTGCCGTGGTCGGACATGGCGATGTGCGTCATGCCCATCTCATTGCAGGCGTTGAACATGTCCTTCAGCCGCGCGGCACCGTCCAGCAGCGAGTACTGGGTGTGGACGTGCAGGTGCGTGAACGGCGGCTTCGACACGGTGTGGCCTCCAGCGGAAACACTCGGCGACAGGCTGCGGGCAGTCTGGGGGGACAGCCTCGAAGTCTATGCCTCGCGAGTGACACTCCGGGGGCACTCATACGTACCGTCGGACGTTGAGGTGGCGGAACGCCTGTCACCCATGTCACGCAGCAGGAGGCCCCAGCGATGTCGGTTCCGCAGCTCAGCGCCGAGCGACGCGGCGAGGAGATCCTCACCGTCTTCGACACCGCCTTCGGCGAGCTCCTGGCCGCCGACCCGGCCGCGTTCCGGGTGAAGTTCCGCAAGATGGCGGCCTCGGCCTTCGCGTTCTACCGGGGGACGGCGTGCCTCTTCTACCACGATCTCGACCTCGGCCGGCAGGACGGCCCCTACCTGGACGACCGCACCTCGCGCGTGTGGATCCACGGCGACCTCCACGCCGAGAACTTCGGCACCTACCTGGACGCCAACGGCCGCCTGGTCTTCAACGTCAACGACTTCGACGAGGCGTACGTCGGCCCCTTCACCTGGGACCTGAAGCGCTTCGCCGCCTCCATCGCCCTGATCGGGTACGCGAAGGCGCTCAGCGACGAGCAGATCACCGAGCTGGTGGAGATCTACGCGGGCGCGTACCGGGAGCGGATCCACGCGCTGGCGACAGGCGCCAAGAGCGACGAGGTGCCGCCCTTCACCCTGGACACGGCGACGGGCCCGCTGCTGGACGCGCTGCGCGACGCGCGCTCGCTGACCCGCTTCGGGCTGCTGGAGTCGATGACGGAGATCCGTGACTTCGAGCGCCGCTTCGCCCCCGGCGGCGGCTCCGTCGAGCTGGACGCCGCCACCCGCTACAAGGTGCTCGCGGCCTTCGACGGCTACCTGGAGACGCTGCCGGCGTCCGCCCTGTCCCACCCGGACTCCTACCGCGTCAAGGACGTCGTGGGCCGCCGCGGCGTCGGCATCGGCTCGGCCGGGCTGCCGTCGTACAACATCCTGCTGGAGGGCCGCACCGACGCCCTGGAGAACGACGTCGTGATCTACATCAAGCAGGGCCAGACCCCGGCCGCCTCCCGGCACGTCCCCGACCGGGCGATCCGCGACTACTTCCAGCACGAGGGCCACCGCACGGTGATCTCCCAGCGCGCGCTTCAGGCGCACGCCGACCCGTGGCTGGGCTGGACCGAGCTGGACGGCGCGGGCCAGCTGGTCGCGGAGGTCTCGCCGTACGCCGTCGACCTGGAGTGGGGTGACATCGACGACCCGGAGGAGATCGCGGGCGTCGTCGCCGACCTGGGCCGCGCCACGGCCGGCATGCACTCGGCGGCGGACGACACCTCCGGCGAGTCGCTGGTTCCCTTCTCCACCGAGCGGGCCATCGACGCGGCGATCGCCGCCGACGAGGACGGCTTCGCACCGCTCCTGGTCGACTTCGCGCACAGCTACGGCGCACGCGCGCGTGCGGACCACCAGATCTTCGTCGACCTCTTCCGCAACGACCGCATACCGGGTCTGTGACGGACGGGCCGCTCACAGGCACCCTTTAGGGGTGCCTTACACGGGCCCATGACACACTCTCCTCCGCTATGGACATATCCGGGACCCGCCTCAGAGCCGTACGCGCGGCGCTGTTCACGGCCTTCGTCGTGACCCTCAGCACCGCGTCACACGTGCTGCTGTCGCGGGCCCCCCTGCCGCTGAACACGGTGGCCGCCGTCGCCGCCACCGTGTTCGTGGTCGCGTACGCCCTCGCGGGACGTGAGCGCGACTTCGGGCGGATCGCGGCCCTGCTCGTCCCGCTGGAGCTGGCGGCCGACACGGTGTTCACCACCGGCCAGCACGTCTGCTACGGCCCGGCCGGCGGACCCGTCCGAGGCCCGCTGCGCTCGGTGGGCTGGGACGTCCTGTGCGGCGACGGCAGCCAGGTCGGCACCCCGCTGGTCCGGGTGACCGGCTCCGACACCGACGGTTTGGCCGGGCTCCTCGCCCACGCCACTCCGGCGACCGCCTGGCTGCTGCTGGGCGCCCATGTCGCCGTCGGTCTCCTCGCCGCGGCCTGGCTGCGTCGGGGCGAGCGCGCCCTGGGCCGGCTGCTGTGCGCGGCGACAGCGACGACGTTCCGCCCACTGCTGCTCGCGGTGGCCGCGGTGACGGTCCCGCCCGCCCCGGCGGCACCCGGCGGTCCCCGCCCCACCACGCGGGCCACCTTCTCCCCCGGCCGCGCCCTGGTCCACTCCCTTGCCCGCCGCGGCCCACCCACCGCACCCGCGGCCGTCTGACGGCCGTCCGACACCGCAACCACGGGCCGTCCAGCACCCCGGCCACCGACGTCCAACACGTCACCCGTGGCGGCCCCTCCGACACCCCACTCGCAGTCGTCCGACAGCCCGCACCCAGCGGACGTCAGACACCGCACCCCAGGCCGTCGGACACCGCCCCAGCGGTCGTCGGACATCTCCTCGGCGGTCGCCGGACAGCTCCGCGACGGTCGCCGGAGACCCCGACCACGGTCGGCACCGCATCCGCGGCCCGTCCGACACCGCACCCAAGGCCGTCGGACACCGCCCCAGCGGTCGTCGGACGTCCCCTCGGCGGTCGCCGGACAGCCCCTCAGCGGTCGCCGGAGACTCCGACCACGGTCGTCACCGCACCCGCGGCCCGTGACACCACACCCGCAGTCGTCAGACACCGCACCCGCGGTCGTCGGACAGCCCCTCGGCGGTCGTCGGACACGGCACCCGCGGTCGTCGGACATCTCCTCGGCGGTCGTCGAAGACTCCGACCACGGTCGTCAGACACGCGCCCGCGACCCGTCCGACAGCACACCCGCGGGTCGTCCGGCAACCGCACCCAGCGGACGTCAGAAACCCCGACCAAGGCCGTCAGACACCACACCCGCAGTCGTCCGACAACCGCACCCAGCGGACGTCGGACACCCGACCAAGGCTCTCCGACACCGCGCCCGCGGTCGTCGGACGCCACCCCCGCGGCCTCCGGCAGCGCGGCCGCGCCCCCGGCGTCGACAGTGACCCGGGCGTTACCCATATCGCTCCGCGCACACGGACCCGTGCGCGTTCCACAGGGAGATCATCGACATGAGCAAGCGCAACAGCCAGGCGGCGAAGACGGCGGCCCGGGAGCGGCTGCGCCTCGAACGCGAGCGCCAGGCGAAGAAGGCGAAGGCGAAGCGGCAGGTCATCGTCGCCCTCTCCGTCGTCGGCGTGCTGGCGGCGGCGGGCGGCATAGGCTTCGCCGTCGTCCAGGCCAACAAGCCCGGCCACTGGGAGGCCGCGGCGGACGAGAAGATCGTCGCGCCCGCCAACACCACGGGTGAGAACGGCACCACGGTCGTCATCGGCAAGGACACCGCGAAGAAGACCCTCAAGCTCTACGAGGACCCGCGCTGCCCGGTCTGCGCCCAGTTCGAGCAGACCGTCGGCGCGACCGTGGAGAAGGACGTCGAGGCCGGCAAGTACAAGCTCCAGTTCATCGGCGGCACCTTCCTGGACGGCGACACCGACGACGGCGGCTTCAAGGTCGGCGCGAACGGCGAGGGCTCGAAGAACGCGATGAGCGCCCTGGGCGCCGCGCTGAACGTGAGCCCGGAGGCTTTCCTGAAGTACAAGGCCGCGCTCTACTCGGCGGAGTTCCACCCGCAGGAGTCCGACGACAAGTTCAAGAGCGACGACTACCTGATCAAGATCGGGAACTCCGTCGACGCGCTGAAGGACAACGCCACGTTCCAGGACGCGGTGCGGGGCGGCACGTACGACGCCTGGGCGGTGGCGATGTCGCAGACCTTCAACACCAACAAGGAGGACGTGCGGGGGACCCCGACCTTCACCATGGACGGCAAGAAGCTCGTCACCGAGGCCGGCAACCAGCCCATGACGGTGGAGGACTTCAACACGGTGGTGGACGCGGCGCTGAAGGAGTAGCGAGCGGCCCGGCCCCGACCGGCACGCGAAGAGCGGGCGAACTTTCCGGAGTTCGCCCGCCTTTGTTCATACCGATCAGTAACCTGATCACTCGTGACCAGTCGATACAGAGCCTCCGAAGGCCCCAACTCGCTTACCCCCCGCCGCCGTACGGTCGTCAAGGCCGCGGCGGCCACCGCTGTTCTGGCCGCTCCACTCGCCGCCACCCACTCGGCCCGCGCCGCCGACGACGCGCCGGCCTTCCTGCACGGCGTCGCCTCCGGCGACCCGCTCCCCGACGGTGTCCTGCTGTGGACCCGGGTGACCCCGACCGCCGCGGCGACGCCCGGCTCCGGCCTCGGCCCCGACACCGAGGTCGAGTGGATCGTCGCCCGGGACAGGTCGCTGACGGACATCGTCGCCAAGGGTTCCGTGACCGCCACGGCCGCCTCCGACCACACCGTCAAGGCGGACGTGCGCGGCCTGGCCCCGGCCACCGACTACTGGTTCCGCTTCTCGGCCGGCGGCACCGACTCCCCGGTGGCGCGCACCCGCACCGCGCCGGCGGCGGACGCGGCCGTCTCGGGCCTGCGCTTCGGCGTGGTCTCCTGCGCCAACTGGGAGGCCGGCCACTTCGCCGCGTACCGCCATCTCGCCGCCCGCTCCGACCTGGACGCCTGGCTGCACCTGGGCGACTACATCTACGAGTACGGCACCGGCGAGTACGGCACCCGCGACAAGGTCGTACGGCAGCACGCGCCCACCCACGAGATCGTCACCCTCGCCGACTACCGCGTACGGCACGGAAAGTACAAGACCGACCCGGACCTCCAGGCGCTGCACGCCAAGGCGCCGGTCGTGGCGATCTGGGACGACCACGAGATGGCCAACGACGCCTGGACGGACGGCGCCGAGAACCACACCGAGGGCACCGAGGGCGACTGGGCGGCCCGTCAGACGGCCGCCAAGCGGGCGTACTTCGAGTGGATGCCGGTCCGCCCGGCGATCGCCGGCACCACCTACCGCCGGCTGCGCTTCGGCAAGCTGGCCGATCTCTCCCTGCTGGACCTGCGTTCCTTCCGCTCCCAGCAGGTAGGCGTCGGCAACGGCCAGGTCGACGACCCGGAGCGCACGCTCACCGGCCGCGCCCAACTCGACTGGCTCAAGGCGGGGCTGGCGTCCTCCGACACCACCTGGCGGCTGGTCGGCAACCCGGTGATGATCTCGCCGTTCGCCATCGGCTCCCTCACCGCCGACCTGCTCAAGCCGCTGGCCGAGCTGCTCGGACTGCCGAAGGAGGGCCTCGCCCTCAACACCGACCAGTGGGACGGCTACACCGACGACCGCCGCGAACTCCTCGCCCATCTGCGGTCGAACGCCATCCGCAACACCGTCTTCCTCACCGGCGACATCCACATGGCCTGGGCCAACGACGTGCCGGTCAACGCCGGAACGTATCCCCTGTCGGCGTCGGCGGCCACCGAGTTCGTGGTCACGTCCGTCACCTCCGACAACCTCGACGACCTGGTGAAGGTCCCCGAGGGCACGGTCTCCGCCGTGGCCGCGCCGATCATCAAGGCCGCCAACCGGCACGTCCACTGGGTCGACACCGACCGCCACGGCTACGGCGTCCTGGACATCACCGCGCACCGCGCACAGATGGACTACTACGTCCTGTCCGATCGCACCAAGCCGGACGCCACCTCCTCCTGGGCCCGCTCCTACCGCACCCGCACCGGTACCCAGAAGGTCGAGCGGACGTACGACCCCGTGTAGGTCCCTGGGTGACCTCTGAGCCCCAGGGGCGATTTTCGGCCAACGACAGACCGGCCGAAGCCTGTTAACGCAAGATCACATCGCTACGGCGGGTGGTGCGCGCCGCGTTCCGAATCCGGACACACCACCCGCCCGGGTCACGAAACTCGTTACGTCCGGATCTCAAACTCCGGGCGGCGAAAGATTTCGCCACCCCATTCACCCCCGTTTGCCCGCTGTTCGATTGGGCCTGATCGATCCTCTTCCGCCATGGGCATGTCCACGTAATCTCCGGGCGGCGGCCAGGAAGACCCCTGTGCCCCTCTCCCCACCGCTTCCACCAGGAGTCAGCATGCGTGCGCTTGCCCGGATATCTCCCCTGACGCGCAGACGAGTTCTCGGCACGGCCGTCGTGGCCGGAACACTGATGCTCACTCCCCTGTCGGCACCGACAGGTGTCGCCGCGGCCGGCACCACGGCCGCCGAGTGCGTCGAGGAGACCCACTCCGCGGCCCGCGAGGCCCACCCGGGACACGGCGCGGGCGTCGCCGAGCCCAACGAGATCAGCGAGGCCAGGGCCCAGGCCATGGACGCCGATCTGCGCAAGAAGGTGGACCGGCTGCGCACCAGCGGAAGGAACGTTTCCGCACTCGCCGCCGGCACCAGCATCCCGGTGTACTTCCACGTCATCCACAACGGCACGGCCGGCCAGCTCAGCTCCGCCGACATCAACGCCCAGATGAACGTCCTCAACGCGGCGTTCGGCGGCCAGGGCACCGGCAACACCGACTCCGGCTTCCAGTTCACGCTGGCCGGCACCGACTACACGAACAACGCCGCCTGGTACAACGTCGGCTACGGCTCGCAGGAGGAGAAGGCGATGAAGTCCGCCCTGCGCAAGGGCGGCGCCAACGCGCTCAACGTCTACACCGCCAACCTCGGCGGCGGCCTCCTCGGCTGGGCCACCTTCCCCAGCTCCTACAACTCCAGCCCCTCCATGGACGGCGTGGTCCTCCTCGACGCCTCGCTGCCGGGCGGCTCGGCGGCCAACTACAACGAGGGCGACACCGCGACCCACGAGGTCGGCCACTGGATGGGCCTCTACCACACCTTCCAGGGCGGCTGTAACGGCAACGGCGACTACGTCGACGACACGCCCGCCGAGAAGAGCGCCGCCTACGAGTGCCCCGAGGGCCGCGACACGTGCACCCGCAAGGCGGGCGCCGACCCGATCCACAACTTCATGGACTACACGTACGACTCCTGCATGTACCAGTTCACCGCGGGCCAGGTGACGCGCATGCAGCAGAACTGGGCGGCCTACCGCGCCTAGAGCCTGTCCGGCGCCTACAGCGACTCGAGGAAGCCGAGTGCCACCCGCCAGGTGGCCTCGGCGGCCTCCGCGTCGTGGTCCGGCAGGTCGGGGTCGGTGTAGAGATGGCCGGCCCCGGCGTACCGGTAGATCTCGACGTCCGCGCCCGCGCGCCGCATCTGCAGATACCAGGCACTCAGCCAGTCGTCCGTCTCGAACGGGTCCGGCTCGGCCACATGCAGCTGGACCGGCAGCTCGTCCACCGAGACGTTCGGCGCGAGATCCGAGGTGCCGTGCAGTAGCAGCAGCCCCCGCGCCTTCTCGTCGCCCAGCGCCAGGGTCTGCGCGACGGAGGCCCCCAGCGCGAACCCGGCGTACACCAGCCCCCGCTCCGAATAGGGCGCGGCGGCCAGCACGGCCCGCTTCAGCAGCTCGTCCTTGCCGGTCTCCTCCTGGTACGCCATGCCCTCCTCGGCCGTGTCGAACGTGCGCCCCTCGAAGAGGTCCGGCGTCCACACCTCGTGCCCGGCGGCACGCAGCCGGTCCGCCGCCGCGCGCACCGCCGGCCGCAGTCCGTAGGTCGAGTGAAAGAGCATGATGTTCATGGGCCCATGGTGCCAGCCGCCGTCGGCCGGTTACGTTCTCAGGCATGGAGAACGTGCTCCGTCCCGTGATCGTGGTCGGCGGCTCGGTCGTACTGACGCTGCTCATCGGCTGGGCCACCGACCTACTGCTGTCCAAGGCCGACCGACGCCACCCCGAGACGCCCCTGTGGGGGCTGCTGCGCCGTGGCCGCATCCCCTACCAGTTCCTGCTGTTCGCCGCGCTGCTCAGAGGCTCGTACGACCAGGTGAAGCCGTTGCACGAGCACCGGGAGGGCATCGGCCGGGCGCTGACGCTGATCCTCATCGGTGCGGCGGCCTGGCTGGTGATCCGGATCGCGTCGGCGGTCGTCGAGACGACCTACACCCGGTACGCCCGCGCCAGCACCGACGCCGCCCGGGTCCGCCGGGTACGCACCCAGGTGACGCTGATCATGCGGGTGGTGTCGGCGATCGTCGGCGTGGTGGCCGCGGCCGCCATGCTGCTGACGTTCCCGGCGATGCGCGCGGCCGGCGCGTCCCTGCTGGCCTCGGCGGGCATCCTCGGCATCGTCGCCGGTGTGGCCGCCCAGTCCACGCTGGGCAACATGTTCGCCGGTCTGCAGATCGCCTTCGGCGACATGGTGCGCATCGGGGACACGGTCGTGGTGGACGGCGAGTGGGGCACCGTCGAGGAGATCACCCTGACGTTCCTGACCGTCCGCACCTGGGACGAGCGCCGGCTCACCATGCCGGTGTCGTACTTCACCTCCAAGCCCTTCGAGAACTGGTCGCGCGGCGGCGCCCAGATCACCGGTGTCGTCTTCTTGCAGCTGGACCACTCGGCGCCCCTGGACGTGATGCGGGAGAAGCTCCGCGACATCCTGCGCGAGTGCCCGGCCTGGGACGGCCGCGACTACGGCCTGGCCGTCACGGACTCGACCCCGAGCACCATGGAGGTACGGGCCCTGGTGACCGCGAAGGACCCGAACGACATCTGGACCGTACGGGTCACGGTCCGCGAGCAGCTGCTGCGCTGGCTGGCCGAGGAACACCCGTACGCGCTGCCACGCGTCAACGCGGCCGACGCGGTCCTGCCTCCTGGCCGGCGGGCCCCCGAGGCCGTGCGCGCGCTGCGCACGCACCACCACCCCCGCCCGGACCGGCCCTGACCGGCCGCCTCAGTGGCCGCGCTCGGCCCCGCCGTTGACCTGGATGATCTGTGAGGTGATGTGCCCGGCGGCCGGGGAGGCCAGCCAGTGCAGGGTGGCCGCGACGTCCCCGGGCGTCGCGGCCCGCCCGGTGGAGGTCTCCGCGATGAGCTTCTCGCGGCGCGCGTCGGTCATCGCTTCCCCGAAGAACCCGGTGTCCTCGACATAGCCGGGCGCCACGACGTTCACCGTGATCCCGCGATGCCCCAACTGCCGGGCCAGATCATGGGCGTACGGATGCAGCGCGGCCTTGGACCCCGCGTACGCCCCGCTGCCGGACCCCCGGTAGGCGGCGATGGAGCTGAGGAACAGCACCCGCCCGCCGGGCTCGGCGAGCCGCGCCTTGAGCGCCTCGGTGAGCAGCACGGCGGTCAGGGTGTTGAGCCGGAAGTTCAGGGACCAGTTGTGCTCGACGACGTCGAGCGGATCCTCGCTCCCGGCCGGTTCCTCCAGATACCCCGCGCCCCCGGCGCTGTGGATGAGCACATCCACGGTCCCCAGCTCCTGAGCGACGAACCGCGCGACCTCCCGCGCCCCGGCCGTCTCCCGGAGATCGGCGGCGAAGGTCAGCGCCCCGGGCACCCCGGCCTTCTCCAGCACCGCCCCCCGCCGCCCGACCAACAGCACCTGGTCCCCGTCGGCGGCGAAGGCATACGCGGCGGCGAGCCCGATCCCGCTCCCACCACCACTGATCACGACATTACGAGACATGATCCGATCGTACGATCGGAAAGCCGCCGACGGCGGGCGACCACAGCGGGAGAGGGCACCTTTCAGCCCACTGGAAACCGGTGGTGCGCAGGTGGGAGATCTCTGTGCTCAGCCGTACGTCTCCTCGCGGACCTGGTCCAACGCCTCCTGCAGATCGGCCGGATAATCACACCCGAACTCGACCCACTGCCCGTCCCCCGGATGCTCGAACCCGAGCCGCACGGCATGCAGCCACTGCCGGGTCAGCCGCAGCCGCTTGGCCAGGGTCGGATCGGCGCCGTACGTCAGATCACCCACGCACGGGTGGCGATGCGCGGCCATGTGGACGCGGATCTGATGCGTGCGCCCGGTCTCCAGCTTCACGTCGAGCAGCGAGGCGGCCCGGAACGCCTCGATGAGGTCGTAGTGCGTGACGGACGGCTTCCCGTCGGCGGTGACCGCCCACTTGTAGTCGTGGTTCGGATGCCGCCCGATCGGCGCGTCGATGGTGCCGCTGGTCGGATCGGGGTGGCCCTGGACGAGCGTGTGGTACCGCTTGTCGACCGTGCGCTCCTTGAACTGCCGCTTGAGCGACGTGTACGCGTACTCGGACTTGGCGACCACCATCAGCCCGGACGTGCCGACGTCGAGGCGGTGCACGATGCCCTGCCGCTCGGCGGCGCCGGAGGTGGAGATGCGGTAGCCGGCGGCGGCCAGCCCGCCGATGACGGTCGGCCCGCTCCAGCCCGGCGAGGGGTGGGCGGCGACGCCGACCGGCTTGACGATGACGACCACGTCGTCGTCGTCATGGACGATCTCCATGCCCTCGACCGGCTCGGCGACGATCTGGACCGGCGCGGGCGCCTGCGGCATCTCGACCTCCAGCCAGGCACCGCCGTGGACGCGCTCCGACTTCCCGACCACCGACCCGTCGACCGTGACCTTCCCCGCCGCGGCCAGCTCGGCCGCCTTGGTACGGGAGAAGCCGAACATGCGGGAGATGGCGGCGTCGACGCGCTCGCCCTCCAGGCCGTCGGGCACGGGCAGGGTACGGATCTCGGGAATCGTGCTCACCCGTCGAGTATGCCGGACGGGTGAGACGGTCCCGAACGCGCGCTCAGTCCTTGTGGACGGTCCCGTCCGGATCGAGCCCCCTGAAGGACAGCAGCACGATCAGGACGCCGCCGCACACGATCGCGGAGTCGGCGAGGTTGAAGACCGCGAAGTGCTTCGGCGCGATGAAGTCCACGACCGCGCCCTCGAAGACGCCGGGCGCCCGGAAGATCCGGTCGGTGAGATTGCCGAGCGCCCCGCCGAGCAGCAGGCCGAGGGCGATCGCCCAGGGCAGGCTGTACAGCTTGCGGGCGAGTCGTACGATCACGACGATCACCGCCGCCGCGATCACCGTGAAGATCACGGTGAACGCCTCGCCGAAGCCGAAGGCGGCGCCCGCGTTGCGGATCGCCTCGAACTTCAGCCAGTCGCCGATGATCTCGACCGGCTCGTGGTGCTCCAGCTTGGCGACCACGATCATCTTGCTGACCAGGTCGAGCACGTACGCGAACGCGGCGACCGCGAACAGCACGGCGATACGGCGCTTGCCGCGCGGCTGCTCGGCAGGCGCCGCCTCCGTCTCCCCGACACCGGACTCGCCGGTCTCGCCGGACTCGCCGGGCTGCTCCTGCTCGGTCCGCGCCGCCTCCGGAATGCCCGGCGTACCGATGATGCGCTCCGCCTCTGCCACGTGAGTCCCTCAACCTAGGTGCCTGACTGAGGACGAGGGTACGACACGCCTCATGGGCGCATCAGTACCGGCGTTCCTGCTTCTGCTTGCACTCCACGCACAGGGTCGCGCGCGGGAACGCCTGCATGCGTGCCTTGCCGATGGGATTGCCGCAGTTCTCGCAGAGTCCGTAGGTGCCCGCGTCCAGGCGTTCCAGGGCGCGCTCCGTCTGGAGCAGCATCTCGCGCGCGTTGGCGGCGAGCGCCAGCTGCTGTTCGCGGGTGATGTTCTTGGTGCCGGTGTCCGCCTGGTCGTCGCCCGCGCCGTCCCCCGAGTCGCGCATCAGGCCCACCAGGGACTCCTCGGAGTCGTGGATCTCCGTGCGCAGCCGCTCCAGTTCCGCCATCAGCTCCGTACGGGCCTCCTCGACCTCCTCCGGTGTCCAGGGCTCCTCACCGGGGCGCACCGCGAGCTCGCCGGGCTCCACCGCGGCGAGCCGTGCCTTGGGGACGGCGGTCTTCGCCGCCGTGGCCGTGCCAGGAGTCTTCTTCGCAACCACTGTCGTGGCTCCCGTCTGCTCCGCGGCCGAGGCCGCACCCGCCTTCTTGGCCCTGCTCTTCTTCACATCGCTCTTCCGCCCCACCACCCCCCGCCCACCCCCACCCGCCCGACCGACCACCTCCACACCCCCCACATCCACCCCAGCCACCCCCGGACCGCCCGCCCCCGGACCCTCCGGTCCGGCCGTCTCAGGGCCGACCGCCTCAGGGCTCATAGCCTCAGGGCCGACTGTCTCCGGTCCGGCCGTCTCACGGCCGACCGCCTCCCCACGAGCCGCCTCCGTACGGGCTGCCTCCGCGCCGACCGCCTCGCCAGCGGCCTTCCTCCCCGCCACCCTCACACCAGCCGCCTTCCTACCGACTGCCTCCGGTCCGACCGCATCCCGACCGCCCGCCTCACGGCCGACCGCCTCCCCACGAGCCGCCTCCGTACGGGCTGCCTCCGCGCCGACCGCCTCGCCAGCGGCCTTCCTCCCCGCCACCCTCACACCAGCCGCCTTCCTACCGCCCGCTTCCGGACCGCCCGCATCCCCACCAGCCGCCCCCGTACGGGCTGCCTCCGCGTCTACCGCCTCGCCAGCTGCCTTCCTCCCCCCTGCCTTCACACCAGCCGTCTTCCTACCGACCGCATCCCGACCGCCCGCCTCACGGCCGACCGCATCCCCACGGGCCGCCTCTGCGCCGGCCTTCTCGGCAGCGGCCTTCCCGCCCTCGGCCTGTGTGCCCGCCTTCCTTCCGGCCCTCTCAGAGCTCGCCGCCTCAGGGCTCGCCTTCACCCGTGCGGCCTTCCTGCTCGTCGCCTTCCCGGCACCCGTCTTGGCCGCCCTCGCGGCCGAGGGCGTCCCTGCCGCCGCCTCCTTCTCCGCGGCCGCCGTCTCCCCGGTCACTTTCTTGGCGGTCGTCGTCTTCTTCGCAGCCGCCCTCTTCGCACCCGCCCTATCCGGAGCCGTCTCCTTCCCGGCCGCCTTCTTGGCAGGCTTCGCCGTGGCGGTCGCCTCCTTCGCCGACGTCTTCTTCGCGGCTGCCTTCTTCGCGGCTGCTTTCTTGGCGGACGTCGCTTGAGAGGCCGTCGCCTTGGAGGCCGTCTGCTTGGCGGCCGTCGTCTTGGAGGCCGACTGCTTGGCGGACGTCTGCTTGGTGGACGTCGCCTTGGAGGCCGTCTGCTCGGCGGACGTCGCCTTGGAGGCCGTCTCCCTGGCAGGCGCCTTCTTCGAGACCGTGGTCTTCCCCGCCGCCTTCTCAGCCGCCGTCTTCCCGACCTCTGCCTTCCCCGCCGCTTTCTTCCCAGCCGGCCCCTTCCCCGCCTCTGCCTTCCCGGCCGCCCCCTTCTCCGGCGGAGCCTTGGCCGTCGCCCGCCTGCCCTCGGCTCTGTCCCTTCCCCCAGCCGGTTTCCTCGCCGCGCCGCCCGTGGCCGGTCGGGCGGTCTTCACCGTTCGGCTCCTGGCGGTGGTGGCCGCCTTCCCTTGGGTGCTCTTCTTGCCGCCGACGTCCTTGGCCGCACCGCCGGAGGCATCCGTGGGCCTGCCGGACGCCGACTGCTGTACGGCGGTCTTCTTCGCCACCATGGCCGCGGCCCCTTCACATATTGTGATCTTGCGCGCGAATCGTGCTGGGACGATAAATCGACCCGGGTCCCGCGGCAACGGGGCACACCGCCCGATTCGCCCGCCTCGCACACGCCCCGCAGCGAGCCTGCATCCGTTGTGCCCAGCTCCCCGCCGGGTAATCCGACCTGCCGGACGTCCCGGGAAAGCCCCGGAACCCGCGCCGCCGTACCGCCCCATTCGAGTCACCCGCGCCCCGCGGGAAATCCGGTCGGCCCCGCCCCCGCTCGCGCCGTACACTGGGCGGAGCGAGAAGCGTGGATGGGGACGAGTAGCGGCGTACGCAGCCCGTAGCGACCCGGGGACGGTGGAAGCCCGGGGGCGAGCGCGACGTGAAGATCACCCCGGAGCCGCCGGAAGAAAGCCGCAGCCGGGCAGCACAGCCGGCCGCGGTCAGTAGAACCGGCTTCGCGACCCCAATGAGGGGGCTCACCGACACACACCCCGTGTCGGCGGGCCAAGGAGGGTGGTACCGCGGGAGCGCGCCGAAGGCGGCGTAGGACATGACGTAGCTCTCGTCCCTCCGGACGGAAGGCAGCAAGTCCGCCGGAGGAAGATCGATGACGCAGTACCGCCAGGTGCCCGCCCAGGTCGACCTGCCCGCGCTCGAGCACGCCGTGCTCGACTTCTGGCGCGAGCAGAAGATCTTTGCCAAGAGCCTGGAGCAGTCCGAGGGCCGCCCCGAGTGGGTGTTCTACGAGGGCCCGCCCACCGCCAACGGCATGCCGGGCGCCCACCACATCGAGGCGCGCGTCTTCAAGGACGTCTTCCCCCGCTTCCGCACCATGCGCGGCTACCACGTGGCCCGCAAGGCCGGCTGGGACTGTCACGGCCTCCCGGTGGAGCTTGCGGTGGAGAAGGAGCTGGGCTTCTCCGGCAAGCAGGACATCGAGGCGTACGGCATCGCCGAGTTCAACGCCAAGTGCCGCGAGTCGGTGACTCGGCACACCGACGCCTTCGCCGAGCTGACGACCCGCATGGGCTACTGGGTCGACCTCGACGACGCCTACCGCACCATGGACCCGGAGTACGTCGAGTCGGTCTGGTGGTCGCTCAAGGAGATCTTCCACAAGGGCCTGCTGGCCCAGGACCACCGCGTCGCCCCCTGGTGCCCGCGCTGCGGCACCGGCCTGTCCGACCACGAGCTGGCCCAGGGCTACGAGACGGTCGTCGACCCGTCCGTGTACGTCCGTTTCCCCCTCACCTCCGGTCCCCTCGCCGGCCAGGCCGCGCTGCTGGTCTGGACGACGACCCCCTGGACCCTGGTCTCCAACACGGCGGTGGCCGCCCACCCCGAGGTGACCTACGTGGTCGCCACCGACGGCGAGGAGAAGCTCGTCGTCGCCGAGCCGCTCGTCGCCAAGGCGCTCGGCGAGGGCTGGGAGCCCACCGGCCAGACCTTCACCGGCGCCGAGATGGAGCGCTGGACGTACCAACGTCCGTTCGAGCTGGTGGAGTTCCCGGAGCCGGCCCACTTCGTCGTCAACGCCGAGTACGTCACCACCGAGGACGGTACGGGTCTGGTCCACCAGTCCCCCGCCTTCGGTGAGGACGACCTCAAGGTCTGCCGCGCCTACGGCCTGCCCGTGGTCAACCCGGTCCGCCCCGACGGCACGTTCGCCGAGGACGTCGCGCTGGTCGGCGGTGTCTTCTTCAAGAAGGCGGACGAAAGGCTCACCGAGGACCTCCAGCAGCGCGGCCTCCTCTTCAAGCACCTGCCGTACGAGCACAGCTACCCGCACTGCTGGCGCTGCCACACCGCGCTCCTCTACTACGCGCAGCCGTCCTGGTACATCCGCACCACGGCTGTCAAGGACCGCCTCCTCCAGGAGAACGAGAACACCAACTGGTTCCCGGACACGGTCAAGCACGGCCGCTTCGGCGACTGGCTGAACAACAACATCGACTGGGCGCTGTCCCGCAGCCGCTACTGGGGCACCCCGCTGCCGATCTGGCTCTGTGAGGAGAACCACCTCACCTGCGTCGGCTCCCGCGCGGAGCTGACCGAGCTGTCCGGCACCGACCAGTCGGAGCTGGATCCGCACCGGCCGTACATCGACTCGGTCACCTTCGCCTGTCCGCACGAGGGCTGCGGAAAGACGGCCACGCGCGTGCCGGAGGTCATCGACGCCTGGTACGACTCGGGTTCCATGCCGTTCGCGCAGTGGGGCTACCCGTACAAGAACAAGGACCTGTTCGAGAGCCGCTACCCGGCGCAGTTCATCTCCGAGGCGATCGACCAGACCCGCGGCTGGTTCTACACCCTCATGGCGGTCGGCACGCTCGTCTTCGACAAGTCGTCGTACGAGAACGTCGTGTGCCTCGGCCACATCCTCGCCGAGGACGGCCGCAAGATGTCCAAGCACCTGGGCAACATCCTGCAGCCGATCCCGCTGATGGACCAGCACGGCGCGGACGCGGTCCGCTGGTTCATGGCGGCGGGCGGTTCCCCGTGGGCGGCCCGCCGCGTCGGCCACGGCACCATCCAGGAGGTCGTCCGCAAGACCCTGCTGACGTACTGGAACACGGTCGCCTTCCAGGCCCTGTACGCCCGTACGTCGAACTGGGCGCCCAGCGAGGCGGACCCGGCCCCGGCCGACCGCCCGCTCCTCGACCGCTGGCTGCTGAGCGAGCTGCACGCGCTGGTCGACCAGGTCACCCAGTCCCTGGAGGCGTACGACACCCAGCGTGCCGGCAAGCTGCTGTCCGCGTTCGTCGACGACCTGTCCAACTGGTACGTCCGCCGCTCGCGGCGCCGCTTCTGGCAGGGCGACAAGGCGGCGCTGCGCACGCTGCACGAGGTCGTGGAGACCGTCACCAAGCTGATGGCCCCGCTGACCCCGTTCATCACCGAGCGGGTCTGGCAGGACCTGGTGGTTCCGGTCACGCCCGGCGCTCCGGAGTCCGTGCACCTCGCCTCCTGGCCGGAGGCGGACCTCTCCGCCATCGCCCCGGAGCTGTCGAAGCAGATGGTCCTGGTCCGCCGCCTGGTGGAGCTGGGCCGCGCCACGCGCGCGGAGTCGGGTGTCAAGACGCGGCAGCCGCTGCGGCGGGCGCTGGTGGCGGCGACGGGCTTCGAGGCGCTCTCCCCCGAACTGCACACGCAGATCACGGAGGAGCTGAACGTGGAGTCGCTGGCGTCCCTCTCCGAGGTCGGCGGCTCCCTGGTCGACACCACCGCGAAGGCCAACTTCCGTGCGCTCGGCAAGCGGTTCGGCAAGCGGGTGCAGGACGTGGCCAAGGCGATCGCGAACGCGGACGCGGCCGCGCTGTCGCTGGACCTGCGCGAGGGCAAGGCGTCGGTGGACGTCGACGGTGAGGCGGTCACGCTGGCACCGGACGAGGTGATCATCACCGAGACCCCGCGCGAAGGCTGGTCGGTGGCGTCCGACTCGGGCGCGACGGTCGCCCTGGATCTGGAGATCACCGAGGAACTCCGCCGGGCGGGCCTGGCCCGTGACGCGATCCGCCTCATCCAGGAGGCCCGCAAGAACAGCGGCCTCGACGTGGCCGACCGCATCGCGCTCCGCTGGACGGCGACGGACGCGGCCACGATCGCCGCCCTCACCGAGCACACCGGACTGATCGCCGACGAGGTCCTGTCCACCGACTTCGCCCGGGGCGAGGCCGACGACACGTACGGCACCCCGTTCACGGACGAGGCCCTCACCCTGACGTTCCGCCTCCGCAAGGTGTGACTCACATGAAAGCGGCGGCTGCCTTGCGGGGCAGCCGCCGTTCGCCTGTCCGTTCGTCGCCGGCCGCGGGCGCATCGGGGCTGATCGCGCAGTTCCCCGCGCCCCTGAGGTTGATCAGCCTCAGCCACGCTCACAGGTCGCCGCGTAGCTGCGGGCACCGTCAACGCGCGTAAAAGGGGCGGGCCCCGGATCGAAATCCAGGGCCCGCCCCTTTGAACGCTGCCGACGCCTAAGGCGTACTAGAGGCCGTCAGTTGTCGTCCTCGTCGATCAGGAAGCCACGCATCGGCGACGGGGCCTGCCCCATCGGCGACGGCCCCTGCGGCCGCACCGGTGCCATCGGCTGGGTCATCGCCGGAGACATCTGCTGCTGGCCGCCGTAGGACGGGGCAGCGGGGCTCGGCGCACCCCCCATGGTCTGGTTGCCGCCGTAGGACGGGGCGCCGGCACCGGCGGGTGCCATGGAGGGCGCCGGGGACGGCGGCAGGGAGGCCGTGGCGGGCGTACGCGGCGGCGCGAGGGAGTCGTCGGCCTGGGTCTCCAGCTGACGCAGCTGGGACTCCAGGTAGGACTTCAGCCGCGTACGGTACTCACGCTCGAAGCCGCGCAGATCCTCGACCTTGCGCTCCAGCGTGGCGCGGGCGGACTCCAGGGAGCCCATCGCGACACGGTGCTTCTCCTGCGCGTCCCGCTCCAGCGCGTCAGCCTTGGCGCGGGCGTCCCGCTCCAGACCCTCGGCCCGCGAACGCGCCTCGCCGACGATCTTGTTGGCCTCGGAACGGGCCTCGGCGATCGCCTGGTCGGCGGTCTGCTGGGCCAGCGAGAGGACACGGGCGGCGCTGTCGCCACCGGGGCCCTGACCGGGACCGCCCATGGGGCCGCCCATCGGACCGCCCATGGGGCCGCCCATCTGCTGCATGGGAGGCTGACCACCCATCGGGCCCTGGCCCATCGGACCCTGACCCATCGGGCCGGGACCCTGCGGACCGCCCTGGCCGCCGGGACCGGCGGGCAGCTGCGGGGCACCGCTCGGCAGCTGGGGCGGGCCACCCATGGGGCCGGGGCCGCCCATCTGCTGCTGCGGCGGGCCCGATATGCCGGCGGGCACCGGGGCGCCGGGACCAGGACCGCGCATACCCTGCTGGGGCATTCCCTGCGGTGGCATGCCCTGTTGCGGCATGCCCTGCTGCTGATCCTGGGGACCAGGCCCCTGACCCTCGGGGGGCTTGCGCATGTTCTGCTGGTTCTGCGCGGCCGCGCGTGTGGCCGCGGCCAGTTTGGCGCGCAGGTCCTCGTTCTCGCGGAGCAGGCGGGTCAGTTCGGCTTCGACCTCGTCGAGGAAGGCATCGACCTCGTCCTCGTCATAGCCTTCTCGGAGGCGGACGGTCGTGAACTGCTTGTTCCGCACGTCCTCGGGGGTCAACGGCATCTCTTCACCTCAACGTAGTCATCGGCAGTCGGCAAGACCGTATCGTCCACACTCACCTCGCGAGGTTGCCCACGATCGAGATCAGGATGTAGACGATGATCATCAGTACGAAGAAGGACAGGTCGAGCGCCACGCCCCCGAGACGCAGCGGCGGGATGAACCGCCGCAGAAGCTTCAGCGGTGGATCGGTGACAGTGTAGGTGGCCTCCAGAACGACCACCATCGCCTTGCCGGGTTGCCACGAGCGGGCGAACTGGAAGACATAGTCCATGACCAACCGGAAGATGAGCACGATGAGGAACACCATCAGCGCGATGTAGATCACCTGCGCGAACACGCTCATGGTCTGTGCTTCCCTCTCCCCTGTTTCGTGCTGGTCGGTACTGCTGGTACTGCTGTGTTCCGGTCTTGCGTCTCAGCTCTGGTTGAAGAACCCGCCCTCTGCGATGCGGGCCTTGTCCTCCGCCGTGACATCGACGTTAGCAGGAGACAACAGGAACACCTTCTGGGTCACCCGCTCGATGCTTCCATGAAGACCAAACACCAAACCGGCCGCAAAGTCGACAAGTCGCTTCGCATCTGTGTCATCCATCTCAGTCAGATTCATGATCACCGGGGTGCCCTCACGGAAGTGTTCCCCGATGGTACGGGCCTCGTTGTAGGTCCGCGGGTGAAGCGTGGTGATCCGGTACGGCTCTCGCTCGGACACGACCTTGGGCATGATCACCGGTGCGTTCTTCTCCAGGGACTGACGTTCTTGTGTGATGGACGCCACGGGCGCGATGCGCGCCGGGCGGCCGGATTCCGCGGCGAGCGAAGTCGATCTGGCGATCGACTCACGGGGCGCGGGAGGCTGCACGATGCGTACCTCTTCGTCCCTTTGGGACTGATGTGCCCCATGGGACGAGTGTGCCGGCTCATGCCGACGGTGATCCCGCTCGGGCTCCGGGTCGAGTTCGGGTTCGAAGTCGTCATCGGGGTCGAAACCCCGGCCGTCGTACCCATCGTCCTCCACGAGGCCGAGGTAGACCGCCATCTTGCGCATCGCGCCGGCCATGCTCTGAGTCCTCCGCTCTGTGGTGGATCGGCTGACGACTGCCAAGTCCCGCGATCCACGTGGCCTTCTGCCCGTCTTTCGACGTAAATGACCATATTTTCTGCTGTGGTCCGACTTCCTGGCGACGTTACCCGAGCCTGGGGCGGACTCCGAGTACCGCAGTGCCGACGCGCACATGTGTCGCCCCGGCGGCCACGGCCTGTTCGAGGTCCGCACTCATCCCTGCCGAGACCATGTTCGCAGCCGGATGGGCTCGGCGCAGGTCAGTCGACAAATCCATCAACCGCTCGAACGCCGCCCGTTGACGACCGGCGTACTCTCCGGTCAGCGGGGCGACGGTCATCAGCCCGTCGAGCCGCAGCCCCGGCGAGCCGGCGATCAGATCGGCCAACTCTTCGATTCCGCCCGGCGCCACACCGCCCCGCTCACCCGTTCCCGCCGCAGGCTCCCCCGCGTCGAGCGCGACCTGGATCAGACAGCCCAGCTCGCGCTCCTGTCGTACGGCCTCCTTCGACAGGGCCGTCACCAGCCGGGAGCGGTCGACGGACTGCACGAGATCCGCATAACCGGCCACCGAGCGCACCTTGTTGGTCTGAAGCTGACCGACGAAGTGCCAGGTGAGGGGCAGATCCGAACAGGCGGCGGCCTTGGGCGCCGCGTCCTGGTCGCGGTTCTCGGCGACATGGCGCACACCGAGTTCCGACAGGATCCGCACATCGCTCGCCGGGTAGGTCTTGGTGACCACGATCAGGGTCACGTCCTCCCGCTTGCGGCCGGCGGCCTCACAAGCGGCGGCGATACGCCGTTCCACCTTCGCCAGGTTTCCGGCGAGTTCGTCCTTACGGTCCGTCATGCCCCATCAGTCCAGCCACACGTATCCCGCGAGTCGCCCGGTGGTGCGGTCGCGGCGGTACGAGAAATGATCCCCCGACTCCAGCGTGCACACCGGCGACCGCTCCCGGTCGCGCACCCCGAGCCGCTCCAGTTGCGCGTGCACCCCGGCGGCGACATCGACCGCCGGCGTGCCCCAGCTCGTCTCGGCGTACGCCGTCGGCTCCACGGCGGCCACCTCGGCGCGCATCGCCTCCGGCACCTCGTAGCACCGGCCGCAGACGGCGGGTCCGGTGCGGGCGACGATCCGGGCGGGGTCGGCGCCCAGCTCCATCATCGCGCGTAGCGCGGCGGGGACCACGCCCTCGACCATGCCCGGGCGTCCGGCGTGGGCCGCGGCGGCGATGCCCGCGACCGGGTCGGAGAGCAGGACGGGCACACAGTCGGCGGTGAGGACGACGAGGGCGAGTCCGCGCCGGGCGGTGACGATCGCGTCGACGGCCGGCACCTCGTCCGCCGGACCCCACGGTTCGTCGACGATCGCGACATCCGCGCCGTGCACCTGGTTCATCAGGACCACCCGGGCCGGGTCCAGGCCGAGCGACTTGGCGGCCAGCTCCCGGTTGGTCCGCACGGCCGCGGGGTCGTCGCCGACCGCGCCGCCCAGATTGAGCTCCTCATACGGAGCGGCGCTCACCCCGCCCCACCGGTCGGTGAAGGCGAAGTGGGCGCCGCCCACGCTCTCGCGCCGTCCTATCACTTCAGGAAGTCCGGTACGTCGAGTTCCTCGGCCGCGCTGTCCGCGTAGGTCCGCGACGGCGGGACCGGCGGGCCGACCGGAATGTCCGCCACCGGTTCCGGCGCGGGCTCCGGCTCCTCCTTCGGGGTCACACTGCCGAGCGAGCCGAAGGTCGGCCGGGACTCCGGCTGCCGCACCGGAGCCGGCTCCTCGCGGCGGGTGGCGGTGGACGAGGTCGAGCCGAGGACGTTGTCCCGGCGGGCCGGGGGCTGGCCCCCGTCGAAGCCGGCCGCGATCACGGTGACGCGGACCTCGTCGCCGAGGGCGTCGTCGATGACCGCGCCGAAGATGATGTTGGCCTCGGGGTGGGCGGCCTCGCTGACCAGCTGGGCGGCCTCGTTGATCTCGAACAGACCGAGGTCGGAGCCGCCGGAGATGGACAGCAGCACACCGCGGGCGCCGTCGATGGAGGCTTCCAGCAGCGGCGAGGAGATGGCCATCTCGGCCGCGGCCACCGCGCGGTCGTCGCCGCGGGCCGAGCCGATGCCCATGAGGGCCGAACCGGCATCGGACATGACCGACTTCACGTCGGCGAAGTCCAGGTTGATCAGACCGGGCGTGGTGATGAGGTCGGTGATGCCCTGGACACCGGAGAGCAGGACCTGGTCGGCCGACTTGAAGGCGTCCAGGACCGAGACCTGGCGGTCCGAGATGGACAGCAGCCGGTCGTTCGGGATCACGATGAGGGTGTCGACCTCTTCGCGGAGCTCGGCGATGCCGTCCTCGGCCTGGTTGGCGCGGCGCCGTCCCTCGAAGGTGAACGGGCGGGTGACCACGCCGATGGTGAGGGCGCCCAGGTTGCGGGCGATGTTGGCCACGACGGGCGCGCCGCCGGTGCCGGTGCCGCCGCCTTCACCGGCCGTCACGAAGACCATGTCGGCCCCCTTGAGGACCTCCTCGATCTCCTCACGGTGGTCCTCGGCGGCCTTGCGGCCGACGGCCGGGTTGGCTCCGGCGCCGAGTCCGCGGGTGAGTTCGCGGCCGACGTCGAGCTTGACGTCGGCGTCGCTCATCAACAGCGCCTGCGCGTCGGTGTTGATGGCGATGAACTCGACGCCCTTGAGACCGACCTCGATCATCCGGTTGATGGCATTGACACCACCGCCGCCGACACCGATGACTTTGATGACTGCGAGGTAGTTCTGCGGTGCTGCCACGTCGAAGGCCTCTCGCCTCGAGTTACGTGTCGCCGTCCCGCGGTTGACGCGATCCGACGACGGATGCCGAATGGGACGGTCCGTTTCGCCGACCCGAACCCTAACGCTGAAGTTTAGGGTTACCAGTGTTTCTGTCCGTTGAAGTCTTCTGAACAGGACACTAAGTCGACAAGTGGCGCCCGTTCAACGAACACGCCGAACCTCCCGTTTTTCTTTTCACCCTATGTGATCAGCCGTGTCACTAGCCAACCAGGGTGCTGGCCTGCGCGGATGTGCGTCAACTCCCCGATGACGCCGGGGCGGTGGGGACGCTGACGTCGAAGTGCCGTGCGTCCGGGGAGGCTTTCATGAGAGCGGTGAGTGTACGGGCCTTCGCGGCGCCCTTCTCGGCGCTCCCCCACGCCACGGTCCGGCCGTCGCCGAGCCGCAGCTGGATATCGTCGTAGGAACGGACCTTGACCGTCCGGGTGGCGCGGGCGACGGCGGCGGGGAGGTCGCCGGCCACCCGCACCGCCTCGCGGACGAGCCGGTTCTCCCCGAAGCGGCGCAGGCTGGCGTCCGCCGACTCGGCGGAGCCGGTGGCCATCTCCAGCAGCGGCACGCCCTTGGGCGCCTGGGGGACCGTGGCGTAACGGACGCCCTCGTCGTCCACCTCCACGAACTCCCCGTCCTTGCGGATGAGCACGACCGGCGTCCGCTCGGTCACTTTCAGGCTGATTCCGTCCGGCCAGGAACGCTCGACCTCGACATGGTCGATCCGGGGCAGTCCGCTCAGCAGCCGCGACTCGATCGCCCCGGTGTCCACGGAGACCAACGGCGACCCGACGGGGACCGCGGCCGCCTCACGGACCTGCGCCGGCGTCAGAACAGCCGTACCGGAGACGGAGACCCGCTCCACCCGCAGCCACTGGGAGCCGTACAACGCCCAGACGCAGCCGCCGCCGAGAGCGAGGACCGCGACGACAAGAATGATGATCATACGGAGTCGACGCGGCCCCAGTCCCCGGACGAGGGGCGGGCCGGACGACTCCTCCCGCTGTGCACCGCGTTCGGCGGTGGTGGTGGGTCCGGCCACGCTCCCCTGCCCTTCGTCGACCGCGCCTATCGGCGCGCGGCGATCGCCTCGTACACCATGCCGACGAGCAGGTCGTCGGCGTCCCGGCGGCCGAACTCGCCGGCGGCGCGGGACATCTCGTACAGCCGGTGCGGGTCGGCGAGGACGGGCAGGACGTTCTGCTGCACCCACTGGGGGGTCAGTTCCGCGTCGTCGACCAGCAGTCCGCCGCCCGCCTTGACCACCGGCTGGGCGTTCAGCCGCTGTTCACCGTTGCCGATGGGCAGCGGGACGTAGGCGGCCGGGAGTCCGACGGCGGAGAGTTCGGCGACGGTCATCGCGCCCGCGCGGCAGAGCATCATGTCGGCCGCGGCGTACGCGAGGTCCATCCGGTCCAGGTAACTTACCGGGATGTAGGGGGGCATCCCCGGCATCTGGTGGACCTGCGGCAGTTCGTTCTTCGGGCCGACGGCGTGCAGGATCTGGATACCGGCCTGCTGGAGGTAGGGCGCGACCTGCTGGACGACCTCGTTGAGCCGGCGGGCGCCCTGCGAGCCGCCGGAGACCAGCAGCGTCGGCAGGTTCGGGTCGAGGCCGAACATCGCGCGGGCCTCGGGGCGGGCCGCGGCCCGGTCCAGGGTGGCGATGGAGTGGCGCAGCGGGATGCCGATGTAGCGGGAGTTGCGCAGCTTGCTGTCCGGGGTGGCGACGGCGACCTGGGCGGCGTACCGGGAGCCGATCTTGTTGGCGAGTCCGGGACGGGCGTTGGCCTCGTGGATCACGATCGGCACGCCGAGGCGCTTGGCCGCCAGATAGCCGGGCAGGGCGACATAGCCGCCGAAGCCGACCACGCAGTCCGCCTTGGTGCGCTCCAGGATCTGCTCGGTCGCCTTGATCGTGCCGCGCAGCCGGCCCGGGACGGTGATCAGCTCGGGGGTGGGCTTGCGCGGCAGTGGCACCGCCGGGATCAGCGCGAGCTCATAGCCCCGCTCCGGCACGAGCCGGGTCTCCAGGCCGCGCTCCGTGCCCAGGGCCGTGATCCCCACGGTCGGGTCCTGCCTGCGCAGGGCGTCCGCGAGGGCGAGCGCGGGCTCGATGTGGCCGGCGGTCCCCCCACCGGCGAGTACGACATGCACCGAAATTCACCGCTCTCCGGACGAACGCGCCGCCGAGGCACGCCGTCGCATCGTGTTCCATCTCCTGGGCCCCGCAGGACCCCCGGCCCCCCGCTTTCTACCAAAGCGCGGTTGCCGCATCGCAAGCGCCGCCCGCGCAGCGGGCTCGTCGCGTGCGAAGGCGATCAGCAGCCCGATGGCGAACATGGTCGGCAGCAGGGCGGATCCTCCGTAGGAGAACAGCGGGAGGGGGACACCGGCGATCGGCAGCAGGCCGAGCACCGCACCGATGTTGATCACCGCCTGTGCGGTGATCCAGGTGGTCACGCCTCCCGCGGCATACCTCACGAAGGGGTCCTCCGTGCGACCGGCCACGCGGATACCCGCATAGCCTAGAGCCGCGAACAGGGCGAGCACCGACAGCGTCCCCGCGAGGCCCAGTTCCTCACCGGTGACGGCGAAGATGAAGTCGGTGTGCGCTTCGGGGAGTTGGCCCCATTTTTCCACACTCGCACCGAGCCCGGAGCCGAAGATTCCGCCCGAGGCGAGGGCGTAGATGCCGTGCACGGCCTGCCAGCAGTCGACGGTCCCGGACTTCGGTTCGGTGGCACCGATGCAGGCCAGCCGGGCCATCCGGTTGGAGCTGCTCCTGATCAGGATCAGCCCGATGGTGCCGGCGATGGCCAGCACCCCGACGAACAGCCGGGTCGGCGCGCCCGCCAGCCACAGCAGGCCGAACAGGATCGCCGACAGGATGATCGCCGTGCCCATGTCGCCACCGAGCATGATCAGCCCGAGCAGCATGAACGCCACCGGGACCAGCGGCACCAGCATGTGCTTCCACTGCGTGAGCAGCTTCTTGTCCTGCTTGCGGGCGAGCAGGTCCGCGCCCCACAGCACCAGGGCGAGCTTGCCGAACTCGCTGGGCTGGATCTGGAAGGAGCCGCCGACGGCGATCCAGTTCTGGTTGCCGTTGATCGCCACCCCTATCCCGGGCACCTGCACCAGGGCCATCAGGAAGACGGCCCCGGCGAGGATCGGGTAGGCCAGCGCCCGGTGCAGCTTCACCGGCATCCGGGAGGCGAGCAGCAGCAGCCCGGCGCCGATCAGGGCGGCCAGGAACTGCTTGCGGAAGAAGAACGTCCCGGGCAGGGACATCTGCAGCGCCTTGATCTGCGAGGCCGAGTAGACCATCACCAGCCCGAGCACGGTGATCAGCAGGCTGCCGCCGAGGATCAGGTAGTACGCGGTCAGCGGGCGGTCCCACGCCCTACGCGCGCGCGTGTAGAGCCGTAGGACGGGGTTGTCGCGCGGCGGGCGGGGTGCGCCGGGCCGCCTGGGGGCCCGCTGGACGGGCGGCCGGCGGCCGGTACGGCTACTGGGCATCAGCGCCTCCGCTACGTCGGTCAGGAGCCGAGTTCGCGAACCGCCTCCGCGAACGCGTCACCGCGCTTGTTGTAGTTGGCGAACATGTCCATGGAGGCGCAGGCCGGGGCGAGAAGCACCGTGTCGCCCGCCTCCGCGAGCCGTCGCGCCTCCTGGACGGCCTGGAGCATCGCCCCAGTGTCCGTCCGGTCGAGGTCCACCACGGGGACCTCCGGCGCGTGTCGCGCCAGCGCCTCACGGATCAGCGCACGGTCGGCACCGATGAGGACGACACCGCGCAGCCGCTTGGCCGACCTGGCGACCAGCTCGTCGAAGGTCGCGCCCTTGGCGAGCCCGCCGGCGATCCACACGATCGAGTCGTAGGCCGCCAACGAGGCTTGTGCCGCATGGGTGTTGGTGGCCTTGGAGTCGTCGACGTACGCCACGCCGTCCACGTCGGCCACGTGGGCGATGCGGTGGGCGTCCGGGGTGAAGGCCCGCAGACCGTCCCGTACGGCCCTGGCGGGCACCCCGAAGGCGCGTGCGAGGGCCGCCGCGGCAAGGGCGTTGGCGATGTTGTGCGGGGCCGGCGGGTTGACGTCGGAGACCACGGCGAGCTCCTGCGCGTTCTTCTGCCGGTTCTCGACGAAGGCGCGGTCGACCAGGATGCCGTCCACGACGCCGAGTTGGGAGGGTCCCGGGGTGCCGAGGGTGAAGCCGATGGCCCGGCAGCCCTCCTCGACGTCGGCCTCCCGCACCAGGTCCTCGGTGGCCTTGTCGGCGACGTTGTAGACGCAGGCGACCCGATTGCCCTCGTAGATGCGGCCCTTGTCGTGGGCGTACGCCTCCATGGAGCCGTGCCAGTCGAGGTGGTCCGGGGCGAGGTTGAGGACGACGGCCGAGTGGGCGCGCAGGGAGGGCGCCCAGTGCAACTGATAGCTGGACAGCTCCACGGCGAGGACGTCGTACTCCTCGTCGCCGAGGACCGCGTCGAGCAGCGAGACGCCGATGTTGCCGACGGCGGCCGTGCGCAGCCCCGCGGCCTTCAGGATCGACGCGAGCATCTGTGTGGTCGTCGTCTTGCCGTTGGTGCCCGTCACGCACAGCCAGGGCGCGGCGTCCGGACCCCGGAGCCGCCAGGCCAGTTCGACGTCGCCCCAGACCGGCACACCGACCGCGGCGGCCGCCGCGAACAGCGGCTTGTCCGGCTTCCAGCCGGGCGCGGTGACGATCAGCTCGGTGCCCTCGGGCAGGGTCGCGCCGTCGCCCAGTCGCACGGTCACGCCGAGCGACTCCAGCTCGGCGGCCTGCTCACGCGCGCGTGCGTCGTCGCCGTCGTTGACGACGGTGACCGTCGCGCCGAGCCCGTGCAGCACCTTGGCCGCCGGGACGCCGGACACGCCGAGTCCGGCGACGGTGACGTTCTTCCCCTGCCAGTCGGTCACTTCTCCGCTGCCCATCCCGCGTAGAAGAGGCCCAGTCCGACGATCACGCAGATGCCCTGGATGATCCAGAAGCGGACCACGACCAGGACCTCGGACCAGCCCTTGAGTTCGAAGTGGTGCTGCAGCGGCGCCATCCGGAAGACGCGCTTGCCGGTGAGTCGGAAGGAGCCGACCTGGATGACCACCGACATGGTGATGAGGACGAACAGACCGCCCATGATGGCCACCAGCAGCTCCGTGCGGGAGAGGATGGCCAGGCCCGTGAGGACACCGCCGAGCGCGAGCGAACCGGTGTCGCCCATGAAGATCTTGGCCGGCGAGGTGTTCCACCACAGGAAGCCGAGGCAGGCGCCCATCAGCGCGGAGGCGACGACCGCGAGGTCCAGCGGGTCGCGCACCTCGTAACAGGCGCCCGGGTTGGTCAGGGTCTCGCCGTTGGCGCAGGACTCCTGGAACTGCCACACGCCGATGAAGGTGTACGCGCCGAAGACCAGCACGGAGGCGCCGGTGGCGAGGCCGTCCAGACCGTCGGTCAGGTTCACGCCGTTGGACATCGCCAGGATCATGAACAGTGCCCAGACCACGAACAGCACCGGGCCGATCGACCAGCCGAAGTCGGTGATGAACGACAGCTTCGTGGAGGCCGGGGTGTTGCCGCGGGAGTCCGCGAACTGCAGCGAGAGCACCGCGAAGGCGATACCGACGATCAGCTGGCCGGCCATCTTCGCCTTGGCCCGCAGACCCAGCGAGCGCCGCTTGACGATCTTGATGTAGTCGTCGAGGAAGCCGACGAGGCCCATGCCCACCATCAGGCCGAGCACCAACAGGCCCGAATAGGAGGGCGGGTAGCCGGTGATGACCTTCGCCAGGAAGTACGCGGCCACCGTCGCCAGGATGAAGGCGATACCACCCATGGTGGGCGTACCGCGCTTGCTGGCGTGCTCCCGCGGGCCGTCGTCACGGATGTACTGGCCGTAGCCCTTGCGTGCGAGCAGCTTGATCAGCAGCGGAGTGCCGATCAGTGTCAGGAAGAGCCCGATGACACCGGAGAACAGAACCTGCTTCATCATCGGGCTGCGACCTCACCCTCGGCACCGGTCGCGAGCAGCGCCTGCGCGACGCCCTCGAGGCCGACCGAACGGGACGCCTTCACGAGTACGACGTCTCCCGGGCGCAACTCGCTGCGCAACAGGTCGACCGCCGCCTGTGCGTCGGACACGTGCACCGACTCCTCACCCCACGAACCCTCGTTATATGCGCCCAGTTGCAGCCAGGCGGCTTCCCTGCCGCCGACCGCGACGAGCTTGCTGACGTTGAGCCGGACGGCGAGCCGTCCGACCGCGTCGTGCTCGGCGAGCGCCTCGTCCCCGAGCTCGGCCATCTTGCCGAGCACCGCCCAGGTCCGCCGCCCCTTGCCCATGGCCGCCAGCGCACGCAGGGCCGCTCGCATGGACTCGGGGTTCGCGTTGTAGGCGTCGTTGACGATCGTCACGCCGTCCGGGCGCTCGGTGACCTCCATCCGCCAGCGGGAGAGGGAGCCCGCCTCGGAGAGCGCGGTGGCGATCTCTTCCGCGGACATGCCCAGCTCATGGGCGACGGCGGCCGCGGCGAGCGCGTTCGACACGTGGTGCTCACCGTACAGGCGCATGGTCACATCGCTTGCACCGGAGGGTGTGTGAAGCCTGAAGCAGGGCTGTCCGCTGTCCGTGAGTCGCACGTTCTCGGCGCGTACGTCCGCTTCGTCGGACTCTCCGAAAAGGACCACCTTCGCCTTCGTACGGGAGGCCATGGACCGGACCAACGGGTCGTCCGCGTTGAGGATCGCGGCACCCCCGTCCTCCAGGGAGGGCAGCGCCTCGACGAGTTCGCCCTTCGCCTGCGCGATCTGCTCGCGGCCGCCGAACTCGCCGATGTGGGCCGTGCCCACGTTGAGGACGAGGCCGATCCTCGGGGGCGTGAGGCCGGTGAGGTAGCGGATGTGGCCGATGCCGCGCGCGCCCATCTCCAGCACGAGGAACTTCGTCTCCTCGGTGGCGGACAGGGCGGTCAGCGGCAGCCCGATCTCGTTGTTGAGCGAGCCGGGCGTGAAGACGGTCGGCGCCTTGCGCCGCAGCACCTGGGCGATGAGGTCCTTGGTGCTGGTCTTGCCTGCGGAGCCGGTGAGGGCGACGAGGGTGGTGCCGAGCCGCTGGACGACGTGCCGGGCGAGCGCGCCGAGCGCCGTCTGGACGTCGTCCACGACGATCGCGGGCACGCCGACGGGCCGCGACGCCAGCACGGCGACGGCGCCCGCCTCGACGACCTGCGCCGCGTAGTCGTGGCCGTCGACGCGCTCGCCGACGAAGGCGACGAAGAGGCTGCCGGGCACCGCCTCGCGGGAGTCCCGGACGACGGGACCGGTGACCTGGACGGCCGGATCCGGTATGTCGTGGGTCTGCCCGCCGACGACTGTGGCGATCTCGGCGAGGGAGAGGGCGATCACAAGTTCATCCCTGGGTCTTCTGGATAGCTTCGCGAAGCACCTGGCGGTCGTCGAAGGGACGGACCACTCCGGCGATGTCCTGGCCCTGCTCGTGGCCCTTGCCCGCGACAAGCACGGTGTCCCCGGCGTGCGCGCGGGCCACGGCGGCGGCGATGGCGGCCGCCCGGTCCTCGAACAGCAGCACCTCGCCGCGCTCGTGCGCGGGCACCGAGGCCGCGCCTTCGAGCATGGTGGCGAGGATCGCGAGGGGGTCCTCGGAGCGGGGGTTGTCGGAGGTCAGTACGGCGGTGTCGGCGAGCCGCGCCATGGCGGCGCCCATCGGCGCCCGCTTGGTCCGGTCGCGGTCGCCGCCACAGCCCAGTACGACGTGCAGCCGGCCCTTGGTGACCTTGCGCAGCGCCTTGAGGACCGACTCGACGGCGTCCGTCTTGTGCGCGTAGTCGACGACCGCGAGGTAGGGCTGCCCGGCGTCCACGCGCTCCAGCCGGCCCGGCACCCCGGGCACGGCGGCGACGCCGTCGGCGGCGGCCCGCGGGTCGAGTCCGGCGGCGGCGAGGGCGACGATCGCGGCGAGGGTGTTGGCCACGTTGAACGGCCCCGGCAGCGGCGACCTGGCGGGGATCCGCTCGCCCTTCGGTCCTACGGCTGTGAAGGTGGAGTCCATCGGGCCGACCTCGACGTCCACGGCACGCCAGTCGGCGTCGGGGTGACCCTCGGCGGAGAAGGTGACGACGGGCACCTCGGCCTCCGTCACGAGCCGGCGGCCGTACTCGTCGTCGAGGTTGATCACGCCGAGCCGGCTGCGTTTGCGTGTGAACAGCTGTGCCTTGGCCCGGAAGTAGTCCTCCATGTCGGAGTGGAACTCCATGTGTTCCGGGCTGAGGTTGTTGAAGACCGCGATGTCGAAGACGCAGCCGTCGACCCGGCCGAGGACCAGGGCATGGCTGGAGACCTCCATGGCGACCGCCTCGACGCCGCGTTCGCGCATGACGGCGAACAGTGCCTGCAGGTCGGTGGCTTCGGGGGTGGTGCGCTCGGACTTGATGCGCTCGTCGCCGATGCGCATCTCGACGGTGCCGATGAGGCCGGTGGCCTTGACCGTCCTGAGCCCGCCCTCGACGAGGTAGGCGGTGGTGGTCTTGCCGGAGGTGCCGGTGATGCCGATCTGGAGCAGGTCGCGGCCCGGATGGCCGTAGATGGTGGCCGCCAGCTCACCCATGCGCCCGCGCGGGTCGTCGACCACCAGGACCGGCAGGCCGGTCGCGGAGGCGCGTTCGGCTCCGGTCGGGTCGGTCAGTACGGCGACCGCGCCCAGGCCCGCGGCCTGGGTGACGAAGTCGGCGCCGTGCAGCCGGGCGCCCGGGAGCGCGGCGTAGAGGTCGCCGGGGCGGACGGCGCGCGAGTCATGGGTGATCCCGGTGACCCCGGCGGCGCCGCCCGGCGCTGGCGCACCCAGCTGACCGGCGAGTTCCGCGAGGGGTGTGGCGGAGACCTGGACCGGTCGCGGCGGCCCCGGGTATGTCACGGAAGCGCCCTTCTGGGTGGTTCGGGACTGATCAGCGTGTGGCACGGCGGTGAGCGTACCGGGCTGACCCGCCTGGGAGCGAAGCGAGGGAGCGTGCGGTGTGCGGTTCCCGGGATCGGGAGTGATCATGGTCACGGGCTGGTTCCTGGCTGTTCGGCGCTGAACATGGGCGGACGGGGACTCAGGGCGTGAAGGTGACCGGCAGGTTCGCGGGCTGGGCGCCGGTCGGGGGGACCTGGAGGGTCTTGAGGGCGAACTCCATCACCTGCTTGAAGATGGGGCCGCAGATCTGGCCGCCGAAGTAGCTGCCCTTGGTGGCGTTCTGGATCGCGCAGTAGACGGTGACCCGGGGGTTGTCGGCGGGTGCGAACCCGGCGAAGGACGAGGTGTAGCCCTTGTAGGTGCCGGTGGCCGGATCCACGCGGTTGGCCGTACCCGTCTTGCCCGCGACGCGGTAGCCGGGGATGCGCGCCTTGGTGCCCGTGCCCTCCCGGTCGTCCACCACCGACTCCAGCATCTGGGCGAGCGTCTTCGCCGTGCTGTCGCTGACCACCCTGGTCTTCCGGGGTTCCGGCGCGGGGGTGAAGCGTCCGTCCGGTCCCTTGGTGCCGCGGACCAGGGTCGGTTCGACACGGACGCCGCCGTTGGCGATGGTCGAGTAGACGGAGGCCGCCTGCACGGCGTTGACGGACACGCCCTGGCCGAAAGGAATCGTGTACTGCTGCGAGGTCGACCACGTGTCGGCCGGGGCGAGGATGCCTCTGGTCTCGCCGGGGAAGCCGAGCCCGGTGGGGCTGCCGATGCCGAACTTGCGCAGGTAGGAGTAGAGGACCTGGTTGGCCTCGGGCTGGGTCTCGCCGAGCTGCCCGGTGGCCAGGATGGTGCCGATGTTGGACGACTTGGCGAGCACGCCGTTGAGCGTGAGGTACCAGGTCTCGTGGTCGATGTCGTCCTGGAACAGCCGGTCGCCGCGGTGCAGCCGGTTGGGCACGGTGACGTGCGTGAGCGGGGTCGCGGCATTCTCCTCCAGCACGGCGGCCATGGAGATGACCTTGGCGGTGGAGCCGGGCTCGTAGGCGTCCTGCAGGGCCGCGTTGCCCATGTTCGCCGAGGAGGCCGTGGACAGGTCGTTGGGGTCGAAGCCGGGCGAGTTGGCCATGGCGAGGATCTCGCCGCTGCGGGTGTCCTGGACGATGACGTAGCCGCGGTCGGCCTTGGACTTCTTCACCTGCTCGGTGATGGCGCTCTGCGCGGCCCACTGGATGTCGCGGTCGATGGTCAGCTCGACGTCGGAGCCGGGCACGGCGGGCGTCTCGGTGGAGCCCGCGGTGGGCACCTGGCGGCCGCCGGACTGGGCGTAGCGGATCTTGCCGTCCTTGCCGGCGAGGGTCTCGTCCAGCTGCTGCTCGATCCCGCCGCCGCCCTTGCCCTCGGCGTTGACCCAGCCCAGTATCCCGGCGGCCAGGGTGCCGTTCGGGTACACACGCTTGCTGCTGGGCACGGCGAAGACACCGGCGAGGACGTTGACGGTCGACCCGTCGCTGTCGGCCTTGGTGGCGAGCGCGCTCTTGAGGTCCTTGATCTGCTTCCAGACCTGCGGGGTCTGCCGGCCGGCGAGCTTGGTGTAGCGCGCGTTCTTGTTCTCGGGGCGCAGCTTCGCGACGATCGCGGACTGCTCCTGGCCGAGGATCGGGGCGAGGAGGGCGGCGGCCTGCTCGGGGCCGTCGTCGACCTTCAGCTGCCCGGCGGCGAACATCGTGGGGTCGGCGGTGATGTCGTAGGCGTCCTCGCTGGTGGCGAGGGCGAGTCCGCTGCGGTCGGTGATCTGGCCGCGTTCGGCGGCCAGCACCTGGCCGACGTAGCGGTTCTGCTCGGCCTTGGCGGCGTAGGTGCCGGCGTCGACGGCCTGCACCTGGAGCAGTCGTACGACGAAGGCGAGCAGGACGAGGGTCAGCGCGACGCCGACCAGGCGCAGCCGGGGGCGGGGGCTGCCGAGCTTGAGGGCGCGCGGGGCCGCCGGGCGGGGCACGGCGGGGCGGCGGGCGGGCCGGGCGCCGGGGCCCGGGCGGCTTGGGCGCCCGCTCTGCGCGGACGCGGGGCGGGAGGGCCGGGCGGGGCCTGGCACGCGGCGGCGCGGCGGCTGCCTGCCGGGGATGTCAGCCACTTCCGTCACCTGCCGGGGTCGGGGTGGGCGTGGGGGCGGGGGGCGTCTGCTCCAGGGCCTCCGTGAGCGTGATGGCCTCCGGCGGGCGTACGGCGCCGGAGGCACCGGCGCCGGACCGGCCGGCGGCGGGCGAGGGAACGCCCTTGACGGTGCCGTCGGGGTTCAGGAAGGCCGGATCACCGCCGGGCACCATGCCGAGCTCCCGGGCCCGGCGCTGCAGGGCGTCGGGGGCGGAGTAGGAGTCGATGTCCCGCTGCAGGGCCTGTTCCTCGTCGGTGAGGCTCTTGGTGTCCCGCTTGAGGTCGTCCATGCGGAACGAGCCCTCGCTGAGCGCCGAGTTGAGCACCAGCAGACCGATCAGGCCGCCGCCCAGCAGCAGCACCACGAGGAGCACGAAGGGGGTACGGGCAGCCTGCGTGGGCCGCGCGGGGAACAGCCGCGCGAGCCGGGCGGCCCGCCCCTTGAGTTCGCGTCTCCCGCTCATCGGCCCTCCCCGGGTCCGCGCCCGCATGCCTGCGGCACCGCCCTCACGCCCCTCATTCAATGGACTCCCTGATCCGCTCGGCCCCCCGAAGACGCGCCGGGGCGGCCCGGCGGTTCTCGGCGATCTCGTCCTCGGTGGGAAGTTCGGCACCGCGCGTCAGCAGCTTGAGCCGGGGCTGGTAGCGCTCGGGGACGACGGGCAGCCCGGGCGGGGCGGTGGAGGCGGCGCCGGCCGCGAAGACCTGCTTGACCAGCCGGTCCTCCAGCGAGTGGTACGACAGCACGGCGATCCGCCCACCCACGGCGAGCGCCTCCACGGCGGCCGGGATCGCCCGCTCCAGGACGGCGAGTTCGCCGTTGACCTCGATCCGCAGCGCCTGGAAGGTGCGCTTGGCCGGGTTGCCGCCGGTGCGCTTGGCGGCCTGCGGCAGCGCGCCGCGGATCAGCTCCACGAGCCGCGCGCTGTTCGTGAACGGCTCCTTCTCACGCTCGCGCACGATGGCGGAGACGATCCGCTTGGCCTGCTTCTCCTCGCCGTACGCGCGCAGGATGCGCACCAGTTCGCCGGGCGGGTAGGTGTTGAGGACCTCGGCGGCGCTGATGCCGGTCGTCTGGTCCATGCGCATGTCGAGCGGGGCGTCCTGGGCGTAGGCGAAGCCGCGGTCGGCCTCGTCGAGCTGCATGGAGGAGACCCCGAGGTCGAACAGGACGCCCTGCACGCGCGCGATGCCGAGCCGTTCGAGGACGCGGGGCAGTTCGTCGTAGACGGCGTGCACGAGGGTGGCGCGCTCGCCGTAGGGTGCGAGGCGCTCGGCGGACAGGCGCAGGGCTTCCTTGTCGCGGTCCAGGGCGATGAGCCGGGCCTCGGGGAAGGTGTGCAGGAGGGCCTCGCTGTGGCCGCCGAGGCCGAGGGTGCAGTCGACGACCACCGCTCCGGGCTGCTGGAGGGCGGGGGCCAACAGGTCCAGGCAGCGCTGGAGCATCACCGGGACGTGTCGACTGTCGCTCAAGGGGCCCTCTCAGGTCCGGCGGGCGGTCCGCACCGCCGGGAGGAGACCGAGCCGTACGTACGCGCCGCGCACGCGGGGGAGACATCCGGCCGCGCCGGGGTCTCGCAGGGGGAATTCGGTGCAGGGAGCGTCTCGCCTCCCGCTTCGCGTCACTTTAGTCCACCCTGTCTCGCGGTCAATCAACCGGCCTGCGCGTCGCGGCCCAGGGTGGGCGTGAAGCGGCGAATCCAGGAATTTCACCCCTACGGACGTCCTGCCGCCACTCGTGTGGGTTATGTCACAGGGGGCGCGTTGACTCTCTTTTCCCGCTCTTTTCCCACTCTCACAACGCGACCCGACCGACTGTGACCAGTAACGTCATGACTATGACGACTTCCGCATCGGTACCCACCGGCTCCGGCGACGCCATAGCTCGCACCGGCACCGTCACCGACCGCCTCGTGGAGGCGAACGAGCGGTACGCCGCCGACTTCACCGACCCGGGCATGGACGCCCGGCCCGTCCTCAAGGTCGCCGTCGTGGCCTGTATGGACGCCCGTCTCGACCTGCACGCCGCGCTCGGCCTGGAGCTCGGCGACTGTCACACCATCCGCAACGCGGGCGGTGTCGTCACCGACGACGTCATCCGTTCCCTCACCATCAGCCAGCGCGCCCTGGGCACCCGCAGCGTGGTCCTGATCCACCACACCGGCTGCGGTCTGGAGACCCTCACCGAGGAGTTCCGGCACGACCTGGAGATGGAGGTCGGCCAGCGCCCGGCCTGGGCCGTGGAGGCGTTCCGGGACGTCGAACAGGACGTACGGCAGTCCATGCAGCGCGTGCGGACCTCGCCGTTCCTGCTGCACACCGACGACGTGCGCGGCTTCGTCTTCGACGTGAGCACGGGACTGCTGCGGGAGATCGACCCCAGCTGACGAACCGGCCGCCCCGCACGCGGCCGGCTGTCAGAAAGCTGTCATCAGTGCGGTCAAAGGCCCTAGGGCCGGACATATCACGGGCAGTTGTCCACAGGCGAGTGACACGAATCGGTAACGGCGGCAAGAATGCCGGTGGGGCGCCCCGCGGAACTTTTCGCGCGCGGTGCTCGTGATTCGGGGTGGGCCGTCCCCGGCGCGGAGTGCGCGGAGTGTCGGCCCGGAGAAAGAACGGGCCGAGGAGGGCCGGTGACGACCTATGACGATCGAGCAAGCCTTACAGATCTGACTGCCACTGTGGAGCGGATCCGCAGTTCGGTGGAGGGAGTGATCGAGGGCAAGCCCGAGGTCGTACGGCTTTCGCTGACAGTGCTGCTCGCCGAGGGACATCTTCTGATCGAGGACGTCCCGGGCGTGGGCAAGACGATGCTCGCCAAGACGCTGGCGCAGTCCATCGACTGCTCGGTGCGGCGCATCCAGTTCACTCCCGACCTGCTGCCCTCGGACATCACGGGTGTGTCCATCTGGGACCAGCAGCGCCGGGACTTCGAGTTCAAGCCGGGCGCGATCTTCGCCCAGATCGTGATCGGCGACGAGATCAACCGCGCCTCGCCCAAGACCCAGTCGGCACTGCTGGAGTCCATGGAGGAGCGCCAGGTCACCATCGACGGCCAGTCCTACGAGCTGCCCGCGCCGTTCATGGTGGTGGCCACGCAGAACCCGGTCGAGATGGAGGGCACCTACCCGCTGCCCGAGGCCCAGCGCGACCGCTTCATGGCCCGTGTCTCGATGGGCTACCCGAGCCCCGAGGCCGAGCTGCAGATGCTGGACGTGCACGGCGGGGTGAGCCCCCTAGACGACCTCCAGCCGGTCGCGCACGCCCACGAGATCGTGAAGCTGATCGACGCGGTCCGCGGGGTGCACGTCGCCGAAACCGTCCGCCGCTACGCGGTCGACCTGGTCGCCGCCACCCGCACCCACCCCGACCTCAGACTCGGCGCCTCCCCGCGCGCGACACTGCACCTGCTGCGCGCGGCGAAGGCGTCCGCGGCCCTGAGCGGCCGGGACTACGCGCTGCCGGACGACGTCCAGCACCTCGCGGTCCCGGTCCTGGCCCACCGTCTGCTGCCCACCGCCCAGGCCCAGCTCAACCGCCGCACCTCCGAGCAGGTCGTCCAGGAGATCCTGCAGCGCACCCCGGTGCCCACGACGCCCCAGCAGCACGGCTACGGCGTCCCGGGCGGGATATCGGGCTACGGCCAGCAGCCGCCCGGGAGGCTCGGATGACCACCGGCGCGGCCGGGCCGGCGGACGATAGCGGCCGGGGCGACAAGGGCGGAGTGCGCACGGCCCTGGCCGGTCTGACCACCCGCGGGCGCTCCTTCCTGGCCGCCGGTGTCGCGGCCGCCATCTGCGCCTACGTCCTCGGCCAGCCCGACCTGCTCCGGGTCGGGCTGCTGCTGGCGGCGTTGCCCCTGATCTGCGCGGCCGTGCTCTACCGCACCCGCTACCGGGTGGCCGGCAGCCGCCGGCTCTCCCCGGCGCGTGTGTCGGCCGGCAGCGAGGCCCGCGTCCATCTGCGGATGGACAACGTCTCCCGGCTGCCCACCGGCCTGCTCATGCTCCAGGACCGGGTGCCCTACGTCCTCGGCCCGCGCCCCCGCTTCGTCCTGGACCGGGTCGAGGCGGGCGGCCGCCGCGAGGTGTCCTACCGGGTCCGCTCCGACCTGCGCGGCCGCTATCCGCTGGGCCCGCTCCAGCTGCGGCTGAGCGACCCGTTCGGCATGTGCGAGCTGACCCGCTCCTTCTCGACGTACGACACGCTGACCGTGGTCCCGCGCGTCGAGCCGCTGCCACCGGTGCGCCTCGGCGGCGAGGCCCAGGGGTACGGCGACGGGCGGCAACGCTCCCTCGCTCTGGCCGGCGAGGACGACGTGATCCCGCGCGGCTACCGCTACGGCGACGACCTGCGCCGGGTGCACTGGCGCTCCACCGCCCGCCACGGCGAGCTGATGGTGCGCCGCGAGGAGCAGCCGCAGCGCTCCCACTGCACGGTCCTGCTCGACACCCGGGCCGTCGCCTTCCTGGGCGCGGGCCCGGACTCTGCGTTCGAGTGGGCGGTCGCGGGCTGCGCGTCGGTGCTGGTGCACATGCTGGAGCGGGGCTACTCGGTGCGGCTGCTGACGGACACCGGCAGCTCGGTGCCCGGGGAGGGCGCCGAGGGGTTCGCCGGGTCCGGCCAGGAGTCGGCGGACGCGGCCGGACTGATGATGGACACCCTCGCGGTGATCGACCACTCCGACGGCGCGAGCCTGTCCCGCGCCCACGACGTGCTGCGCGGCGGGGGCGAGGGGCTGCTGGTGGCCTTCCTCGGCGACCTCGACGAGGAGCAGGCGGCGATCGCGGCGAGGATGCGCCGGCGCAGCGGCGGCGCCATCGCCTTCGTGCTGGACAGCGAGACGTGGACGCGTGAACCGATGGGCGGGCCCGATCCGGTGAACGGGCAGGAGGAGCGGCTGCGGATGCTGCGCGAGGCGGGCTGGACGGCCCTGAGCGTGCCGCGGGGTGCCTCGCTGCAGGAGCTGTGGCGCCAGGCGGACCGGGAGCGCACCGGGGTCGTGACGGCGGGCGGCGCGAACCGGGGGGAGGCCGGATGATCAGCGGACGGGCACGCGTGACCCTGTGCTCGGCGGTGGCCACACTGCTGGCGGGCACCGCCCTGTTCCCCCTGGTGGACCCCGACTCGTGGTTCCCGCAGGCGGCCCTGCTGCTGGCGATCCAGTCCGCGGTCGGCGCGGCGGCCCGGCGGATGACGCTGCCCCGTGTGCTGACCGTGGTCGCGCAGACGCTGGTGATGATCGTGCTGCTGACCGTGGCCTTCGTCCGCGAGTCGGCGATCGCCGGGCTGATCCCCGGCCCGCAGGCGTTCCAGCACTTCGGCGACCTGCTCCGGGCCGGCGCGGACGACGTGACGCGGTTCGCGGCCCCGGCCCCGCTGTCCCCCGGAATCCGGCTGATGCTGGTCGGCGGTGTGCTGGTGATCGGTCTGGCGGTGGACACCATCGCGGTCACCTTCCGCAATGCCGCGCCGGCCGGTCTGCCGCTGCTCGCGCTGTACTCGGTCGCGGCGGGGCTGTCCACCGGCGACCGGGACTGGCTGTGGTTCCTGGCCGCCGCGGCCGGCTATCTGATGCTGCTGCTGGCCGAGGGCCGTGAGCGGCTCTCGCAGTGGGGCCGGGTCTTCGGCGGCGCCCCGCGCGCGCCCGGCGAGCCGTCCGGCCCGGTGGCCCCCGTGCGCACCGGCCGGCGTATCGGCGTGGCCGCCCTGGGTGTCGCGCTCGCGGTGCCGCTCCTGCCGCTGCCCGCCATCCAGGGCGGCCTGCTGGGCGGCACGGGGTCGGGCGTCGGCGCGGGCTCCGGCGGCGGGGGCACGATCTCCGCGGTCAACCCTCTGGTGTCCCTGCGCGACAGTCTCAACGTGGAGGAGGACCGCACGGTCCTCACCCTGCGCACCACCAGCACCAACCTCTCCGACCTGTATCTGCGGATCGTCTCCCTGGACGACTTCGACGGCACCACCTGGAAGCCGTCGAAGCGGCGCGTCGTCGCCGTCCCCGAGCAGCTGCCCACGCCCGTCGGCCTGGGCCCGGACATCAGGCGCACGGAGATCGCCACCCGCATCCGGGCGGCCGACTGGTACGCCCAGGACTGGCTGCCGATGCCGTATCCGCCCAGCACCGTCACCGTCAGCGGCGCCTGGCGGTACGAACCGGTCGGCATGACCCTCGTGGGCGACCACCGGGAGACCACCCGCGGCAAGACCTACGAGGTGCGCAGCCTTGAGGTGCGGCCGACGGCGGACCAGCTGAGGAAGGCACCGGAGGCCCCGGGCTCGCTGCGCGGCGAGTACACCCGGGTCCCGGACTCGCTGCCGCCGGTGGTGTACCGCACGGCCCTGGACATCACCAAGGACGCCACGACCGACTACGAGAAGGCGGTCGCCCTCCAGGACTACTTCGCGGCGACGGGCGGCTTCCAGTACGACACCGAGGTGGCGGTCGGCGAGGGCCGGGACGCGATCGCCCGCTTCCTGCGGGACAAGCAGGGCTTCTGTGTCCACTTCTCGTTCTCCATGGCCGCGATGGCCCGCACGCTGGGCATACCGGCCCGGGTCGCGGTGGGCTTCGCGCCCGGCTCCCCGCAGTCGGACGGCACGGTCGCGGTGAGCCTGAAGGACGCGCACGCCTGGCCCGAGCTGTACTTCGAGGGCGTGGGCTGGACCCGCTTCGAGCCGACGCCCACCCGGGGCACGACGCCCACGTACACGGTGCCGGACACCTCCGGCCAGCCGGTGCCGGACCTGCCGCAGGCGTCCCGCTCGGCGGACGCGGCCCCGTCGACCGCGCCCTCGGCGAGCAGCAGCTGTGCGGTGGCCGACCGCCGGGAGGGTGGCTGCGACCTGGCGCTGCCGCTGGGCCCGGAGGAGAAGGGCGGCGGTGGCCCGCCCTGGTACCAGATCGCCGGCTGGAGCGCGCTCGGGCTGGCGGCTGTGGTCCTGCCGCTGCTGCCGATGGTGTGGCGGCTGAGACGGCGGTCGGTGCGGCTGGCGTCGGCCCAGCACTCCGCGGCCGCGGTGACCACGGCGTCCCCGGGCCGCGGTGGCGGGGCGGCCGGTGCGATGCCTGCCGTGCACGGCTCCTCTCAGGTGGTCAGCGAGGCTGCCGTGGGGCATGTGCTGGCGGTGTGGCGCGAGCTGATCGACACGGCGTGGGACTACGGCATCGAGCCGGACGAGGCACTGACCCCGCGCCGGGCTGCCGAGCGCATCGTGCGGATCGGGGAGCTGGACGAGGCGGCGGCGCGGTCGGTGCACCGGGTCGCGGGCGCCGTGGAGCAGGTGCTGTTCGCGCCCGAGCCGCGGGCCGAGGCGGGGCTGGCGGGCGAGGTGCGCACCGTGCAGGCGGCCCTGCGGGCGCGGGTGAGCCGGCGCACGAGGGTGCGTGCGGTGCTCGCACCGCGTTCGGCCGTCCGCGCGGTCTGGGACCTCACGGACCGCCTGCAGGCCCTCAGGTCGAGCTGGGCCGTGCGCTGGGCGCAGCTCATCCGACGCCCGTGGGGCCAGCACCAGGGCGGCTGACGCCGCCATACAGACCGGCCCCGGTCCCCTGGGATTCCCAGGGGACCGGGGCCGAGTGCTGCGGGCGGTCGACGGGCTGCGTGTCGCACTGTTCGCGCGCATGCCTGAGGGGGTGACCGCCCGGCTGGGTGGTCACCCCCTCAGAAACGTCTGAGCGGCGTCAGTCAGGAGCCGTAGGAAGTGGTCAGTGACCCTGCTCGTCACGGCGGCGCTGCCAGCGCTGCTCGATGCGGTCCATCATGGAGCGCTTCGGCCGCCGTCCCTGACCGCGGGCTTGCGGGGCACCGGCGGGCTGTTCGCCCGGCTTGGGGGCCTTGCGCCAGCCGGTCACGGCGAGAACCGCGCAGCCCAGCATGACGAGGAAGCCCACCACACTGAGCCAGACCTGCTTGGCGACCATACCGGCCATGAGGAGCGCGATACCTACGAGGAAGCCAGCGACCGCCTGGTAGACCCGCCGCCGGGTGTACGTACGCAGCCCGCTTCCCTCAAGCGCCGACGCGAACTTGGGATCTTCGGCGTACAGCGCTCGCTCCATCTGCTCGAGCATGCGCTGCTCGTGCTCCGAGAGCGGCACGGAGTCCTCCTCATCGTGCAGTCGCCGGGGCGACCCGGGGGGTCCCTTCAGGATAGGCAGGGAATCGCCCCCATGAAACCCGCCCCTCTACGCCAATTGGCCAACCGGTACCCGTCATGGCCGTCCCGGCTCGCTGAGGCTTCCATTCCCCAGCGGCCGGCCCGTCATGCCGGGGCGGTCTCCTTCGATCATACGGCGCCCAAGGCGTGAACGGGGGTCCTGTGGCGCACTCCATCCGCTGCGGAGATGCTGATCAGCGGCTACGCCACATGAGGCGGGAGGGCACTCAGCCCTCTTCTGCCCCATCTGTCTCACCGAGCACATGAATCTGTGTGGCCACGGAGTGGAAGGCGGGCAGCTCGGCCGCGGCCTCCTCCAGCTTCAGCAGGGCGTCCAGGGCGCCGGGCTCGGTGTCCACCAGGACGCCGGGGACGAGGTCGGCGAAGACCCGCACGCCGTGCACCGCCCCGACCCGCAGGCCCGCGCCCTCGACCAGTTCGGTGAGCTGCTCGGCGGTGAAGCGCCGCGGGACGGGGTCGCCGGTGCCCCAGCGGCCGTGCGGGTCGGTGAGAGCCTGGCGGGCCTCCTTGAAGTGGCCGGCGAGGGCCCGTGCGAGCACGGCTCCGCCGAGACCGGCGGCGAGCAGGCTGAGCACGCCCTCGGGGCGCAGCGCGGCGACGGCGTTGCGGATGCCCTCGGCCGGGTCGTCGACGTACTCCAGGACGCCGTGGCACAGCACGGCGTCGTAGCCGCCGCGCTCGACCACGTCGAACAGGCCGTGGGCGTCGCCCTGCACACCGCGCACCCGGTCGGCGACATCGGCCTCGGCGGCGCGGCGCTCCAGGGCGAACAGCGCGTTGGGGCTGGGGTCGACGACGGTGACGCGGTGCCCCAGACGGGCGACGGGCACCGCGAAGTTGCCGCTGCCGCCGCCGGTGTCGAGGACGTCCAGGGACTCCCGGCCCGTGGCCTTGACGCGGCGGTCGAGGGCGTCCTGGAGGACCTCCCAGACCACGGCGGTACGGAGGGAGGCGCGGGGGCGCTGCGGGTCCGACACGGCAGTTGACTCCTCGGCGCGGCACCGCCTTGTGTGCGGCGGAGCGAACGGGCTGCCTCCCCGGCCCCGGGCTGCCGGAGGGGGAAGGCTTCAGGCGCCTTCCACCCTATTGCCTCGACCGCCGTACCTGGTCATCGCCGGTCGCCCGGTCCGGCCCCGCCGCCGGGGTCAGCCCGCGTCCGGCAGGTCCGGTCGCGCGGCGGGGCCGTCCGGGTCGTCCCCGGCCTGGCGTGGCGGGGGCAGGACCGGCTGGAGGACCAGCATGCGCTCGACGAGGCGGATGAACATCGCCACGTCGCGTATCAGGTCGTCGGCGTCGCGCTGGCTCGCCGCGCCCGCGATGCCCGCCTCGGCCCGGGCACGGCGCCGGGCTCCGGAGGCGAACAGCGCGCTCCACTCGGTCAGTTCGGGCGCGATCTCGGGCAGCACTTCCCAGGCGCTCCGGATGCGGGTCCGGCGCCTGGGCGTGGGCTCCGGACGGGCGCGGGCGGCGAGGACGGCGGCGGCGGTGCGCAGGGCCGCGAGATGGGCCGTCGCGTAGCGCTCGTTGGGGGTTTCCAGGGCGGCCGCCTCGTCCAGTCCGGCGCGTGCCTGGGTGAGCAGGTCGAGGGCGGCGGGCGGGGCCGTGGTCCGGCGGAGCACGGGGTGCACATCGCTCGCGGGGCCGGTCAGTGAGGGGGCAGGGCCGGTGGCGCGGCGCCGGCGGGCGGCGGCTGCGTGGGAGCTGGCCATGACGAACCTCCTGTCGTCTGGTGACGGCACGCACTGTCCGGTGGTGCCGTATGTGCCCATCGTGCGGTATACCACTGACAATCCGTTCTGACCTGGGCTTTTCCCCCGAAGGGAGGTTCGGGCCGAGGCTGTGACATTCGGGGGCACAATCAGACGCATGGAAAGCAGCACCACGTCGGGCGGCGGCACCCGCCGCGAGGCCACCCGACAGAAGCTCTACGAGGCGGCCGTCACCCTCATCGCGGAGCAGGGTTTCTCCGCCACCACGGTGGACGAGATCGCCGAGCGGGCCGGGGTCGCGAAGGGCACGGTCTACTACAACTTCGCGAGCAAGTCGGTCCTCTTCGAGGAGCTGCTGCGGCACGGCGTGGGCCTGCTCACCGCCTCCCTGCGGCAGGCCGCCGAGGACAACGCGCGCGGGGGCGGTTCCCAGGTGGACGCCCTGGACGCGATGATCCGCGCGGGGCTGGTCTTCATCGACCGCTATCCGTCCTTCACCCAGCTGTACGTGGCCGAGCTGTGGCGGACCAACCGGGCCTGGCAGTCGACGCTGACGGTGGTCCGGCGGGAGGCGGTGTCCGTCGTCGAGGACGTGCTGCGCAGGGGCGTCGAGGGCGGGGAGTTCAGCGAGGAGATCGATGTGCAGTTGACCGCGGCCGCGCTGGTCGGCATGGTGCTGGTGGCCGCGCTGGACTGGCAGGCGTTCCAGCCGGAGCGGTCCCTGGACGACGTCCACGCGGCGCTGTCGCGGCTGCTGCAGGGGCGGGTGAGCGGACCGCGGCGGGCCTAGCCTCGCCGTGCCGCACGAAAACGCCGGTCCGAGGTGGCCGCATCCCCCACGGCCGCCGCGAACCGGCGCTTCCTGGTGCTCCCCCGTTCCCCGTTTCCCCCGCCCGGTCGTTTCCTTGCTTCCCCCCTTCACTTCCCCCGTTGTCTCGCTCCCGCCGACCGGGTCGGCGGAAGGAGCGGTCCAGGACCGGCGCCGTTCCGCCGCCCCGTGTCGGCGGTGCCGGCGCCGGGCCCCTTCCCGTGCCTCCACTCTCCCGTTCCCGCAGGTGGCCCCCCATCCGCGCGCGTACTCATCTCCCCGCCTAGGTATGTGTACTCAGACCTGTGTGCGCATCCCCACGACGGCCGCGCACCGCCTGGATACGATCACCTCCGTGTCCGTACTCCCTCTGCTCTTCACCAGTGGCTGGGCCAGCGGTGTCAACGCGTACGCGGTGGTGCTGCTGCTCGGTGTCTTCGGCGCGACCGGCGTGAGCGACGACGTCCCGGAGACCCTGCAGCGCCCGGAGGTGCTCGCGATCGCCGGGGTGCTGTTCCTGTGCGAGGCGGTCGCCGACAAGATCCCGTACGTCGACTCGGCGTGGGACACCGCGCACACGCTGATCCGGCCGGCGGCCGGCGCCTGGGTCGCGGCGCTGCTGGCCGGGCAGAGCGGCTCGCTGTCCGAGGTGGCGGCGGGCGCGCTCGGCGGTTCGACGGCGCTGGTCAGCCATCTGGTCAAGGCGGGGACTCGGATGGCGGTCAACTCCTCGCCGGAGCCGTTCAGCAATGTGATCGTGAGTCTCGCCGAGGATCTCGCGGTCGGCGGCCTCATCACCTTCGCGATATTCCACCCCACGGCGGCGGCGGTCATCGCGGGCTCGCTGCTGCTGCTCGGCGTGGTGACCCTGTTCTTCCTCGTCTCCCGCATCCGCCGCTTCCTGCGCCGCAGGGCCGAGCGCCGGCAGGAGCGCCGCGTCGCGGCCGGGGCGGGCGCGACGCCCGGGTGACGCCCGCCCGCCGGGCACCGGCCGCCGGTCGCGTTGTCAGTGGCGGCGGATAGGGTCGCAGGCATGGCACGGATTGTGGTGGTCGGCGCCGGGATGGGCGCGATGGCGGCTGCTGCCCGGCTGGCCGTCGCGGGCCACCGGGTGGTGGTCCATGAGCGGACGCGGACGTACGGCGGGGCGGTGCGCCGGGCCGAGCGGGACGGCTTCGTCTTCGACACCGGACCGGGGCTGCTGCCCCTGCCCGCGGTGTACCGCGATCTGTTCGTCAAGACCGGCAAGGAGCCGCTGGAGCGGTGCGTCGAGCTGGTCCAGGTCGACCCCTGCGCGCACCACGTCTTCGCGGACGGCACCGAGGTGTCCCTGCCGAACGCCTCACGCGCGGGCGTCGTCTCGGCGCTGGACGAGGCGCTCGGGGCGGGCGTCGGGCGGCGCTGGGGGGACTTCCTGGTCCGCGCCCGCGAGTCCTGGGACCGCACCCGCCGGCCGCTCCTGGAGGAGCCGCTGTGGCCCAACTGGTCGGTGCTGGCCGACCGCGAGCCGTATCCGGCGGTCCCGCACAAGAGGCTGCTGCGCACCCGCCGGGCGGCCACGCTGGCCGAGGTCGGCGCCTGGGAGCTGCGTGACCCCCGGCTGGCCGCCCTGCTGGAGAGCCACGCGCTCGCGTACGGCCTGGACCCCCGGGTCACCCCGGCGAGCGCGGCCGTGCTGCCGTACATGGAGCACGCCTTCGGGATGTGGTATGTCCGGGGCGGGATACGGGAGTTGGCCCGCGCGGTGTACGAGCGGTGTCTGGCCCGGCGGGTCGAGTTCGTCTTCGGGTCCGAGGTCACGGGGGTCGTGGAGAAGGACGGCCGGGCGGCGGGTGTCGAGCTCGCCGACGGGAGCGTGGCGGAGGCCGATTTCGTGGTCGCCGGTGTCGCACCCGGAGCGCTGGAAAGGGGACTTCCCGTCCGCGCCGCCGACGAGGTCGCGCCCCAGCGGGGGCTGCCCAGCCGACTCGCGGTGCTGCTGGCGCTGCGGGGCGGGCGGCCGGAGGGGGTGGCTCATCGGACGGTGGTGCACGCGGCGGACCGTGAGGGCGAGCTGGCCGGTGTGTTCGGTACGGAGTCCGACGCGCCCTTCGCCCCCACCGTCACCGTGCTGCGCCCCGACGATCCCGCGCTGGCCCCGGACGCCGGTCATGAGGCGGTCGTGCTGTCCGCGGTGGTCCGCGCGGGCGCGGACGGCCGGACCGAGGACCGCGTCGAGGGGATGCTCGCCGCCGCCGAGCGCGCGATACCCCGCCTGCGTGACCGGCTGCTGTGGCACGAGGTGCGTACCCCGGCCGACATCGCCGAGGCGACTGGTGCGGAGGGCGGGGCGGTACCGGCGCCGGCGCTGGCGGCGGCCGAGGGGCGGCTGCTGCACCCGTCCAACTCCACGGGGGTGTCGGGCCTGTTCACCGTCGGCGGCTGGTCACATCCCGGGGGCGGTCTGCCGCATGCCGGGATGTCGGGCGCGCTGGTGTCCGGACTGATCGTGGAGGGGCCGCAGTTCAGGGGCTCGCAGTGAGCGGTGGGCCCCGCCCTCCGATGGTGCGGGACGCTCGGGGGCCGCGTCCGACGCCGGTGTCGCCGACTCAGAACCGATACTGCTCGTCGTACCCGTTCCCCTGCTGCCCGCCCCCCTGGTAGGGGTACTCCTGCTGCTCGGGCGGGAGTTCGCCGCCGAGGGGGTCGTCGGTGGTGCGCTGCTGCGGGACCCAGACGCCGCCGGCCGGCGTCTCGCCGTAGCCGCCGGTGCCGTACTGGTCGGCGTAGTTCTGCTGGTCGTAGCCGGTGTCGTAGGTGGCGCCGCCGTAGGTCTGCGTGCCGATGTACGGGTCGGAGTAGGCGGCGTACTGCTGCTGCCCGCCGGAGGTGTCGTAGTCGTAACTCTGCTGGCCGTAGCCCTGGTAGCCGTCGTAGCCGTAGTTCTGGTCGGTGCCCTGGCCTGAGCCGGCGTACTGGTCCTGGGGCCCGCCCGTGGTGGCGGCGTAGGCGGTGTCGCCGTATATGCCGTAGGAGCCGGTGTCGTCCGGGAGGGGCTGCGGCTCGTAGACGGCGGTGGTCTCGGCGGCGGTGGGCTGCTGCGCCCGGGGGGCGGGCGTGAACACGTCGTCGCGGTCGTAGTCGTCGTCGTAGGACGGGGTGCGGTCCTGGTCGTAGCCGAGGGCCTCGTCGCCGTAACCGTCCGTGTCCCGGCCGGGGGCGGTCGCGGGTGCCTCCAGCGGGGCGTCCGCGTCCTCGGACCTGCCGCGGCGGCGCTTGGTCACGAACGCCTCGCCGTCGGGGCGCTTGACCGCCCAGCCCGACGCGAAGCCACGGCGGAACGACAGCGTGACATAGGTCTGGCCGACGGCGAACGCGGCCGCGCCCAGCGCGATGACGATGACGGACGGGATCAGCACGCCCACGACGACACCGAGGAAGCCGGCGAACGCCAGCAGCCGCCAGCGAAGCCGTGCCTTGTACTGCAGCAGCACCTCGCCCAGCAGCCACAGCGCGACGATGCCGAACGCGATGTAGAGGACCGTCCAGCCCATGTACGCCCCTCTCCCAGTGGCCGCTACGCAGTGTGTCGTACCGCGAGGCGACCGGTCTAGGCCCGCGGAGGGTGCTGCAGGCCCAGGTTCTCGTAGATTTCCAGGGTCGCCGTGGAGTTGTTGAGCGTGATGAAGTGCAGCCCGGGCACTCCCTCGGACAGCAGCCGCGCGCAGAACTCCGTGGCGAACTCGATGCCAATGGAGCGTACAGCGGCCGGATCGTCTTTGGATGTGAGGATCCGCTCTTTCAGCTCGGCCGGGAAGTGGGCGTTGCTGAGCTTGGGCAGTCGCTCCAGCATCTTCACGCTGGTCACCGGCAGGACCTCGGGGATCACCGGGGTGTCGCAGCCGGCCGCCGCCACACGGTCGCGCAGCCGCAGATAGCTCTCGGGCTGGAAGAACATCTGGGTGATGGCGTAGTCGGCGCCGGCCCGGCACTTGTCGACGAAGTGCGCGACGTCCGTGTCCCAGTCGGCGGAGCGCGGGTGCATCTCGGGGAAGGCGGCGACGCCCACGCAGAAGTCGCCCGACTCCTTGATGAGCCGGACGAGTTCGGCGGCGTAGGTCAGGCCCCGGGGGTGCGGGATCCAGTCGCCCATGGGGTCGCCGGGCGGATCGCCGCGCACGGCGAGCATGTTGCGGATCCCGGCGTCGGCGTACTGGCCGATGATGTTGCGCAGCTCGGCGACGGAGTGGTCGACGGCGGTGAGGTGGGCGACCGGGGTGAGCGTGGTGTCGACGACGATCTGCTGGGTCTCCTTGACCGTGGTCGCCCGGGTGGAGCCGCCGGCGCCGTAGGTCACCGAGACGAAGTCGGGGGCCACCGCCTCGACCCTGCGGAGCGCGTTCCACAGGCTCCGCTCGCCCTTGGGGGTCTTCGGCGCGTAGAACTCGAACGAGTACGTCGTCTTGCCGGCAGCCAGGATGTCGCGCACGGTGCGTGCGCGGTCCGTCCTGGTGGATGCGGTTCCGAGGGCCATACCCGCAGGTTAGTCAGGGTGTGCCGGTCCCCCAACCAAGGCGCGGAAATTTGACCGAATTGTCCGCTTGTTGTCCACCTATCGGACAACCGGCCGTTCTGAGCGCTACGGGCGACCGGCCCGCTCAGGCCGTCCGCAGCCGCTTCGCGATCTCCGCCGCCGCCGCTCCCGGGTCGTCCGCCTCGGTGATCGCGCGGACCACGACCACCCGCCGGGCGCCCGCCTCCAGCACCTCGTCGAGATTGCCCAGGTCGATGCCGCCGATGGCGAACCAGGGGCGGTCGGTCCCCAGGGAGGCGGTGTACCGGACGAGGCCGAGTCCAGGGGCGGGGCGGCCGGGCTTGGTGGGGGTGGGCCAGCAGGGGCCCGTACAGAAGTAGTCCACGCCCTCCTGGACGGCGGCCGCGGCGGCCTCCGCCTCGCTGTGCGTGGAGCGGCCGATCAGCACGCCCTCGCCGAGGATCGCGCGGGCCGCGGGCACGGGCAGGTCGCCCTGGCCGAGGTGGAGGACGTCGGAGGCGGCGGCGTGGGCGACGTCCGCGCGGTCGTTGACCGCGAGCAGCTTGCCGTGGCGGGCGCAGGCGTCGGCGAACACCCTCAGGTGCTCCAGCTCCTCACCGGCCTCCATGCCCTTGTCGCGCAGCTGGACGATGTCGACACCGCCCGCGAGGACGGCGTCGAGGAACTCCGGGAGGTCGCCCTGGCGCCTGCGGGCGTCCGTGCACAGGTACAGCGAGGCGTCGGCGAGGCGGGCACGGGCGGTGTCGGGCATACGGGTGTCCCCCCGGGGCAATGGCGTGCGGCCCCGACAGGGCCGCCCCCCGGGCGGGTATTCGGTACGGCGCTGCGGGGGCGGGGGGGCGGGGCAGACCGCGCGCGCCAGGGCGCGCCCCATCACCAACCAGCCCCGC
>NZ_JBIRZZ010000007.1:0-26103 GCF_044391385.1 Streptomyces sp. NPDC018693 | reverse complement strand
GGCCTCCGGGCCGGGGGGGGGGGGGCGGGGGGGGCGGGGGGGGGGGGGGGCCGGGGGGGCCCCCCCGGGGGGGGGCCCCCCCCCGGGCCCCCCACGCCGGACGGTTCTTCGGTACGGCTCTGCGGGTGCGTGGGGTCGGGTCAGACGGCGAGCGCCTGGGCGCGCCGCTTCACCTCCGTGCCGCGATTCTCGCTCAGGGCCTGCGCGGGGGTGCCGGGCAGGCTCGGGTCCGGGGTGAAGAGCCACTCGATCATCTCTTCGACCGTGAAGCCGTCGTCCCGCAGGAGCGTCAGGGTGCCGGTCAGGCCCTTGACGACCTTGTCCCCGTCGATGAAGGCGGCGGGGACGTGCAGCGCGCGGTTCTCGCCCCGGCGTACGGCGATGAGCTGGCCCTCCTTGACCAGCTGCCGCACACGCGTCACCTCGACGTCAAGCATTTCCGCGATGTCGGGGAGGGTGAGCCAGGCGGGGACGAGAGCGTCGATCTTTGTGTCAATCTCGGTCACGGAGTCCAGCGTAGGCGGTTTGCCGGTCTGGGCGCGACGGGTTGCCTTTCGGGTGCGGCGGCGTCGGGGCTGGTCGCGCCCACGCGGTGGAGCCGCACATCGATACAGCCCCGCGCCCCTCAGGGGGTTGCAGTCGCGTTCTTCAGAGGGCGCCCCGGGTCTGTCAGCAGGTCGGGGTCCATCCGCGTGCCCGCCTCGATCAGGCGGCGGCCCTGGGCCAGGTCGCGGGGGCGGCCGACCGCCAGGAGGGCGACCAGGCGGTCGTCGCGCAGCCAGCAGACGCTCCAGGCCGGGCCGGTCGGGTCGCCGCGCCACAGGGTGGTGTCGGCCGAACCGTGATGGCCGGCGTACTGCACGAAGCGGCCGAACTGTTCCGACCAGAAGTACGGGACCGGGTCGTAGCGGGCGGGGGGCTCGCCGGTGGGTTCGCCGAGGATGTTCGCGGCGACCGTGCGCGGGCCCTGGAGGGCGTTGTCCCAGTGGTGGACGAGGAGGCGTTCGCCGTACCTGCCCGAGGGGAAGGAGGCGCAGTCGCCGACCGCGTACACGTCGGGCAAGGAGGTGCGCAGGCGGTCGTCGGCGACGACCTCGCCCCAGGCGCCCAGCTCGATGCCGGAGCCCACGAGCCAGGCGGTGGCGGGGCGGGCGCCGATGCCGACCACGACCGCGCCGGCGGGCAGCCGGGTGCCGTCGTCGAGGACCACCGCGCCGGGCTCGACGCGCCGCACGCGCGCGTGGGTGCGCAGCTCGGTGCCGCTGTCGGCGTACCAGGCGGTCATCGGGGCGGCCACCTCGGCGGGCAGCGCGCCGGCCAGCGGACGGTCGGCGGCCTCGACGACGGTGACCGAGCAGCCGGCCTCGCGCGCGGCGGTGGCGAACTCCGCGCCGATCCAGCCGGCGCCGACGACCACGATGTCGTGCTGTCGGGCGAGCACGGGCCGCAGCCGCTCGGCGTCGTCCAGGGTGCGCAGCAGGTGCACGCCGGGCACGCCCTCGGCGCCCGGCAGCCGGATCGGCTCGGCGCCGGTCGCGACGACGAGGACGTCGTACGGCACCGGCCCGGCCTCGGTGTCCACCTCGTGGTCGGCGGGGCGCAGCCCGGTCACCTCGCGGCCGAGGACCAGTTCGACGCCGAGGCCCTCGAAGTCCACGTCGAAGGCGGAGCCCTCGGCCTTGCCGAGCAGCACGGCCTTGGACAGCGGCGGACGGTCGTAGGGCTGATGGGGTTCCGCGCCGATCAGGGTCACCGTGCCGGTGAAGCCCCGTTCGCGCAGTGCGACCGCGGTCCGCACCCCGGCCATGCCCGCGCCGACGACGACTACCTGCCGCGCCGCCGGTGACCTGCCGCCGTCGCGTCTCTGCGCGCTCTTCTCGCTCACCCGATCACCATAGTCAACTGACTGATTATCAGTCAGCCGACCTGCTCCACCACGCTCGTGCCGCTGCCCTCCTGGGACTCCCACGCCCAGCTCTCCTCCAGGCGCACCCTCCCGTCCGGCAGCTCCACGACCGTCGACACACAGTGCCCGGAGGACGTCGTCCCGTCGGTCTTGAGCTGGACGTACCGGAAGTCGAGCCGGTCACCCTCCCGGGTACCCACCAGGTGCCCGCGCACGACGTCGCCGCCCGCGTACTCGGCCCAGATCTCGCCGCCCTCCTCGTGGTACGCGAAGCGGGTGCGGGTGCCCACCTGACCTGGGGCTTGGTCGGCGACCGGGGCGAGGATCAGTCCGTCGAGCGAGCGAGCCATGGGCCAAGGGTCCCTTACTGAGGCAAACGGCACGGGCTAGGGTGGCCACCGTAAAGCACTCGCGGGAGCCCGGACGCACCGGGCTGAGAGGGAGGCTGGCGGCCTCCGACCGTACGAACCTGATCCGGGTCATGCCGGCGAAGGGAGGGGCTGGACGCCCATGTCGCGTACGCGAACGTCAGACGTCCTTGTCATCGGGGGCGGGATCATCGGCCTGGTCACAGCGTGGCGGGCCGCCCAACGCGGGCTCGCCACCGCCGTGGTGGACCCCGAACCGGGCGGCGGGGCCGCCCAGGTGGCGGCCGGGATGCTGGCCGCCGTCACCGAACTGCACTACGGCGAGCAGACCCTGCTCGGCCTGAACCTCGCCTCGGCCCGCCGCTACCCCGAGTTCGCGGCCGAGCTGACCGACCTCACCGGCCGGGACCTCGGCTACCGGCAGAGCGGCACACTGTCCGTCGCCCTGGACGCCGACGACCGCGCCCATCTGCGCGAACTGCACGCCCTGCAACGGCAGTCGGGGCTGGACTCCGAGTGGCTGTCCGGGCGGGAGTGCCGACGCCTGGAGCCGATGCTCGCACCGGGTGTGCGCGGCGGGCTGCGGGTGGACGGCGACCACCAGATCGACCCGCGACGGCTGGCGGCGGCACTGGTGGCCGCGTGCGAGCGGGCGGGCGTGGTCCTCCACCGCCAGTGGGCGGAGCGGCTCACGGTCCTACGGGAGCGGGCCACGGGCGTCGTCACGCGCGCGGGTGACGAACTGGGCGCCGGGCAGGTCGTGCTCGCCGCCGGCAGCCTCAGCGGGCGGCTCGCGGGGGTCCCGGACCACGTCCTGCCGCCGGTACGGCCGGTGAAGGGGCAGGTCCTGCGGCTGTCCGTGCCGCGGCGGCACGCGCCGTTCCTGAGCCGGACCGTGCGCGCCATGGTGCGCGGCAGCCATGTCTATCTCGTGGCGCGGGAGGACGGCGAGCTGGTCGTGGGGGCCACCAGCGAGGAGCTGGGCTGGGACACCACCGTGACCGCGGGTGGTGTGTACCAGCTGCTGCGGGACGCGCACGAGCTGGTGCCCGGGATCACCGAGCTGCCGCTGACGGAGACCCGCGCGGGGCTGCGCCCCGGCTCCCCCGACAACGCGCCGCTGCTCGGCCCGACCGAGCTGGACGGGCTGCTGCTGGCCACCGGGCACTACCGCAACGGGGTGCTGCTCACGCCGGTCACCGGCGACGCGCTGGGGCAGGTGCTGGCCACCGGTGAACTGCCCGATGTGGCCCGGCCCTTCACACCGAAGCGTTTCGCCCTCCTGGAGCAGCCCGTATGAACATCTCGGTCAACGGGGAGCGGCGCGAGGTCGCCCCGGGGACGGCGCTCGACGCCGTCGTACGGGAGCTGACCGCGGCGCCCTCGGGGGTGGCCGCCGCCCTCAACGAAACCGTCGTCCCCCGCGCGCAGTGGCCCGCCACGCCCCTCTCCGAGGGCGACCGGGTGGAAGTCCTGACCGCCGTCCAAGGAGGCTGACCATGGCCGACGATCCCTTTGTCCTCGGCGGTACGACCCTCTCGTCCCGCCTGATCATGGGCACCGGCGGTGCCCCGAGCCTGGAGGTGCTGGAACGGGCGCTGGTCGCCTCCGGCACGGAGCTGACGACGGTGGCGATGCGGCGGGTGGACCCGTCGGTGCACGGGTCCGTGCTGTCCGTGCTGGACAGGCTCGGGATCCGGGTGCTGCCGAACACCGCCGGGTGCTTCACGGCCGGGGAGGCCGTGCTCACCGCGCGGCTGGCCCGGGAGGCACTCGGGACCGATGTGGTGAAGCTGGAGGTCATCGCCGACGAGCGGACGCTGCTGCCGGATCCGATCGAGCTGCTGGACGCGGCGGAGACGCTGGTGGACGACGGGTTCACGGTGTTGCCGTACACGAACGACGATCCTGTGCTGGCGCGGAAGCTGGAGGACGTGGGGTGTGCGGCGATCATGCCGCTGGGGTCGCCGATCGGGTCCGGGCTCGGGATTCGCAACCCGCACAACTTTCAGCTGATCGTGGAGCACGCGCGTGTGCCGGTGATTCTGGACGCGGGGGCCGGTACGGCGTCGGATGCGGCGCTGGCGATGGAGCTGGGGTGTGCGGGGGTGATGCTGGCGTCGGCGGTGACGCGGGCGCAGGATCCTGTGCTCATGGCTCACGCGATGCGCTCGGCGGTGGAGGCGGGTCGGCTCGCGTACCGGGCGGGCCGGATTCCCCGGCGTCACTTCGCCGAGGCGTCATCTCCTGCGGAGGGGCTGGCTCGGTTGGACCCTGAGAGGCCGGCCTTCTGAGCGCCTGTTAGCGGTGCCCTGCGCTGTGGGCTGTGCCCACCCGTTCCGCCCTGCGGAACGACTGCCCACAGCGGCAGCGGTACACGTCACAGGTCGGCTGCAGTCCTGGACCGGTTCGGTGGGAGGGGTGGGGGTGTCGGTGGTGGCTCGTAGACTCGCCTGCGTGGACACGACCCTTCAGGACCCTCTCGTCGGGCAGGTGCTCGACGGTCGTTATCGCGTCGACGCGCGGATCGCGGTCGGTGGGATGGCCACGGTCTACCGGGCCGTGGACACCCGCCTGGACCGTGTGCTCGCGCTGAAGGTGATGCATCCCTCGCTCGCCGTCGACGGGGCGTTCGTCGAGCGGTTCATCCGCGAGGCGAAGTCGGTGGCGCGGCTGGCGCATCCGAATGTGGTGCAGGTCTTCGACCAGGGGACCGACGGGTCGTACGTCTATCTGGCCATGGAGTATGTCGCGGGGTGCACGCTCCGGGACGTGCTGCGTGAGCGGGGCGCGCTGCAGCCGCGGGCCGCTCTGGACATCCTGGAGCCGGTGCTGGCCGCGCTCGGCGCCGCGCACCGGGCCGGGTTCGTGCACCGCGACATGAAGCCCGAGAACGTGCTCATAGGGGACGACGGGCGGGTCAAGGTCGCCGACTTCGGTCTGGTGCGGTCCGTGGACTCGGTGACCAACACCACGGGGGCCGTCCTCGGCACCGTCTCCTACCTCGCACCGGAGCAGATCGAGCAGGGGACGACGGACGCCCGGGCCGACGTGTACGCGTGCGGCGTCGTCCTCTACGAGATGCTCACCGGCGAGAAGCCGCACGCCGGGGAGACCCCCGCGATCGTGCTCTACAAGCATCTGCACGACGACGTGCCGCCGCCCTCGGCCGCCGTGCCGGGGCTGGCGTACGAACTGGACGAGCTGGTCGCCTCGGCCACCGCCCGCACCCCGGACGTCCGCCCGCACGACGCGGTGGCGCTGCTGGCGCGGGTGCGTGAGGCGCGCGGCGCGCTCAGCGCCGAGCAGCTGGACGCGCTGCCGCCGCAGGCCCGCTCCGCCGGGCACGACAACGCCGAGGACCGCACCAGTGTGATCCCGCACGCGCTGACCGTGCCCCGGCCGCTGCCCGTCGACGAGGAGCCGCCCGGCGGTGACGGCGGTGACCCGCTGGACCGGACCTCGCGTTTCACCGCCCCGCCCCCGCCGCCGCGCCGCCGTGCCGTGCGGCCTCGGCTGCTGGCCGTCGTCACCGCCGTGCTGCTGGTGCTGGGGGTCGGCGCGGGCGTCTGGTACATCAACGCGGGCCAGTTCACCAAGGTCCCGGCGGTGCTGACACAGACCGAGGCGGAGGCCGAGGAGCGGCTGAGGGCGGCCGGGCTGGGCGTGGAGGTCAAGCACGCGTACAGCGACACCGTCGAGCGCGGCCGGGTCATCAGCACCGACCCCGCGCCGGGCGCCCGTGTCCGCGGCAACGCCTCGGTGACGCTCACGGTGTCCGACGGGCCCGAGACCGTGAAGGTGCCGGATGTGACCGGCTCCCGGCTGGACAAGGCCAAGGAAGTGCTGGCCGCGGACGGGCTGGAGCCGGGTCTGGTCACCGAGGAGTTCAGTGACGAGGTCATCCGGGGCTCCGTGATCAGCAGCAGCCCGGCGCCGGGCACCGAGCGCCGCGCGGGCTCGGCGGTCGCCCTGGTCGTCAGCAAGGGCAGCCCCGTCGAGGTCCCCGACGTCACCGGCAGGGACCTGGACGACGCGAGGGCCGAGCTGGAGGAGGCCGGTCTGACGGTGGAGGTCTCCGCCGAGGAGATCAACTCCGAGTTCGACAAGGGGCAGGTCGCCGCCCAGTCCCCGGGGGCGGACAGCGAGCTCGCCGAGGGCGACACCGTCACGCTGACCCTGTCCAAGGGCCCGGTGATGGTCGAGGTCCCGGACGTGGTGGGCGAGAGCGTGGACGACGCGAAGGCGAAGCTGCAGGGCGCCGGTTTCAAGGTCAAGGAGGACCGGGGGATCCTCGGGCTGTTCGGCGACACGGTGCGGAGCCAGTCCGTGGACGGCGGTGAGACGGCGCCCAAGGGGTCGACGATCACGATCACAATCCGGTGACGGGTCACGCCTCATGATTCGGTGACGGGTCGCGACTCACCATCCGGTGACGGGCCCGTCCGGGCGGCGTGACACCCTGGACGGGTGACAAGCCAGCAGTCCCCCTTCCCCTCACGCAACCCCGTCGGCAGCCATGTTCCGGTGGCCGGCGGTCTGCACTCGGTGGGGTTGTCGTACGCCCATGACCTCAAGGCGGAGACCGTGCAGGTCTTCGTCGCCAATCCGCGCGGCTGGGCCACGCCGGCCGGGAACCCGGCGCAGGACGAGGCGTTCCGCGAGGCGTGCGCGGTGGAGTCGATGCCGGTGTACGTGCACGCGCCGTATCTGATCAACTTCGGGTCGCACACCGAGGCGACGGTGGAGCGGTCGGTGGAGTCGCTGCGGCACTCGCTGCGGCGGGGCCGGGAGATCGGCGCCCTCGGTGTGGTCGTGCACACGGGCAGCGCGACCGGAGGGCGGGACCGGTCGGTGGCGCTGAAGCAGGTGCGGGAGCATCTGCTGCCGCTGCTGGACGAGCTGCGCGACGACGACCCGTGGCTGCTCATCGAGTCGACTGCCGGGCAGGGCTCCTCGCTGTGCTCGCGGACCTGGGACTTCGGGCCGTACTTCGAGGCGCTTGACGCCCACCCGAAGCTGGGCGTGTGCCTGGACACCTGTCACATCTTCGCCGCCGGTCACGACCTGACCGGGCCGAGCGGTATGCACCAGACGCTCGATCTGCTGGTCGACACGGTCGGCGAGGGCCGGTTGAAGCTGATCCACGCCAATGACTCCAAGGACGTGGTCGGGGCCCACAAGGACCGCCACGAGAACATCGGCTCCGGCCACATCGGCGAGGACCCGTTCCGCGCCCTGATGACCCACCCCGCCACGGCCGGCGTCCCCCTGATCATCGAGACCCCTGGCGGCAAGGAGGGCCACGCGGCGGACGTGGAACGCCTGAAGAAGCTCAGGGACGGCTGACTGTCAGAGCTCCGGGCCCTCCCCCGGCTCCTCCTGGTACGAGTACCGCTGTTCCTTCCACGGGTCGCCGATGTTGTGGTAGCCGCGTTCCTCCCAGAAGCCGCGGCGGTCGGCGGTCATGTACTCCACGCCACGGACCCACTTCGGGCCCTTCCAGGCGTACAGGTGGGGCACGATCAGGCGGAGCGGAAAGCCGTGTTCGGCGGTGAGGAGTTCCCCGTCCTTGTGGGTGGCGAAGAGGGTGGTGTCGGCGGTGAAGTCCGACAGACGGAGGTTGGAGCTGAAGCCGTACTCGGCCCACACCATCACATGGGTGACTTCAGGGGCGGGCGGCGCGATCTCCAGGATGGACCGGGCGGGGATCCCGCCCCACTCGGCGCCCAGCATGCTGAACTTCGTCACGCAGTGCAGATCGGCCACGACGGTGGTGTACGGCAGGGCCGTGAACTCCTCGTGGGTCCAGCAGTGCTTGGCGCCGTCGGCGGTGGCGCCGAAGACCCGGAACTCCCAGCGCTCGGGCCGGAACTTGGGGACGGGCCCGTAGTGCGTGACCGGCCAGCCCCGCTGCACCCGCTGCCCCGGCGGAAGCTCGGACGCCGCTGCTTCTCCTGTCGCTCGCTCCACCGGATGACCCATGTCTCCATCCTGACAGACCCGGCACGGTGCACATGACCAGCCGGCTCCCCGCCCTCGACAACCTGCCTCACAATCGGGCAACTGGGACTAAGCCTGCACTTACTTACTAAGTGCGCACTTACTGGACGATCTTCGACGCCGGTGCGAGGATGCCGCCGCACCCTCTCCCGTTCCCCATGTGGAAGGAGCCGCTGCGATGCAGGGCGACCCCGAGGTCATCGAGTTCCTCAACGAGCAGCTCACCGGCGAGCTCACCGCGATCAACCAGTACTTCCTGCACGCGAAGATGCAGGAGAACCTCGGCTGGACGAAGCTCGCGAAGTACACGCGTCACGAGTCGTTCGACGAGATGAAGCACGCCGAGGTGCTCACCGATCGCATCCTGTTCCTGGACGGCCTGCCCAACTACCAGCGGCTGTTCCATGTGCGGATCGGTCAGACGGTCACGGAGATGTTCCGGGCCGACCGGGAGATCGAGGTGGAGGCGATCGACCGCCTGAAGCGCGGCATCAAGGTGATGCGCGAAAAGGGTGACATCACGTCCGCGAACATCTTCGAGTCGATCCTGGAGGACGAGGAGCACCACATCGACTACCTCGACACCCAGCTGGATCTCATCGAGAAGCTCGGCGAGGAGCTGTACATCGCCCAGCTGATCGAACAGCCGGAGGGCTAGGCCGCCTCTTCCAGCTCGGCGAGCACCGGGCGACCCTGGTCGGCCAGCTCACGGCGGGGGCAGGCGCCCCGACCCAGAATGGCCTGAATACGGCGTACGCACGACCCGCAGTCGGTTCCGGCCTTGCAGGCGGAGGCTATCTGGCGAGGGGTGCAGGCACCGTCCTCCGCGTGCTGCTTGACCTGCTGTTCGGTGATGCCGAAGCAACTGCAGACGTACACGCGGTTCACCTCCCGGGCGGGTTCGATGTGCCATCCCCTTGATCGGTGAGGCTAACCTAACCTTACCCGTCGCACAGGACTCGCAAAAGTGGCATGGGGCGCGGATCGTATGTGATCCGCGCCCCACTGCACACGCTGGTCCTGACCGGACCGGTTACTGGTCCCGGTACATCTCGGCGACGAGGAACGCCAGGTCGAGCGACTGGCTGCGGTTCAGCCGCGGGTCGCACGCCGTCTCGTAGCGCTGGTGCAGATCGTCGACGAAGATCTCGTCGCCGCCGCCCACGCACTCGGTGACGTCGTCACCGGTGAGCTCGACATGGATGCCGCCCGGGTGGGTGCCCAGCGCCTTGTGCACCTCGAAGAAGCCCTTGACCTCGTCGAGCACGTCGTCGAAGCGGCGGGTCTTGTGGCCGGAGGCCGCCTCGAAGGTGTTGCCGTGCATCGGGTCGGTCACCCAGGCCACGGTGGCACCGGAGGCCGTGACCTTCTCGATCAGCTCGGGCAGCTTGTCGCGGACCTTGTCGGCGCCCATACGGACGATGAAGGTCAGCCGGCCCGGCTCCCGCTCGGGGTCCAGACGCTCGATGTACTGCAGCGCCTCCTCGGCCGTCGTGGTCGGGCCGAGCTTGATGCCGATCGGGTTGCGGATCCTGGAGGCGAACTCGATGTGCGCGTGGTCCAGCTGGCGGGTGCGCTCACCGATCCACACCATGTGGGCGGAGACGTCGTACAGCTGCCCGGTGCGGGAGTCGACGCGGGTCAGCGCGGACTCGTAGTCGAGCAGCAGCGCCTCGTGCGAGGAGTAGAACTCGACGGTCTTGAACTCCTCCGGGTCGGCCCCGCAGGCGTGCATGAAGTTCAGCGCGTTGTCGATCTCACGCGCCAGCTGCTCGTAGCGCTGGCCCGACGGGGACGACTTCACGAAGTCCTGGTTCCAGGCGTGCACCTGGCGCAGGTCGGCGTAGCCGCCGGTGGTGAAGGCGCGCACCAGGTTCAGCGTCGACGCCGACGCGTGGTACATGCGCTTCAGCCGCTCCGGGTCCGGGACGCGGGCGGCCTCGCTGAACTCGAAGCCGTTGACGGAGTCGCCGCGGTACGTCGGCAGGGTCACGCCGTCGCGGGTCTCGGTCGGCTTGGAGCGCGGCTTGGAGTACTGGCCGGCGATACGACCGACCTTCACCACGGGCACGGAGGCGGCGTACGTCAGTACGGCGCCCATCTGGAGCAGGGTCTTCAGCTTGTTGCGGATCTGGTCGGCCGACACCGCGTCGAATGCCTCGGCGCAGTCGCCGCCCTGGAGAAGGAACGCCTCTCCCTTGGCGACGGCCGCCATCCGGGCACGCAGCTGGTCGCACTCGCCCGCGAAGACGAGCGGCGGATACGACTCGAGGTCCGCGATCACTGCGCGCAGAGCCTCGGTGTCGGGGTACTCGGGCTGCTGCGCCGCGGGCAGGTCTCGCCAGGTGTTGCCAGCGCTCGCGCTGGTCTTAGCGTTCACGGTCACGCACTCCACATTAAGGGGTCGTGTCGACCGTTTTTCGCCTGGCTCGACAGGTGAGACGGAGCCCGGCGCGGGGGTGGGACGCGCGCTCGGTAACATCAGCCACTCATTCAACGCTTGATAACAACAACTGATCTTCATATAAACAGGGGTGGGGACTTGAGCGCGGGCCATCGCAGAGACCGCAAGAAGAAGAGACTGCTCATCTACGGTGTCGCCTCGGTCGCGGCCGCCGCCACCACGGCAGGCACTCTGGCCCTCGCCTCGCCCGGCCTCCTCGGCTCGGACGACGCCCCAGCCGCCGCGCCGACGCTGCAGACCGCGTTCGAGCGGGCCGCGGAGGAGTTCGACGTCCCGCAGAGCGTGCTGATGGCGGTGTCGTACCGGCAGACCCGCTGGGAGGACCACGACGGGCTGCCGTCCACCACGGGCGCGTACAACGTGATGGCTCTCACGGACGTCGACGAGGAGGACCTCGGGGACGGTCACGACGGTGAGGCCGACGAGCGCGAGCACCAGCTCGAGCACATGAACCGCAGCGGCGACCCGGCGATCGAGAAGCACTTCGACGCGGACAAGGCGCTCAAGAGCCTGAAGAAGAAGGCCGTCGACACCAGCGACCCGCGGCTGCACACCCTGGACGAGGCCGCCGAGCTGATCGACGTCTCCCCGGAGAAGGTGCAGAAGGACGCCCAGCAGAGCATCCGGGCCGGCGCCGCGCTCCTCGCCCAGTACCAGAAGGACGCCACCGGCTCGCTGCCCGAGGACCCGGGCGCCTGGTACCCGGCCGTGGCCCGCGCCAGCCAGGCCACCGACCGCAAGGGCGCGGAACTCTTCGCGCAGCGCGTGTACCAGTCGATCAAGACGGGTGAGCGGGCCTTCACCTCCGACGGCCAGTCCGTGACCCTGCCGGCCGACCCGTCGGTGCAGCCGAAGCGCTCCTCGGACTTCGAGCTCGCCGCGGCCGCCACGACCGCGACCGCCACTCCCGAGTGCCCGTCCGGCCTGAACTGCGACTTCCGCCCCGCCGCGTACAAGCAGAACAGCACGATCGACGACTGGGGCAACTACAGCGTCGCCAACCGCCCCACCACCGGCCACGAGATCCGCTACATCCTGCTGCACGACACCGAGGGCAGCTACGCCGGTTCGCTCGCGGTCTTCCAGAACTCCCACACGTACGCCAGCGCGCACTACCTGATCCGCGCCTCGGACGGCCTCGTCACCCAGCTCGTCGAGAACAAGAACGAGGCGTGGCATGCCGGCAACAAGAGCATGAACATGCACTCGATCGGCATCGAGCACGAGGGCTACGCGATCAAGGACGGCAGCTGGTACACCGAGCCGCAGTACGAGTCCTCGGCCGCGCTGGTGAAGTACCTGGCGGCCAAGTACGGCATCCCGCTGGACCGTGAGCACATCATCGGCCACGACGAGGTGCCGGGCTCGCTGGACAACTACGTCAAGGGCCAGCACTGGGACCCGGGCCCCTTCTGGGACTGGAACCACTACATGCGGCTGCTGGGTGCCCCGACGGGTGACAGCGGCGCCGGCGGTCTCTACAAGGCCGGTCAGCTGATCCGCGTCGTCCCGCCCTTCAACTCGCTGAACCAGCCGACCCTCACCAACGGCGGCACCGCGGTCGCCAAGCAGCCGGCGAACTTCGGCTACCTGTACACCTCGCCGTCCACCACCTCGGCCACCCTCAGCGACCCCTACCTCGGCACCCAGACCTGGACCGAGGGCTGGAACTGGGGCAACAAGGTCGTGGCCGGCGGCGAGTACGTCGTCGCCGAGGCGCAGACGAACTGGACCGCCATCTGGTACGGCGGCAAGAAGGCGTGGTTCTACAACCCGGGCGGCCAGTTCGCCACCGCCGTCGGCACCCAGAGCGTGATCACGCCCAAGGCGGGCCTCAGCTCGGTGCCGGTGTACGGGCGCACCTACCCCGAGGACGCCGCGTACTCCGGCACCGGGGTGTCGGTGCAGGGCTCGAACAACGCGTCGCTGACCAAGTACACCGTCCTCACCGGACAGAAGTACACGCTGGCGGGCTCGCTCGTCACCGGCTCCTACTTCAACAGCGGCACCTACGACGGCTCCGGCGCGGGTTCCCGCACCGTGGTCGTGGGCAGCAGCAACACCTTCTACCCGATCCGCTTCAACCACCGGCTCGGCTGGGTGCGCGCCTCCGACGTCCAGGTGGTGAACAGCACCGCCCCGGACCCGGGCACCAACCGCTACAACATCCTCGGCCGTGACTCCTCCGGCGTCCTGTGGCAGTACCAGGGCACCGGCAGCGCCACCGCGCCGTTCCTCAGCCGCTACCGGGTGGGCGGCGGCTGGAACACCTACAACGCGGTGACGACGCTGACGGCGCTGCGCGCGGACGGCACCGGTGACATGGTGGCCCGCGACACCGGCGGAGTGCTCTGGTACTACAAGGCCAGCGGCAACCCGTCGGCGCCGTTCGCGCCGCGCGTCCGGGTCGGCGGCGGCTGGAGCATCTACAACACGTTCACCGGTGCCCGCGACCTCGACCGTGACGGCAGGCCCGACCTGATCGCCCGCGACGGCGGCGGAGTGCTCTGGTTCTACAAGGGCACCGGCAGCACCACGGCCCCCTTCGCGCCGCGCACGCGCATCGGCGCCGGCTGGAACATCTACAACGCGCTCACGGACACCGGCGACCTCACCGGAGACGGCAAGGCGGACCTGATCGCCCGCGACGGCAGCGGCGTGCTCTGGCTCTACAAGGGCACGGGCAGCGCCACCGCCCCCTTCGCGCCGCGCACGCGCATCGGCGCCGGCTGGAACATCTACAGCCTGCTGCGCGGCCCCAGCGACCTCGACCGTGACGGCAGGCCGGACCTGATCGCCCGGGACAAGGACGGCGTGCTCTGGTTCTACAAGGGCACGGGCAGCGCCACCGCCCCCTTCGCGCCGCGCACGCGCGTCGGCGCCGGCTGGAACATCTACAACATGGTCATCTGACGTGGAATCCGCGGAACTGCGTTAGAGTGCGTCGCATGTACGCGCCGACGAACCAGAACTGGTGGTGGACCGCTCATCCGGCGGCCCACTGACAGCGCGTACGTACGACATCGCGAAGGCCGCCCGAGGGGCGGCCTTCGGCGTTCCCGGGGTCGTTCCTCACCGACATCGACATCGACAGTCGACATCGACGGAAGAGGAACCATGGATCTGGCACAGCTCCTGCACGACCCCCGCCCCTTCGCCCTGCTCCGCCGCCGCACACCGGGCCAGGACCACGACACCGTGGAGCTGCTGATCGGCCCGGTCCGCAGCTGCGACCGCCTCGCCGACCTGCCCGACCAGGGCCTGGCCCTGGTCCCCTTCCGGCAGATCAGGGAGCGCGGCTTCGACGTGCGCGACGACGGGACACCCCTGGCGGTGCTGATCCCCGAGGAGACGTACGAAATCCCGCTGGCCGACGTGACGGACCGGCTCCCGGCACACGGTGTGCGCGTCGAGGGCGGCGGCTTCGACATCGGCGACGAGGAGTACGCGGAGATCGTCGGCCGGGTGCTGCGGGACGAGATCGGACAGGGCGAGGGCGCCAACTTCGTCATCCGGCGGACGTACGAGGGTGAGATCCCGGGGTTCGGACGGGCCGACGCCCTCGCCCTGTTCCGGCGGCTGCTGGCGGGTGAGCGGGGCGCGTACTGGACGTTCGTCGTGCACACCGGGGACCGCACGCTGGTCGGGGCCAGCCCGGAGGTGCACGTCCGGATGTCCGGCGGCACGGTCGTGATGAACCCGATCAGCGGCACGTACCGCTATCCGGCCGAGGGCCCCACGCCGGAGCATCTGCTGGACTTCCTCGCCGACGGCAAGGAGATCGAGGAGCTGTCGATGGTCGTCGACGAGGAGCTCAAGATGATGTGCACGGTCGGCGACATGGGCGGCGTCGTCGTCGGGCCGCGCCTGAAGGAGATGGCGCACCTCGCGCACACGGAGTACGAGTTGCGCGGGAAGTCGTCCCTGGACGTGCGGGAGGTCCTGAAGGAGACCATGTTCGCGGCCACTGTCACCGGCTCGCCTGTGCAGAACGCCTGCCGGGTCATCGAGCGGCATGAAATCGGTGGGCGCGGCTACTACGCGGGCGCGCTCGCCCTGATCGGCCGGGACTCCGGCGGCGCCCAGACGCTGGACTCCCCCATCCTCATCCGCACCGCCGACATCTCCTCCGACGGCCGGCTGCGCGTCCCGGTCGGAGCCACCCTGGTCCGCGGCTCGGACCCGGCGGGCGAGGTCGCGGAGACCCACGCGAAGGCGGCGGGTGTGCTGGCGGCGCTGGGGGTACGTCCGTCCCGGCCCCGGGCGGAACACGCGCGGCCCCGGCTGGCCGACGACCCGCGGGTGCGGGCCGCGCTGGACGGGCGCCGGGCGTCGCTGGCGCCGTTCTGGCTGCGGATGCAGGAGCGGTCGGCCGAACTGACCGGGCATGCGCTGGTCGTCGACGGTGAGGACACCTTCACCGCGATGCTCGCCCATGTGCTGCGCTCCAGCGGCCTGGACGTGACCGTCCGGCGGTACGACGAGCCGGGGCTGCGGGCGGCGGTCCTCGCGCACGAGGGCCCGGTGGTCCTCGGGCCCGGCCCCGGCGACCCGTCCGACCTCGCCGACCCGAAGATGCGGTTCCTGCGGGAGCTGACGGCGACGGTCGTCCGGGAGCACCGGCACGGTGTCCTCGGCGTGTGTCTCGGGCACGAGCTGATCGCGGCCGAGCTGGGGCTGGACATCGTACGGAAGGAGGTGCCGTACCAGGGTGCGCAGACGACGATCGACCTGTTCGGGCGGCCGGAGACGGTCGGCTTCTACAACAGCTTCGTGGCGCGCTGCGACGACGAGGCGGCCGCCGAGCTCGCCGCGCACGGCGTCGAGGTGAGCCGGAACGCGGCGCACGAGGTGCATGCCCTGCGCGGATCGGGCTTCGCGGGCGTGCAGTTCCACCCGGAGTCGGTGCTGACGCTGAACGGCGCGGCGGTCGTGCGGGAGCTGGTCGGTCAGCTGCGCGGCACCAGCACGTTCTCCGAGCGGCGGCCCGCCCGGTAGTCGAGGACGTTGCGGACGGTGGTGTCGATGATCTGGCCGACGGCGTCCACCGTGTAGTACGCCTGGTGGGAGGTGACCAGGACGTTCGGGAAGGTGACCAGGCGGGCCAGGGTGTCGTCCTCGATGGCCTCCAGGGACTTGTCGAGGAAGAACAGGCCCGCCTCGGCCTCGTAGACGTCGAGGCCGACGCCGGTGAAGCGGCCCTCGCGCAGTTCGGCGACGAGGGCCACGGTGTCGATGAGGCCGCCGCGGCTGGAGTTCACCAGGATCGCGTCGTTCTTCATCGCCTTCAGGGCGTCGGCGTCGATGAGGTGCTGGGTCTCCGGCATCAGCGGGACGTGCAGGCTGATCAGGTCGGACTCGGCGAGAAGCTGGTCCTTGGAGACGTACCGCATGCCGAGTTCCATGCAGGTGGGGTTCTCGGCGACGTCCCAGCCGAGCAGCCGCATGCCGAAGCCGTGGGCGATCCGGGTGAACGCCTCGCCGATCTTGCCGGTGCCGAGGACACCGACGGTGCGGCCGTGCATGTCGCGGCCCATCAGCCCGTCGAGCCGGAAGTCGAAGTCGCGGGTGCGGCCGGCGGCGCGCACGATGCGGCGGTTGACGGCCATGGCGAGGGTCCAGGCGAACTCGGCGACCGAGTGCGGCGAGTAGTACGACACCCTGGCGACCGTCATGGCGAGCCGCTCGGCGACGGCCAGGTCGATGTTGTTGAAGCCGGTCGAGCGCTGGGCGACCATCTGGGTGCCGCCGGCCGCGAGGGTCTGCAGGACGCGGTGGTTGAGGTCGCAGTTGACGCTGGTGGAGATCGCCTCGTAGCCGAGCGCGATGGGCGCGGTGTCCTCGTTGAGGAACACGTCCAGACAGCGGACCTCGTGGTGTCCGGCGAACGCGCGCTCGATGAGGGGCTTCTCGTCGGCCTGCACCCCGAAGGCAAGGATCTCCAAGACCGCTCCCGTTGTGTGATCGACTATGGGCCGAATATACGGGTCCGGCCCCGCTGCCGCCGGTCCGGCCGTCGCCGGTTCAGCCGAAGAAGACCCCCACCTCCGCATACCGCTTCGGGTCGACCGTCTTGGGGGCGGCCGTCGCCGTCGCGATCGGCACGCGGACGATGTCGGTGCCGCGCAGGGCGACCATGGTGCCGAAGTCGCGCTCGTGGACGGCATCGATGGCGTGCAGGCCGAAGCGGGTGGCGAGCCAGCGGTCGAAGGGGCTCGGGGAGCCGCCGCGCTGGAGGTGCCCGAGGACGGTGGTGCGGGCCTCCTTGCCGGTGCGGCCCTCGATCTCCCGGCCCAGCCACTCCCCCACCCCGGACAACCGCAGCCCGGACGGGCCGCTCGGGGTGAGCACCACGGTGCCGTCCTTGGGGCGGGCCCCGTCGGAGACGACCACGATCGGCGCGTACGACGCCCGGAAGCGGGAGGTGACCCAGGCGCACACCTGGTCGACGTCGAAGGGCTGCTCGGGGATGAGGATGACGTTGGCGCCGCCGGCCAGCCCGGAGTGCACCGCGATCCAGCCCGCGTCGCCGCCCATCACCTCGACGACGAGCACCCGCTTGTGGGACTCGGCGGTGGTGTGCAGCCGGTCGATCGCCCCGGTGGCGACACCGACGGCGGTGTCGAAACCGAGGGTGTAGTCGGTGCCGGCCAGGTCGTTGTCGATGGTCTTGGGTACGGCGACACAGGGCAGCCCGTGCTCGTCGGCGAGGCGGGCCGCCGTGCCGAGGGTGTCCCGGCCGCCGATCGCGATCAGGGCCTCGACGTCGAGCTTGGCGAGGTTGTCGCGGATGCGGCGGACGCCGTTGTCGTAGTCCAAGGGGTGGGTGCGCGAGGTGCCGAGGATGGTGCCGCCGCGCGGGAGGGTGCCGCGCACGGCGGGGATGTCGAGGGGGACGGTCTCGCCGTCGAGGGGGCCGCGCCAGCCGTCGACGAAGCCGACGAACTCATGGCCGTACTCCTGCACGCCCTTGCGGACCACGGCCCGGATCACGGCGTTGAGGCCCGGGCAGTCGCGGCCTCCGGTCAGTACTCCGACGCGCATGGGAATGTCCCTTCGCCCGCGGTGTGCGTCTCACGTCCCACGCTAGCGTTGCGGCGGGTCGCCGGGCGGGGGTTCAGGCGTCGTCGAGTCCTCTTTCTATGGCGTAGCGGACCAGCTCGACCCTGTTGTGCAGCTGGAGCTTGCCGAGGGTGTTCTGGACGTGGTTCTGGACCGTGCGGTGGGAGATGACGAGGCGCTCGGCGATCTGCTTGTAGCTCAGACCCTTGGCGACCAGGCGCAGTACCTCGGTCTCGCGGTCGGTGAGCCGGGGTGCGCCGGGTGTGTCGGTGTCGGGGGCGGGTGCCGGTTCGGAGGCGAGGCGGCGGTACTCGCCGAGGACCAGTCCGGCCAGGCCGGGGGTGAACACCGGGTCGCCGACGGCCGTGCGGCGCACCGCGTCCAGCAGTTCCTCGGTGGAGGCCGACTTCAGCAGATAGCCGGTCGCGCCGGACTTGACCGCCTCCAGCACATCGGCGTGCTCACCGCTCGCCGACAGCACGAGGACGCGCAGCGCCGGGTCGGCGGCGACGACCTCCTTGCAGACCTGGACGCCGGGCTTGGCGGGCAGGTTCAGGTCGAGGACCAGGACGTCGGGTCCGGCGGCCTTGGCGCGGCGCACGGCCTGCTCGCCGTCGCCCGCGGTGGCGACCACCTGGAAGCCGGACTCGGTCAGGTCCCGGGCGACCGCGTCGCGCCACATGGGGTGGTCGTCGACCACCATCACCTTGATCGGGCCGCGCTCTTCGTCCGTGCTCATCGCTGTCCTGCCTTCCCCCGGGTGCTCTTCACGTCTTTCGGTACGGTCAGCTCGACCTCGGTGCCCTGCCCGGGCGTCGAGATCAGCTCGGCGCTGCCGCCGAGATCGCGCAGCCGGCCCCGGATCGACAGGGCGACCCCGAGCCGCCCCTCGCCCTCGGCCTGCGCCAGCCTCCCCTCCGGGATGCCGGGCCCGTCGTCCCGTACGGTGACGATCACCGCGTCGGGCTCGTCCTCGACCAGGATCCACGCGCGGGCGTCTGCCCCCGCGTGCTGCCGTACGTTGTCCAGCGCGGCCCCGACGGCGGCGGCCAGCTCGCGGGCGGCGGCCGGGGGCAGCCGCACCGGGGCGCCCGGTTCGGCGAGGTTGACGCGCTCACCGGCGTACGGGGCGAGCAGGGCGCGCAGGTCGACGGGGCCGCCGGTGCCGTCCCGCTCGTCGTCGGGTACTTCCACGACCCGTACGAGCGCGCCCTCGGCCGCGTCCTCCGAGACCCGGGAGACGGGGGTCAGCCCGCCGGAGACCAGGGTGCGCAGCGCGACCTCCTGCTCGCCGGCCATCCGGCCCAGCTCGGCCGCCTCGCCGCCGAGCGCGGCGCCGCGCCGCTTCACCATCGCCAGCACCTGGAGCACGCTGTCGTGGATGTCCCGGGCGAGCCGCTCACGTTCCCGGGTGGCGGCCTCGATCTCCAGGGCGCGGGCGAGGGTGCGCTCGGAGGCGCGGGCCACCTCGACGACGTAGCCGATGGCGATGGAGGCGACCCAGACGAGGATCACGTTGTGCACGGTGTCACGGGCCGGGTGGCCGCGCTCGATCAGGTTGGCGGCGGCGACGGTCGTCGAGGCGAACGCCGCCCAGCGCCAGCCGCCCTTGATGGCGTACGCGAGGACCGAGCCGGCGGTCCATATCGACGGCAGGGTCGGGCCGCCGTCCTGGATGTGCTGCTCGGTGACGGCGAGCGGGGTCAGGACGATGCCGGTGAGGGCGATGGTGAGGTCGGCGGCGAGGAAGCGCTTGGTGCAGGCGGTCGCGTTCTGGACCCGGGGCAGGGTGGCGAAGGTCCAGACGACGAGGACGGCGTAGTAGGTGAGGGCGAGGCCGGGGCGGTCGTAGTGGTCGCGGGCGGAGGCGTACAGGCCGATCGCGTACAGCATGGTCAGGACGCGGAAGGCGGTGAGCGCGCGCCACAGCGGCTGCTCGACCGACATCCGCATGACACGTTCACGCCTGGCCATGGTCCCCGCCCCCCTGCTGTCCCCTGTCCCGGTCCGGCTAGGACTCGGGCTTCTCCGCCTGCTCCTTCGCCGCCTGCTCCCGCGCCGCCTTCTCCTTCTTCGCCTGTTCCTTCTCGGCCTGGGCGAGCGCGGCCTTCGCGGCCTTCTCCGCTTCCTTCTCGGCCTTGGCCGCCTCCGCGATCTGCCGCTTGGCGGCGGTCGCGTACATGTCGACGTACTCCTGGCCGGAGAGCTTCATGATCTCGTACATGACCTCGTCGGTCACCGCGCGCAGCACGAAGCGGTCGCTGTCCATGCCCTGGTAGCGGCTGAAGTCCATGGGCTTGCCGATGCGGATGCCGGGCCGCATCACCTTCGGCATCACCTTGCCGGGCGGCTGGATCTTCTCGGTGTCGATCATGGCGACCGGGATGACCGGCGCGCCGGTGGCGAGCGCCACGCGTGCGAGGCCGCCCGGTTTGCCGCGGTAGAGGCGGCCGTCGGGCGAGCGGGTGCCCTCGGGGTAGATGCCGAACAACTCGCCGCGCTCCAGCACCTCGATGCCGCTCCTGACGGCGGCCTCGCCCGCGCCGCGCGCGCCCGAGCGGTCCACGGGGAGCTGTCCCACGCCCTTGAAGAAGGCGGCGGTCAGCCGGCCCTTCACGCCGGGCGTGGTGAAGTACTCGGCCTTCGCGATGAACGTCACCTTGCGGTCGAGGACCGCGGGCAGGAAGAACGAGTCCGAGAACGACAGGTGGTTGCTCGCCAGGATCGCGGGGCCCTCGGCGGGGACGTTCTCCAGGCCCTCCACCCAGGGTCTGAAGATCACCTTCAGCGGTCCCCCGACGGAAACCTTCATCGCGCCGTACAACAACCGAGTGCCTCCTGTATGTGTCGAACAGACCATAACCCGTCGGTGACCCGCCGGTGATGCCGAAGGGCTTCGACGGGCCTGGTCGGTGTCGGTGCCGTCGCGTACGGTGAACCACACGTCCCTCAGTGAACGTCCTTGGTGGACGTCCCTTCGTGAATGTCCCTTCGTGAAGAACAGGAGACCGAGGTGCCGGTCCTTCCGGGAGCCGAGCCGTACCGCCATGAGGGTGGGGAGGTCGGGGTCCTCCTCTGCCACGGCTTCACCGGATCCCCCCAGTCGCTGCGGCCCTGGGCGCAGTACCTCGCCGAGCGCGGGTTCACCGTGTCGCTGCCGCTGCTGCCCGGGCACGGCACCCGCTGGGAGGACCTCCAGCTCACCGGCTGGCCCGACTGGTACGCGGAGGTGGACCGCGAGCTGCGTGCCCTGCGGGAGCACTGCGCGCAGGTGTTCGTGGCCGGCCTGTCCATGGGCGGCGCGCTGGCGCTGCGGCTGGCCGCCAGGCACGGGGACGCGGTCGCGGGCGTGGTCGTCGTCAACCCGGCGAACAAGGTGCACGGCCTGTCGGCGTACGCCCTTCCGGTGGCCCGTCATGTCGTGCGGACGACGCGGGGCATCGCGAGCGACATCGCGAAGCCGGGCGGCATCGAGCTGGGCTACACCCGGGTGCCGCTGCACGCGGCGCACTCCCTGCGCGACTTCTTCCGGCTGGTGGACCGTGAACTGCCCCAGGTCACCCAGCCGTTGCTGCTGCTGCGCAGCCCGCAGGACCATGTGGTGCCGCCGGCCGACTCGGCGCGCGTCCTGAGCCGGGTGTCGTCGACGGACGTGACGGAGATCGTGCTGGAACAGAGCTACCACGTGGCGACGTTGGACTACGACGCGGACCGGATCTTCGAGGAGAGCCTCGGGTTCATCGGCCGGCTCGCACCCCAGGCCGGGAAGGAAGGGACGAGGGCAGGTGGCTGAGCACGACTCCGACCGTGAGGACGGTCTCGAGCCGGAGGAGCAGAGCGTGCCCTTCGACGAGGACGCGGCCTGGGCGGCGATCGTCGCCGGGTACGGCGAGGAGCCCCCGGACCCGCCGGGCGCCAAGCCCTTCAAGTCGGTCGAGGACCTGGCGCTGTTGGAGGCGCGGGCGAACGACGAGCCCCCGGAGGAGAAGGGCACGAGGAGCGAGCCGGAGGAGAAGGGCGAGAAGGGCGAGAAGGGCGAGAAGGCCGAGCCCGAGGGTGAGCCGGTGAAGCCCCTCGGCAGTTCGATCGCCTTCGCGCCCGGCGTCGCCGGCCCGCGTGACTACTCGGTCGCCGAGCCCGCCGACGAGGACTTCGACGAGGACGACGAGGGTCACTTCGTCCCGCCGGAGCCGCCCCCGCTACCGGCCGCCGACGCCACGGCCAAGTTCGCCTGGCTCGCGGTGATCGGCGGGCCGCTGCTGCTCCTGCTGGCGGTGCTGCTGCGCTGGGACATGACCTGGTGGCTGGCCACGGTCGGCATCGGCGGCTTCCTCGGCGGGTTCGCGACGCTGGTGATGCGGATGCGGACGGATGACGAGGACGGGGACGATCCCGGGCGGGGAGCGGTCGTCTAGGAAGCCGGGACGTCTAGGAAGCCGGAATTCTGAGGGTGGCCAGGACCGGGAGGTGGTCCGTGGCCGCCCTCAGGTCTGCCCGAGTGATGCCGGGCAGGTCGGTCGGCACCCCACAGCCGAGGACCTCGATGCCCTTCGTCGCGAAGATCGCGTCGATACGGCGGTCGGGGGCGGCCTGCGGGAAGGTGTGCTCGGCGCCCGAAGGGGCCACGGTCCAGCAGTCCTGGAGGTTCTCGGCGAGGCGGGTGAAGGTGCGGCCGCCGGGGCGTTCGTTGAGGTCGCCGCCCGCGACGGCGTGGTCCACGTCCATCGCCGCGAGGCGGTCGAGGAGCATGCCGCCCTGGTCGTAGCGCTCGGTCGCGTCGAGGCTGAGGTGGCAGCTGAGGACGCCGAGGCGGGCGCCTCCCAGGCGTACGACGGCCGTGGAGAAGCCTCGGCGGTGCAGGCCGGGGGTGAGGGGGAGGAGGACGTCTTCCGTGTGCTCGACGGTGGTGCGGAGGGAGCACAGGAGGGCGGGGCCGGCGGCGGTGGCTCCTCCCGAGAGGATGACCAGGTCTGCGGCTCTGGCCAGGCGGGCGAGTTTCTTGCGCCAGCGGAAGAAGCGGGGGGCTTCTTGGAGGAGGACCAGGTCGGGGGTGCAGGCGGTGATGACTCGGGTCAGGGCGGATTCGTCGTCGCGGAGTGAGCGGATGTTGTAGCTCAGGACGCGGATGAAATCCATGCGGATCAATCTACGCGTAATGGGGTGGGGCGCAGGGCTTGTTTGCGAGTGCCGGTTTCGTGGTGGCTGGTCGCGCTCACGCGGCGGAGCCGCATATCGATACAGCCCCGCGCCCCTTAAGTGGGTGCAGTCGACGTCCGATTACATGATCGGGTCGGGCTCGCGGGCCAGGTCCGCCGCGCCTACCAGCCCCGCCTTGTTGCCGAGCCGCGCGGCCAGGACGTCGGCCACCGGGCGCCAGTTGCCGCCGACCAGCCAGCGCTTGTAGGACTTGCGGATCGGGTCGAGGACCAGTTCGCCCTCGTCGGACAGGCCGCCGCCGACGATGAAGGCTGAGGGGTCGAAGAGGGAGGCGAGGTCGGCGAGGCCGGCGCCGACCCAGCGGGCCAGCTCGCGGTAGGAGTCCACGGCGACCGGGTCGCCCTGGCGGGCGGCCATGGAGATGTGCTTGCCCTCGATGCCGTTGGGGGTGCCGTCGCCGAAGCCGAGCAGGATCTCGGCGTTCTCCGGGGTGGCGTTGGCGCGCTGCTTGGCGTAGCGGACGAGGGCGCGGCCGGAGGCGTACTGCTCCCAGCAGCCCTGGGAGCCGCAGCCGCAGAGCAGGCCGTCCGGCACCATGCGGATGTGGCCGAACTCGGCGGCGACGCCGAAGTGGCCGCGGCGCAGCTTGTTGCCGATGATGATGCCGCCGCCGAGGCCGGTGCCGAGCGTGATGCAGATGACGTTGCGGTGGCCCGCGCCGGCGCCGAACTTGTACTCGCCCCAGGCGGCCGCGTTGGCGTCGTTCTCCACGACGACGGGAAGGCCGGTGCGCTCCTGGACCTTCTCCTTCAGCGGCTCGTTGCGCCAGTCGATGTTGGGGGCGAAGTAGACGGTGGAACGCTGCCGGTTGACGTATCCGGCGGCGCCGATGCCCACGCCGACGATCTCGTGCCCCGCACGGGCGCCCTCCACCGCCGAGGCGATGGCGTCCACGATGGCCCCGGGCGTGGTGGGGGTCGGCACCTTGAAGGTCGAGAGGATGTTGCCTTCCTCGTCGACCACGCCGGCCGCGATCTTCGTGCCGCCGATGTCGACGCCGATGGTGAGTCCCATGAATCCCTCAGTTTCGGTCGAGCCCCGCTAGGCCAACCGTACCCGAGGGCGGTGTCAGTCCAAGTCGATGCGCTGCCCGGGACCGCTGTCCTCACCACGGTCTCCGCGGTCCCCTCCGTCTCCCTGCTCACCTCGGTCGCGGAGGTCGTCGAGTTCCGTGTCCCCTGTGGTCCAGCGCTTCTCCTGGGACTGGACGGCGGAGCGGTAGGCCGCGAGCAGCTCGTTGCCCGCGGCGGCCAGGTGGTCTATGACGTCCGGGTTGCGTTCGATGACCGGTTCGACGGCGGCCTTGGCCTGGCGGACCACCTGGCGCACCACCTGCTGGGCCGCGGGCCCGGCGACCGCGCCCAGCAGCGGGGACTGCAGGCCGGAGAGGCGGTCCGCGACGGCGTCGACGAACTTGCGCAGTTCCTCGGCGGCCGAGCCGGGCGGCTGACCGGACTCCGCGCGGCGGCGGGCCTTCTCGGCCGCGAGGTCCTCGGCGCAGGCGGTGGACCAGGCGTCGGCGTCGGTGGCGCGCGGAGCCTCTTCGACGGTCTCCTCCGAAGCGCCGTCGTTGATGGGTCGCTCTTCGCTCATGACGGACTCCTGACTACGGTTCGTCCCTACGACGTTACCCGAACGGCGGTAGGCGGTTCACCGTGCGCGAGGCCACAGCTCGGGATCGGGCGCGAAGCGGACGCGCAGCTCGTCGTCGCACAGGGCCGCGCCGTCGACGGTGCAGCGGCGCAGCGCGGAGGGCAGCGGGACGATACGGCGGAACGGCCCGGCGGTGACGACGAGTTCGTCGCCGCGGCGGATGAGGTCGAGCTCGTCGCGTATGGCGCCGGGGAGCGGGAGGTGCCATACGAGGACCCGGCTGCCGCCGTCGGCGGCGAGCCGGTCGGTGACCGGCCACTCGACCGGGGGAAGCGCGGTGTTGACGGGGCCCGGTGCGAGGGCGGTGAGGTCGTCGGTGCCGCGGGGGTCCCGGCCGAGGTGGGGAAGGACACGGACGTCGCCGTGTACGTCGGTCCACTCCTCCAGGGTCTTGCGTTGCTGGGCCACGGGGCCGGCGAGCCAGCCGACGGCGTCCGACTCGGGCAGGACGCGGTTGGCGACCAGGGACTCGGTGCGCAGGCCGCGCAGGGCGAGGCCGAGGGTGGTGTCGCGGACGGCGTCGGCGCCGGCCGGGCCGGGCTCGGCGACCAGCCGTACGACGGTGCCTGGGTCGGTGACGACGGCCTCGACGGCGGCGAGCTCCAGGTCCCAGCGGGCGGCGGTGTCGTAGAGCCACTCGGCGGGCATGGGGACGCCGGCGAGTCGTCCGAGGACCGGGCGCAGGGCGCGGGCGGCCTGCCGCTCGGGGGGCAGGAGGCGGCGGAGGTAGCGGCGGAGTTCCTCGGGCAGCGCGAGCAGTGCCAGGGCCTGGGGCGCGGGGGGCAGATCGACGACCAGCAGCTCGTGCCTCCCCCAGTGCCCGAACGGCCTGGGAGGTGCCCCCATGGCCAGGGCGGCGTCGCGCAAGGCGCGGAGGAGAGCGAGCTCCTCGGCGCCGGGGAGGGGGGTGACCTCTTCGGGGTCGAGTCTGGACGCGCCCAGCAGGTCGAGGACGGTGGTCGCGCGCTCCTGGAAACCGGCGAGGTCGTCCCGGAAGCCGGCGGCGGGGTCGGGGCGCCAGGCGGTGAGGTGCGGGGTGACCGTCACGGGCACGGCACCGGTCCGCACGCCCAGGGCAGTGCCGAGGGTGTCGGACCGGTCGGCGCTCAGGACGAGGGTGCGGGTGCCGTCGGCTGCGGCGGCGAGGGCGGTGGCCGCCGCGACGGTCGTCCGACCGGAGCCGCCGGGTCCCGTGATCAGGAGGGTACGCATGAAGCTGAACGCTAACGGAGACGCACGGGTCGGCCGGGAGGGGTGGGTCGCGCAACTCGGCGCTGACGAGGTGCCGCTGCGCCCACCCGTGCCGCCCCAGCGGCACGACTGCCCGCAGCTAGGTGTTCTGCCCACGGAGGTTGGTGACAGCGATCACTGACGTGTGATCTTGAAATGGGTGAGGGCCCTCTGGCTCGGTGTGGATTGCGAGATCTGCA